>NZ_CAJWCF010000064.1 GCF_913020055.1 uncultured Paraglaciecola sp. | reverse complement strand
ATTTGGACAATGATGAAAAGTTCAATAAAAACAGTATGTTTAGTGTTCAACAACAGTTAATACAAACATAGCCATTTAAAAAAATAGGCTGAGTAAATTAAAACCGCAGAGAACTTTATCAATTGAAGTTTAAAGTCTATTGCTCATCCAAATATAACTTGTCGTAAAAGGTATATACCCACTCTGGTTTGTAGATGATCAGTAAGGTGATAGTCATGCCATTAAACATCGCTTCAGGAAATAACATTAAAGTAGTAAGTACTAAATAATTATCCGCAATGACCTGCCAGCTGTACACTCCATCAAGATAAAAATAGCCACTTAGTGCCAGCATTTTTAAGCCTATGGCCATCGCTCCAGGAATAAAGGCACAAAGGAAAATATAGATAAACAGGTGTCTTGGTAGTTTATGAAAGGTAAGGCTATAAAAACCGTAGGTTAGGGAGATAGGCGCGAGCACACCTAACAAAAAATTTACGCCTAACATCTCAACACTTTCTTTGCCAAAGAGTGTTACGCCTATCAAGGCTAAGCTGGCACTAAAAATTGCCCAACGAAATCCCAATAATAAGGGCAGGGCTGACAACCATAAAAAATGCACCGTTAGCCCATCGTATATTCCGGTACGAAACATCCACAAAAGAAATACCAGAGCTGCACTGCCAAATACTAAATGTTGGCATTTTTTATCTGATATTAATCGAGAAAAAATCAATTTTTTACTGACTAAATAAAATATAGCTAGGCTAAGAAGCCCAGCCAAAGTTTGTAAATCAGTAAAGTATGAGGTTTGTTCCACAGTTATTTATTCAAGAGTCATTAAACACAGCCCAAATAGGTGCATGATCAGAAGGTTTTTCGATTCCTCTTAACTCATAATCCACATCAGCTTCTGTGAGTGTTGCGTGTAATTTAGCAGTGGCTAAAATCAAATCTATGCGCAGGCCGCGGTTGTCGACAAAACCTTTTGAACGATAATCAAACCAACTGTATTTCTCTGATTCCTCAGGGTACATATCGCGAAATCCATCGGTAAATCCCCAATCAATCAATGTGTTTAACCATTCGCGCTCTTCAGGCAAAAAGCTGCATTTTTTGGTTTGTAACCAACGTTTGCGGTTAGGCTCGCCAATACCTATATCCAAATCGGTATGAGAAATGTTGACATCACCCATCACAATCACATTTTCGTCAGGCGTGTGGTACTTGTTTAGATAACCCATCAAATCTTTATAGTATTTACGTTTAGCCGGATATTTTGTTTCGTGGGTTTGATTTTCACCTTGGGGGAAGTAGCCATTTAACACTCTCACCGTTTCGCCGTTATCCATAGGGTAACTCACCATAATCATTCGGCGCTGAGCATCTTCATCATCAGAGGGAAAACCATACTGCACTTCAATAGCAGGCTTTTTGCACATCATTGCCACACCATAATGGCCTTTTTGGCCATGAAAGTAGACGTGATAACCCATAGCTTCTACATCGGCAATCGGGAACTGGTCGTTATGTACCTTAATTTCTTGCAGGCCAATGACATCTGGCTGGTGCTTATCGATTAACGCTTGTAACTGATGAAGACGAGCGCGTATGCCATTGATATTAAAGGAAATGATTTTCATTGATGGGATCCAAAGGAAATAATAAAAGGGTCGACAACCCATGTTGCCACTGGGCAATATGGTAACAAGAACTTTTACTTAGCTAAACCTACATTTAAGGGTATTTTTAAGGAAGTTATTGGTGTTCATCTTATTGTTACCTTTTCACTAGCAATATAAATATTTGTTAAAAAAGAACTTTAAAATTAAAGACTTTGATAGACTAAAACTCATAATCATTCGCCGCAAGAAACCTACTTTATTTATGTTGTATCTGGTTCAGTCAAACAAAATGGAATGCTTAGCTGAGAGTTTAATCAGCTGTTTGCAAGAAACTGCAGGGCAAGGTGTTTCGGTATTTGAATCAGATCAAATATTAGTGCAAAGCCCGGGTATGTCTCAGTGGCTTAAAATCCAAATTGCCGAAAAATTGGAAATTGCCGCAAATATAGACTTTCCCTTGCCATCCAGTTTTATTTGGCAGTTGTATCAACAACATATTCAAGACTTACCTGATCAATCGGCTTTTACTAAACCCAATATGACATGGAAATTGATGTCGATATTGCCGACTATGTTGGAACAAGCCGAATTCTCGGCCATTAAACAATACTTGTCCGACTCACAACCTCTTAAGCTTTATCAATTAGCCGGTAAAATTGCCGATGTGTACGACCAATATTTAGTCTATAGGCCAGACTGGATCATTCATTGGGAGTCAGGTCAGAATGATTTGCCTGGTGATCTTTCTGATAATAATGATCAAAGTATCTATGAGTCTCATCCTTGGCAGCCTATTCTGTGGCGAGCTTTGGTGGCAACCAGTCAATCTTTGGGCGAGTCGCCTTTTCATCGTGCCAATTTACATCACACTTTATTACAAGCTTTACATGATTCGGCAGGCAAACCTAGCGCTGGTAATAGCGCAAAACCGCTAATGGTATTTGGTATATCGGCTATGCCCATGCAACAACTAGAAGTACTCAGTGCCTTGTCTGAAACCCGCGATGTGTTGATATTTTGGTTTAATCCAAGTCAGCATTATTGGGGCGATATTGTTGACAAAAAAACGCAAGCTAAAGCTCAGCTCAAAGCCCAAGTTAAAGGATTAGACAATACTGAATTAGCCGGTGTGGAGTTTTTGGATATAGGTAATCCATTGCTGGCATCATGGGGTAAGTTAGGCCGTGATTATCAAGATATGTTGCTGAGTTTTGATTTACAGCAACAAGACAGTTTTGTGGAAAGCCATGCTGAATGTTTACTTCAGCATATTCAGTCAGATGTAAACCTTTTACAGTTTAGAGCAACAGCAGAAGAGTTAGACGCGAGCGAACTGTTGTCTAACGGTTCGCTTCACCCAAAAGTAGAGATTTCTCACTCAGACATGTCTTTGCAAGTACATGCTTGCCACTCCAAAGTGCGTGAGCTAGAAGTTTTGCACGACCAATTACTCAAACGTTTTAACGACAATCCCGATTGGCATCCAGGTGATGTGATTGTGATGATGCCCGATGTCGCCACTTACGCACCTTTTATAGAAGGCGTATTTGGCGCAGTTGACTCTTCGCTTGCGGTCCCTTACGCCATATCAGACCGCAATGTGGGTCAGGTATCACCTTTGATAAGCAGTTTTTTACAGTTGATGAAATTACATCAAAGCCGATTGACCCTATCTGAAGTGTTGTCGTTACTCGAAGTGCCTGCTGTGCAACGTAAATTTGCGATCGACCTGCAAGAATTTGAGTTGTTACAACATTGGCTAACCGACGCTGGTGTGCGCTGGGGCTGGAACGACCAAGATAAACAACGTTGGGATCTACCTGCTGAAAAACAAAATACCTGGGTGTTTGGTTTACAACGTTTATTGGCGGGGTATGCCATGTCTAGCGCTGACTTATACCAAGGCGAGCATGAATTAATCTCGGCTTATGCTGATATCGAAGGCCAACAAGCGGTGGCGTTAGGCAAGTGTTATCAATTTACCGAAGTGCTATTAACTGTATTGGCGTTTTGCCAACAACCACTAAGTATCACTCAAAAAGTTGAGCAAACTCTCGAATTGTTATCGGCGTTGTATGAGACAGATGAAACAGAACAAAACGATATGCAGATACTTCGAGAAACCCTCGAAAAAATGTTAGCTCACAGCGAGCAATACACTGCTCAAATTGATCAAGACGTGTTTGTTAGTGAATTGCAGCAAAATATTCAGGAAAATGGTGTAGGCCAGCGGTTTTTGGCCGGTTATGTGAATTTTTGTACTTTGATGCCAATGCGTAGTATCCCGTTTAAAATGGTGTGTTTGTTAGGCATGAACGACACTGATTACCCAAGGCAAAGTGTGCCAATGGGTTTTGATCTAATGCGCTTGGCCCCAGCCAAACGCGGTGATAGATCTCGCAGATTAGACGACAGGTATTTGTTTTTGGAAGCCCTATTGTCAGCCAGAGAACAACTGTACTTTAGTTATCAAGGTTACAGTCAAAAAGACAATAGTCCTTTAGCACCCTCTATTTTACTCAGTGAATTAATGGAATATTGCCAACATGGCTTTTGTTTGTCCGGACAATTGGCATTAGACGTAGAACAAACCGAAAAAAACTTAGTCGCACATCTCACCATTAAACATAAACTTCAGCCTTTTAATCAGGCTTATTTTGAGGAGAATGGCACTCAAGCTAAGTCTGAACATTATTTAAGCTTTAATCAAAAACAGCGTGAGATTGCCGAACAATTACAGCAAGCTGCACAGACCTTAATATTTAACTCAGATCCTTTAACAGAATCTATCGAACAATCAAACCAACTTGAATTAGACGGGTTAATCCAGTTTTATCAAAACCCTGCTAAGGCATTTTTTGTTCAGCGTTGGCAAACCCGTTTCTACCCACTTGGCCAACAAAATAGTGATGAAGAACCTTTTGCATTTGATGGTTTAGATAAATATCAGTTAAACGAAAGGCTCATTCAGCATTGCCTAAAAATAGACACCGATAATCAGTTAGACATTCAGCCGTTAGACATAGATGCCGCAACGATTATTTCTAGTCTTTTGCATGAATTGAAAGCGGAGGGCAATTTACCCATAGGGCAAAGTGGAGAGTTGGCCCTTAGACCGCTAGTCAAACAAAGCACACAACTAGCTGATCAAATACGACAATTAAGTCAATTTACTTCATCAGAGAGTGTTGATATTGAGTTGCAACTCAACGACATAAACCTGGTAGGGCGTATAGACAATCTATATGGGCAAAATTTGATACTTTGGCGAGCCGGCAAACTTAGGGCAAAAGATAGAATTTCACTGTACCTACAATGGTTGTGTCTGTGTGCAACTACAGATAAATCTAGCCTCGGTCAGGCGCATTTTATCAGTACCGAAAAACCCTATTCATTACCTGTGATAGATAAACAAACGGCCTTGCAACAACTGACTATTTGGCTTGATTGTTGGCAGCTTGGTTGCGACCAAATATTACATTTTTACCCAGAAGCTGCTTGGCAATGGGTAACAAGCCAGGACACAAACAAAACCTTGAACACGTTTAAAGGCAATGATTTTGCTAAAGGAGAAGGCACTGAAGCGCATATTCAAAGAGTGTGCCCTGATTTAGTTGAGTGTTTTGAACCTTTCAGTCAATTGGCGGAGACGTTGCTTTTACCACTAGTGGCACTTGAGGAAAACAAATGAGTCTTCCTTCTATGCAACCACTAGATACCTTTACTTTCCCTTTGTCTGGTGCATCGTTGATTGAAGCCAGCGCCGGTACGGGTAAAACCTTTACCATAGTTAATTTGTATATTCGATTGTTGCTCGGTCATGGCTGTGCACCTTTAGGCGTTGAACAAATATTAGTGGTGACCTTTACCAACGCCGCTACTGGTGAATTAAAAGAGCGTATTCGTCAGCGCTTACGCCAAGCTTATTTAGATTTCTTTGCTCAGCACAGTCAAAACCCGTTTATTCAACAGCTTATTCAGCAAAGTAAGAATGTAGAATTAGATTGCCAACGGCTTTCTCTGGCAAGTAAACAAATGGATGAAGCGGCTGTGTATACCATTCATGGTTTTTGCCACAAAGCGCTTACCGAACATGCGTTTGAAAGTGGTGCTATGTATGAGCAGAGTTTTATTTTAGATGAAAGTGAATGGTTAAAATTGGCGGCTGAAGATTATTGGCGTAAACATGTGGTCACTTTACCGCGCAATACCTTGCAGTTGCTGTTGCAACATTGGTCCACCCCCGATGCTATGCTGAAAGACATTGGTCGTTTACTGAGTCAGCATGCTAGACCTTACCAAACAGCAGATATCGAATCTGCTATTAGGGGGGTTAATCACTATGCTGAGCAAGTCGCATTGCTTAAAGCTTGGTGGGTATCTAACGATGTTAGCCAACAACTTAGTAAAGCCAATTTGAATGGCCGATCTAAATTATCTAAGTTGCCGCTGTTACAGAATATGCAGGCATTTTGTAAAAGTGATTTATTACAAATTGATTTTGATAAGTCCGGCTGGGAATTATTCTCTCCTGAACAAGTGGTTAAGGCAGCAAAAAAAGGCAGTGAGGATTTATCTCACTTAGATTTTAGCCAATTTGAACTGCTACAAAGTCAGTTGCTGGGTTGCCAACAAAAAATAACCTTAGCTTTTAGTCAACACGCCATGTCTGTGGTGTCGGCTAATCTTGCTTCACATAAACAAATGTTACATTTGTTATCTCCCGATGACCTGTTGGCGGGTTTACAAAGAGCGTTAAGCCAACAGACTAATACTGATAACAATAGTAACGCTTTGGCTAATACAATTAGACAAAACTATCCGGCTGCCTTGATTGATGAATTCCAAGACACAGACCCTGTGCAGTTTGAGGTGTTCCAAGGTATTTACGGTGAGTCTGAGACTGGGCAAACAAAAGCCTGTTGGATCATGATTGGCGATCCTAAACAGGCTATTTATGCCTTTCGTGGTGCAGACATTTTCACTTATATTAAAGCGAAAGACTGGGTCGACAGTCAGCGTCATTTTACCCTAGCAACTAACTGGCGTTCAGCACCTAAACTGATTAAGGCTATTAATCAGCTATTTGAAAGTAGTCAAAAGGGCTTTTTGTTTGAACAGAGTATTCCATTTTATCCGGTACAAGCAGGGCGAGACTTTGACGGGTTAACTGTTCAAGGCAAATCGGTTGAAAGCTTAGACTTTCAACATTTATTAAGCGATATGAACTTACCTATTTCAGCCAGTGATGCATCTAGTCAACTGGCCATTAGCACTGCCAATCAAATATCCCACTGGTTGCAGTTAGCTAAAACAGATCAGGCTCAGATAAAAAATCGCGCTATTACTGCCGCAGATTGCTGTGTTTTAGTTCGTAATCGTAATGAAGCTCAAATGATTAAAGATGCGTTGTCTGCAGTCAATGTGGCGAGTGTGTTCTTAGCTCGAAAAAGTGTGTTTGCCACACAGGTAGCTGTGGATGTATTACGTTTGCTCAAAGCGCTGAGTCAACCAACAGATGAACGGTTATTAAAAGCGGCATTGATGAGTGAGTTATTCACTTTTAACGCCCAGCAGTTAGATAACTTATTCAACGATGAATCAAGCTGGCAAGACGTTTTGGAACAGCGTTTTTACTGGCATCAAACCTGGCAAAAGAAGGGACTGATACGGGCAATAAACCAAGTGATGCAGCATTTTGATGTGGAACAAGGTTTACTCAAACATCAACCAGATGGATTAAGGCGTGTAACTGACCTGCGGCATATTACTGAATTATTGCAACAACAAAGCTTACAGTTAGTGGGAGAAGCACAGCTTATTCATTGGTTTGAAAGTTGTTTGTTAGAGCCTGACCACAATAACGATGGTCAACAAATGCGTTTGGAAAGTGACGCCAATTTAGTGCAAATCATTACTTTGCATTCCTCTAAGGGGCTAGAGTTTCCTTTAGTTTTTATTCCTTTTGCAAGTACTTATAAAACCGCACAACAAGCTCTGTATCACAATGAACAACAACAACTTGAAGTGGATTTTTTGGTGCAAGAACCCAACATTCAAAAAGCCGATTTTGAGCGTTTAGCTGAAGATATCCGTTTGTTTTATGTAGCAGTGACCCGTGCTGTTTATTATTGCTCTATTGGTCTGTGGAATATCAGCTTAGGTAAAAGTAAAAAGGTATCTGGTTTTGGCCAATCAGCCTTAGGGTGTTTGTTAATGTCGATTAAAGACCAAGCAGAGGAAAGCCCCGAACAAGTCATTAGTGACCAGCATATAGCGGGAAAAATTCAAGGTTTGGCGGCAAAGTGCGAGTTATCTTATCGGTCCTTTACCCATGTTCAAAGCGAAGTGCCTACAGAGTCTCGTGCAACAGACAGTGAAATCCAAGCAAAGCAACTTAATGCCTTACAGCTGACAAAGCCGGTAAATAGAGCTTGGCGACTGACCAGTTATTCGGTCATAAGTAGTCAGCAAGTACATTTGGATATGCCAGCACCTGGTCAAGATGAAGGCCAAGACCCAGACCCAGTGTCAAATTTGAACCTTGTAGAAGACATTACTGAGCAATCGGCTGAAAATGTAGAGCAAGAGCAAAGTCCATTTAGTTTTGAACGGGGGGCAAACGCAGGGTCATTTTTACATGGTGTATTAGAAAATATTGATCTGCAAAAACCAGAGCAGTTACCCGATGTTATTACTCAGCAATCGACTTGGTTTGGTATTGACGAACAATGGCATGGGTGTTTGAAAGACTGGTTAACAGATGTATTGCTGACACCATTTAGGACCAAGGCGCAGGAGCAATCTACGGATTTAAGTTTGTCGCGGTTATCCGCTAATCAAGTAAAGGTGGAAATGGAGTTTCATATGCCTTTGCACGAAGTAAAGGTAAAAGACTTCAATCGTATTATCAATCAGTATTTTAAACAGCATGCTCGTGATTACCAGTTCGAACAACTTAACGGCATGATCAAGGGGTTTATTGACTTAATGTTTGAATATGACGGCAAGTTTTATGTGGCCGATTATAAATCTAATCATTTAGGTGATAGTTATGACGACTACCATGACGCGGCTATGGAAGAGGCGATGACAGGACATGATTATCACTTGCAAGCCATTCTATACACTTTGGCCCTACATCGTTGGCTCAAGTATAAACTGCCGAATTATGATTATGACACGCATATAGGTGGAGCTTATTATTTGTTTATTCGTGGCATGAGCCAAACGAAACCAGCTAATGGTGTGTATTTTGTTTTACCTGATAAATCTATGATTGAAGCCTTGCATGATTTATTTTCGGGTAGATCTTCAGAAAAGACAGATCAAGTAAAAGCTGCACCGCAGACCAGTCAAGAACCGCAACAACAAGGACAGCTAGACCTATGGTAAACAAGCTATGTTGATGCAAGTTCAGACTAACTCTGAGTTACAAGAGGCGCTTAAACGCTTACTAAAAATGGCCAAAATTCGTGCCATTGACATGGCATTTGCAGATTTTATTTATAGTGAAGAATCAAGCTTAGATAAACCAGCAAGAGAATGTTTAAGCATGTTGGCAGCACACGTGAGTGCACAATCCGGCGCACAACATAGCTGTATAAACTTCGAAAGTTTAGGTCAGCCATTTTTCGGTGTATATCATTTTCCTGAGTCAAACAAACTGCTTGAATACATGAATGAGTCGCGATCTTTCATTATCTTGGCTGCATCGGTGATTAACTTCCCCGAACATGCAGTAAGACCATTAGTGATGCAAAACCAAAAGCTTTATTTGCAGCGATATTGGCAGTATGAGTCGCAGTTAGCAGCAATCATCAGAGAAAAGTCGATAAAAACCGTGGAGTTGGATTTAGCAGCGGCAAAAAGTCTACTAAATGAATTGTTTGATACCGACTCAGCTCTAAGCATTGATTGGCAGGAAATAGCAGTATGTTTAGCTTCAAGCCAAAAACTGAGTTTTATTACCGGTGGTCCAGGTACAGGTAAAACAACCACAGTCACTAAACTACTTGCTTTATTGCAGGGGCTTGCTGCGAAAAAGGGTAAAATACTTAATATTCAATTGGTCGCCCCAACAGGGAAGGCAGCAGCACGATTAACTGAGTCTATTAGTGCGGCAAAACAAAAATTGCCTACGGCTTTACAAACGAACCTGCCCGAACAGTGTCAAACCATTCATCGTTTGTTGGGGGCAAGACCACAAAGTCCTTATTTCAAAGCCGATGCCAGTCATCCATTACATTTAGATGTACTTGTACTGGATGAGGCTTCAATGGTGGACCTACCGTTAATGGCAAAACTTTTTGCGGCATTGCCCAAGAATGCACAAATAGTGTTGTTAGGGGATCAGGACCAACTTGCCTCAGTTGAGACGGGCAGTGTGTTATCTGATATCTGTGAGGCTAGTTATTTTCACGGCGACAATGTACATCATTCGCTGGCTGGTTATAGCGAAACTATGCAGCAGCGTTTAACAAAAATGAGCTCTGTTGCTACTTTGCCGCGTTTTGATAGTGAGGCGATTGATACTAAACAACAAAGTATTATTCAAGACAATGTGGTGAGGTTAATAAAGAGCCATAGGTTTAACGAAAACAGCGGTATTGGGCAATTAGCCAAACAAGTTAAAGCCGGGCAGGTTGCCCAATGTCTTAGCTTATTAAAAGGAGGTCAGTTTGCAGATATCGACTGGTATCAACCTACTTTAACGTCAACTAAAACGGTTGCCGATGAAATACTAAAAAACCTTATCACTAAGTTGTTACCTGTCTATCAAAAATACTCCCAAGCTTTGCAACAAGGTAATCTACGCCAGGCGTTTAAATATCTGCAACAACAACAAGTGTTGTGCGCGCAAAAGAGTGGATATTGGGGAGTTACGCAGCTAAATGCTTTGATTGAGAGTGAATTGCACAAACAAGGTTTGATTGATAACAGTAAAGATTTTTATATTGGCAGACCCGTTATGCTGTCGAAAAATGATCACCAACTTAAATTATTTAACGGGGACATTGGCATAGTGATGCCCGATCCTAACAACATATCCTTAACTAAGGTGTGGTTTGTCACACCGGAAGGTGAACTAAGAGGATTGTTACCTAGCCGTTTACCCAGTTTAGAAACGTTATACGCCATGACCATTCACAAAAGCCAAGGTTCTGAATTTGAATCTGTTTATTTATGTCTACCCGCCATCACAGCCAATAATCAAGGTAGAGGCTTGAATAGGGAGCTGATATATACAGGCCTCACAAGGGCGAAAAAGCATTTTATGTTGTTCGCTGAGGCTAACGCGTTGAGTCTTAGTTTAGGGCAGCAATGTATTAGAGGAAGTGGCTTGGCAGATAGGTTGTTAACTAAACAATCAGATTGTTAATTTGCCTTAGGTAGGTTTGGATTCGTTTTTATCAAACAGTAGATAGTGTTAAGGGGTCATTCAAACACTATCCACCTTTTAAAATTAAAGGAAATATGTGGAACATCCATTTTTTGTTAAAACTGAAAAACAGCAAAATATGATTCAATTAAAAATTTTGGCATGGGCCATTCTATTTAATATTATTTTAGGCAGTTTGTTTGTTTTAATCGGAGCTGGTCTTCTTATTTTTGTATGTTTGTCCATTACAATATCTATCATCGCGCCCTTTATTGATGTGCCTTCTGGGGTTAAGAGTGGAAGCTTGAACTACTATTCACCGCTATTAATTGGTGAAGCAGTGAAAAATGATATTTTGAAATTACATGCTGGTACTTTATTCGATTACTATTATGTATTATCTAAAAACGCGAGTCATTCAGAACGAAAAAAACAGGCTTTTAAGGGTTACATTGAAGGTTTGTTGAACTTAATAGAGCAATACGAACCAACCCGCCCAAATCCAATTAAAATCAAAGCGACCAGTTATATAATTAACCCTAGAACCGCTGAAAAAATTGGTTTGAGTAAAGTAAAAACTAATTTTCTGGGTCGATCTCTTCTCTATTTTAATTATGTTAATTTGCTCTGTTCATTATCATTGATGAATGGAAAATTAAGTTTTCCAAAGCTTAATAAAGTGTCTTCATTTGAGGGTGAACTTGACCAGTTAATAGGGAAAAAAGACTATTTGCTAGCGTTAAACAAACGTCTGTAAATGACTAAAAACACTCAGCAAATAAGTTAGAGGGGGGGCAATTAAACGTCTTATAAATTTTTGAGGCTATTTGTTTTGCACCCAACAGGTTGAAATGTTTATTTTAAATAGTTTGTTTTAAAGGAAAAGTGTAATGAGTAGGCAATTTTTAATGGTGTTATTTGGTTTTCTGGTTTTGATGGGATGCGCTGGAAACATACCAAAATTGGGCGTAAATAGTGGTCAATTGATGCCGTGTCCAAACACACCAAACTGCGTGAGTAGCCAAACAACAGATAAAAGTCATTTTATACAGCCTATGCATTTCAGTGGTGCACGTGAAGAAGCACAACAGCGAATGTTGCAGATACTAAACACTTTGCAGCAAACAGAAATCAAAACTGTTCAAGAAAATTACATCCGCGCAGAGTTTACTTCGAAAATATTCCGTTTCACCGATGATGTGGAGTTTTATTTTATGCCAATAAAAAATGACATGATAACCATCAATTTGCGTTCGGCATCACGCATTGGATATTCAGACCTTGGTGCTAACCGCAAACGAATTGAACTGATAAGAAAATTATTTATACAAGACTGACTAACTTAATAAGCAAATGTTCAATGCCAGTTAGGTAAATCAAGGTTGAAATTTGATTTTTTAAACTTCAGTAGTAATATGTAATATACAAAATTCATGTTAACTACAGGGCTATTAATTGCCCATTACTGAATACATTAAAGAATGTATCCGACTCTGAGTATTTAGCTTTTATAATCACTAATGACAGGTAATTGAGGTGGAATTAAGATGTTAAAACCTCTATTTACTTTGCTTGTTTTCGGACTGTTTTGTTCATTTGTACGAACGAATGAAACGCAAGAACCAGTTCGAGAATATAAAGTTTTAGCCGATAGCTCTCTGCAAGACAGCAGTACAATGTACTTTCGTTTACTGTTAGAAAAAGCGTTAAATGAAACGACTGAAGAATACGGTGCTTATAAACTTGTGTCTATGGAGTTGCCTTATAGCCAAGACAGAAGCCTTCAATTCCTTAATCGTGTTGATATATTAGATATCATGCATTCTATGAGCAGCAGTAAACGGGAACAACAATTCATTGCCATTAAAGTCCCGCTTTTAAACGGCTTAATGGGAAAACGTATGTTGTTTGTGCACAAAGACTCATTGCCTGATTTTTCCAAGATTACCAATGCTAATCAACTAAGAAAAAAAATCGCCTGCCAGGGATTGCACTGGCCGGACTCAGACATTCTTGAAGCTAACAATTATGCGGTAACCCGAGTGGTTAGATTTGAAGCGATGTTTGAGATGTTGATGCTCGGACGCTGTGATTACTTCCCGAGGGGAATTCATGAAATTGTTCCCGAATTTAACGAATTCTCCAAACAATATCCAGATTTGGCAATAGTTCAAAACTTCATGCTGAGTTATCCCGCGCCGGTTTATTATTTTGTTGGTTTACACAACAAAAAACTAGCTGAGAGACTTGAGCTAGGCTTAGAGCGACTTAAAATAAATGGTTCTTTTGAAAAAATGTTAAAGAAAAATCCACTTACCCAACACGTCTTTCCCTTGAGCAAATGGCGTGATGTCACCATTTTTCCTTTAAAAAACCCAGACTTCCCACAATTTGAGGTCAATATCAGTTCCGAAGTTTGGTGACATATTCCCTTTAAATAACCGCTGCTTGAGTAATCTTCATCACTACATTTTGTTGAATGTTAAATAACCACTCGGCTAAAAAATAGCTAGACCAATTTAGAGGCAAATTTACCGTAAACTAAAATTTAGAAACTCAATATATAAATAGTTAAATGAGTTTAAATAATTGATTCAATTAGCATGAGTGTCTGTATGATTTGTTTATATTAAGGTATCTAGCTGAATTTGTGTCAGTTGTTGTTTAGTGTTTACTTAGGGCCATTAAGGAATTCTATGTGTAATAAGAAGTTATTAGTCAGTCTTTTAGTGGTGTTTTTGAGTGCTTGTGCACAACCAAGAGTGGGTTTATCTGATCCTACTGAACTTAAGAAAAACAGCGCAAAACAAGCATTTGGTGAAAAATGTGAAGATGCCAAATACCAACTAGAAAAGTCGGTTGAAGAAGGTCAAACATCTGAATTAAGAGAATTAAAACGCAATATTGAATTACATTGTGTTTGGCGTAGAAATTAGTATTTTGACAGGCCACTAAACAACCTCTTTTAATCCTACTATAGCTATTGAGCACCATTTCTATATTGTCTACAATAGCGCACTTTTTTTAATTCAGGCCAGCAAATATGAACGATACTAAATCGCTTCCTCCGTTACCGGATCGCCTTTCGAGTAATTCCCGCAGTCCACATTATGTGGAAGAAGTTTTTGAGCAAGATATTGGTATTTTATTGAACGGTAAAGAACGTACTAATGTTGAGGAATATTGCATTAGCGAAGGTTGGATAAAAATTCCCTCGCCTAAAGCCTTAGACCGCAGAGGACAACCTTTACTGATGATGTTTAAAGGAAAGGTTGAAGCTTTTTATAGTTAGATATATCTAACAGATCCAGTGTGGTTATTGCCAAATTAATAATGTGGATTTTTTGAATGCTTTATGAAGACCACTGCTAAATGTTTTATTTTAGCAAGTGGTCTTAATTTTTGGGTAACAAAGCCTGTAATAACTTTGCATTTGTTGGGTATTTCTCAAGTAACTCAACCAGTTTCTTGGCCGCTTCTAATGGTTTTAGGTGGGCAAGTGCTTTACGCAACACTCTGACACTTTGAATGTCCTTTGAATCTAAAAGTAGCTCCTCACGGCGGGTACTGCTTTTAGAAATATCCAATGCCGGGAATACTCGTTGATCGGCAATCTTTCGCGATAATACTACTTCCATGTTACCTGTGCCTTTGAATTCCTCAAAAATCACCTGATCCATCTGGCTACCTGTATCTACCAGAATGGTCGCCAGAATAGTTAATGACCCACCATTTTCAATTTTTCTCGCCGAGCCAAACAGTTTTCGAGGTATTTCCAAGGCTCTAGCATCAAGACCCCCAGACATTGTACGACCACTGCTTTTTTGTTTTGCATTGTGTACCCGTGAAAGTCTAGTCAAAGAGTCTATGACAATCATAACGTCATGACCTTCACCTGCTTCCTTACGGGCAGTATTAAGCAGTTTATTGGCAATACGCACATGTTGTTCATAACTTTCATCAGTGGATGAGGCGTGAACTTGTGCGGGCACACTGCGTTTAAAGTCCGTGACTTCTTCCGGTCGCTCATCAATGAGTAACGCATAAAGTTTTATATCCGGATAGGCTTTTCCCACCGACTGGCAAATGTGTTTTAACATAGTTGTTTTTCCACATCCCGGTGGGGCAACTATCAAACCTCGTTGGCCCATTCCGATAGGAGTAATCAAATCCATCGCTCGTGCGCTTAATTCTTCAGAGCCTAATTCTAGGCGGATATATTGGGTAGGATTGATGGCAACACCATTTAGAAAACGCTTTTGTGGGTCATCAATAGATGTATCCGTGGACTCTTTCTCTATTTGTATAGGTTCTTTTTTTCTGATGCCTTTCAAAGACAGTATTTTTTTTGTCATGGTATCGCTTTATAAAACTAGTGAACTGATTGTCCTAGAGCAGAATGACTAAAATATCATAACTGTCTTCATAATTCTCAGTTACCAAGGAATTGCGTTACTAGTTAATTTAAAAAGCGATTATCCCCCTCATTCATTCTTGTATGTTTATATCAGTCATCTTGATGGTTCACCGTTGTTTTTTGATTATAATATGCCTCAATACAATTTCTATGGTTACGGAAATCTCACTCTATGTTGTCGATATCTTCTAGTTTTTCTCTTACGCGTTTAGAGCGCAAAATGCGCAATGCTGATAGTTATGCTGATTGGAAAAAAGCCGCCCTTGAGCATGATGCACTGTCTGGGTTTGAAGCATGGAAAGGCAAAGAAGCATCCAAGAGTTACGATTACGTTAATATTCGAACCAGAATTGATGTACTGAAAGAATTCAGGCACCAAGAAGACGATGTAGGGCTCTTGTTTGCTTTGAATGAGGGGATCCATGGTAATCAGGGAGGCATGGGCAAATCTGTTCTGTACAACCTAGCGAAATTTGGCACTAAACATCTGATTGAAGAGTATGTTGATGAAATAGTCGATGCCCTAGAGCATATATCTACTATCCCTGAGACCAGCGAAATAACAAAAGAAGACAAACTGGATTTTTTTGAACGTGCCAGCCACTGTTTTGGTCGTTCGGCCTTGATGTTAAGTGGTGCTGGTTCACTTGGACATTTTCATCGGGGGGTAGTTAAAACATTATTTGAACATAAACTGCTACCGAACGTTATCTCTGGTTCAAGCGCTGGTTCAATCTCTGCAGCCATACTTGGCACCTATTCTGACCAAGAATTACCCGCTGTGTTGTTAGGAGAAAACGAACTTGATCCACAGCAAGATAAAATTGATAACCGTCCTAGAAGTTTTATTCGACAGCAAACCGATCCTGCATCGTTAAAAATAATGTTGGAGGCGATTCTTCCTGATCTTACCTTCCAGGAAGCCTATGAAAAAACAGGTCGAATGATTAGCATCACAATTGCCCCTTTTGAGGAACACCAGTCTTCTAGGTTAATGAACGCCATTACCTCGCCAAATGTATTTGTTCGAACGGCAGTGATGGCATCGTGTGCTGTGCCAGGTGTTTATCCACCTGTGATGTTGATGGCCAAAAATGTATACGGTGAGGCCCAACCCCATTTACCGGATCGTCGCTGGGTAGATGGTGCAATGACTGACGATTTACCCGCCAAAAGACTGGCTAGACTATATGGAGTAAATCATTATATTGTGAGTCAAGCCAATCCATTAGCCCTGGCTATTATCAAGGGCGAGCAGTACATGCCCGTATCTGACGGGGCTAAAAACGTGTTGCGGTTATCCACTCATGAAATCTTAAAAAGTGGTGAGAAATTTAGTCGACGATATTTACGTAAAATACCTGAAGTGGGTAAAACCATGAATATGTTTTATTCAGTTATGGCTCAAGACTACAAGGGGGATGTGAATATTGTGCCCAACTTTAGTTTTGTTGATCCTCAAAAGCTCCTAGGACAACTCACTTCTGATGAAATTCAGGAATTAGTGATTGAAGGTGAACGTTCAACTTGGCCGCAATTAGAACAGATTAAAACCTGCTCGAAGATTGGACATAAATTGGATGAAATACTCGATCATCATAGCGAGCATAATATTAAACGTTTATACAAAAAACGCCGCTGAGAATAACCTAAGTTAGCTGTTGGGCGAATTTAGCCATGTTTCTTTACTTAGTCAGCTCTGGCTAATTGGGTAATATGCCAAAGTTCACCTGCTGGGCCAGTCAGATAAAATACCTTACCCCAATGTTCTTGTTGAATAGGCGTTATTTTAGCTTTGTGTTGTGACCGATTTGCCATTTCAAACGCAGCTTCGATGTCCAGCACAATAAGCTGAAACATTAAGTTCTCAGCCAAGTCTTTGTTGTAAAATCGTTGTAGAAAAAAAGTGCATTCACCAGATTCAAACAAGGTTAGATCATCGGTGACATATTCACCTGAAAAACCTAAGTCGGTATAAAAACTTTTGGAACTTTCGTAATCCTTACTAGGTATAAATGCTCTTATATCATCAACGTTCATGTTGTTTTCCTAATTAGTCATCATTCATAGTAGTGAGATGGCTGGACGTTCAAAAATGATGTCCAGCCGTTATTTTTATTCCCTTACTTCACTGAGTCAAGTGCTTGGCTAACATCTGCAATAATATCGTCAATATTTTCTATACCAACGGATATTCTAACCAAGTCTTCACTGACACCTGCTTTAGCCAACTCTTGTGGGTTGAGTTGCCTATGAGTCGTCGAAGCTGGGTGGCACGCTAAAGATTTTGCATCACCTATATTGACCAGCCTTAAAATCATTTGCAGGGCATCGATAAATTGACCGCCAGCTACTTTACTCGATGACTCGGCACTGGTTTTTATGCCAAAACTCAAAATTCCTGAGGCTTTGCCATTAGTGATTTTTTGGCATGTGGCTTGGTACGGGCTATCTGGCAGCGCTGCATAGTTTACCCAACTCACTTTAGGATGAGCAGTTAGATATGCGGCTAGTTTTTCGGCGTTCTCACAATGGCGTTCCATACGTAGACCTAATGTTTCAAGGCCCATTAATATGTTGAACGAATTTGTCGGTGAAATTGCAGCGCCAGTATTACGCAGTGGTGCCACACGACAACGACCAATATAAGCCGCAGCGCCTAAGGCCTCGGTATACACCACACCGTGATAAGAGGGATCAGGTTGATTAAGAATAGGAAAACGTTCTTTGTTGGCGACCCAATCAAATTTACCTGAATCTACAATTACCCCACCAATGGAAGTGCCGTGACCGCCAATGTATTTAGTCAGTGAATGAATAACAATGGCAGCGCCGTGTTCGAATGGGCGACATAAAAATGGTGTGGCGACAGTGTTATCAACAATAAGTGGCACACCATGTTTAGCGCCGATTTCCGCCAGTTTTTGTAAGTCGACTACGTTCCCTGCAGGGTTGCCAATTGATTCACAAAAAATAGCTTTGGTATTTTTATCAATAGCCGCTTCGAAAGCGGCATAGTCGTCACCGGCAATCATGCGCGCTTCAATTCCCTGATTGGGTAGGGCATGAGCAAATAGGTTATAGGTGCCACCGTACAACTGGCTGGTGCTGATAATATTGTCGCCGACTGAGCAAATACATTGAATTGCGTAAGTAATAGCTGCCATTCCTGATGCTACAGCTAAAGCGGCGATCCCACCTTCCATTGCAGCAATGCGTTCTTCAAGTACCGCTGTGGTTGGGTTCATTATCCGTGTGTAAATATTTCCCGGCACTTTTAAGTCAAAAAGATCCGCACCATGCTGAGTATCATCAAAGGTATATGACGTTGTTTGGTAAATGGGTACTGCTGCGGCTTTGGTGGTTTCTTCTGACTTATAACCATGGTGTAAAGCTAAAGATTCTAGTTTCATGTTGAGCGTATTCCTTGGTGGTTACTTTTTAGTTCATCAACCATAGCCCGTTGTCTTTGTTTAATTCAAACATAAGTACTTAAGTTATTGTGTTTATTTGGAATAAGGTATACGACTAATTATGAAACTAGGCTTAAGCAGTGGTACGAGTTAAAGCAGCGTTAAATGCGCCTTACCTGCGATATAGGCCTTTTTGAATTGATGAAAATATTCCCCAAGCGCATCTGCTGCCTGATTGTCCTCTGCCATTTTTAACACCTCAATGGCTACCTCAGCAGTACACAGTTGATGTTCATGCGCTGCCTCACGTAGCTGATAAGAAGATGCTTTTTCAGGTTGGATACCCAATACCGGTAATTTGGCAAAAGAGGGGCTTTTAAACATTTTGCTCGCTTCACGCCAAGTTCCGTCTAACATCACAAAAAGTGGCGTTTTACCTTGTTGGATATCGGTTAAGTCTTTGGGTGAATTTATACAGCGTTCTGGCTCAGCATATTGTTGTGGAAAAACCAAGATAGGTGTGTATTTTGGATTGGCCAACAAGGCTAAAAGTGCTGGATCTGGAGCGACTCTGTCCCATCTAAATGCATAGTTGTCGGGTATGACATCTGCAATGAGTTTGCCGGTATTAGTAGGCTTGTAATATTCGTTTTTATACATAACCAAACAAAAAGCGCAGTGACTGTTTATTGCAGGTCGTTGTGCACAAATACATTTCTTCTCAGGTATTAAACATTGTTCGCAGCGTTTAACTTTATAACCTCTAGCCCTAAAATCCTTGGTTGATAGCGCTAGTTGTTGTTTACGCAAAATATGTACGGTATTGATATGTGGCAAAAAAATCTCATTAACAGATAATGACTAATGTAATATCATCGCCTTTTTTAGAGATTTTAAATAGTTAAAGTATGAAAATTCAGGTTGATAAAGATATTCACATTGAGCTTTTGGTACCCGCATTCGCCGGACGTTTATATAGTTTGACCAATAATAACCGCGCCCATTTAAAACAATGGTTAGCTTGGTTAGATTTAGTCAAAACTTATGAAGATACTCAAACCTTTATCGACACTGCTGTTCATCAACACAACCATAATCAGGCCACTACTTTTGCTATAATATATGCAGGTGATTTAGTTGGTTTAGCGGGATTTAATCAATTTGACTATCAACATAAGTGGGGAGCAATTGGTTATTGGCTTAGTGCTTCACATGCTGGAAAAGGGGTAATGACTAAGGTTGTGCAAAAGTTATTGGAATTCGGCTTTGTTGAACACAATCTGAATAAAATCGAAATTCGTTGCGCCGAACAAAACCACAAGAGCCGAGCAATCCCTGAACGTCTAAATTTCACCTATGAAGCAACATTACGTCAATGTGAATGGTTGTATGACCGATATGTAGATCATGCGCTTTATTCTATGTTAGCCAGTGAATATAAGCTTAGATAAGTCTGTTTATCTAACTCTCTTTAAAACTATTAACCTACTAACTTTATCTAAACCAAAAGGGATACAAATTATTCCTGGGGTATGTTTATTTGTTACCAAATGAGCTGATAGCTAAACATTTCTGTGTGTGTTTCACGGTAAAAAAATATCTTTATTGTTCTGGTAAATGCAGTCACTACGCTGGTATAGCAAACTATAATAACAATAGTCCAATATGAAAATAATGGCGGTCAGCAAATAAATCTACGTTTTACTCTTTGGAACCTGGTGGCCGTTGATGTATTCTGCGCCGCGGTTTTGGTTGATCAATTTTGCTTCCCTGTTTATTTAGGCTTAAGTAAGGATGTAATCAGCCGAAAAATTAAACATGATACTTAAAAATGTACTTTTTATGGAAATGAAAATTAGGATATTGATATGAATGAGATTTCTTCGAAAGATTTTCTTGAATTGAGTAAAATGTTACCCGAGTTGCGTTTTGAATATGCTCTTGCAAAAATGATTGAAACACAAAACCTATGGGGATTATATGGGGATAACGGGTGGGTGATGCTCAAGGCTGATGAAGATGCATGTATACCTATTTGGCCACATAAAGAATTTGCTGAGTCTTGGGTTAAAGATGAGTTTCCTAATTGCCAACCTAAACAAATTGATTTTGTTGAATGGATAGATACATGGCTGCCGGGCATGCAAAATAACAATACCTTAGTTTTGGTGTTCCCACTGGGAGACGATGAAGAAGGTATCATGCTTGAAGCAGAAGAAATGATTGGCTGCATTGAAGAGGATTTAGAAAAACTTGCGACAGACAACCCTCACTAAATGTCACAAAGTGCAAAGGTAGCAGGGCTGGGTGATCCATTCGCTCAGTTTAATGTTTATATAGGTAATCGGCCTAATTTTTCAGAATATCCAAGTTTAGACTTCGTTAACCCTCTGACTGCAGGGGAAATCAATGCTATTAGTCAATCCTGTGGTAATGGTTGGCGTAAAGTATTTAATGTATATGCCAAATTGGTCTTTGGGCTTAATGTCGATAATATCGTTTCTTTGCAAGGTACTGATAGTTGGCAGAGCTATCGGGATAATGCATTGTTGCAAATTTCGTCCAATACAAGTTTACTGTTTTCGACGCCACAACTTACTCAAGTTGAAGGCATTGGTAGTCATGTTGTGCATATCATCATGGGCAAAAACTATGCTAAATCACTTGAATTACCCTTCACATTAAAATGGTTAGACCATGAATTTGCTATTAACCTTGAGCACAAATTGTTGGTCTGTCCATATTTTGATTATCGCCAATTGTCGAATATTAAAATAATACGCTTGGTGGAATTGATAAAACAATTGACAGAAGAGAAAATTATTTCTTTATAAGCACCAATTCAGTGCGTTTGCACTTGTTTTGCTTCACCTATTCCAGTTCTTTTGAATTCCAACTATTTAACATATTGATATATATAAGTAATTTACTTGGCTCGTGGTTTGCTAAGTTATGTTACGAACGAATATTTTTACGGCTTGGATATATAGATTGCAACATACCGACTTGTCATCAAAACACACTGCTGTGATAGCAGAGTTGCGTATTTTGTTGATTGATGAAAATCGTCAAAGAGCAGAGTCATTGACCTCTGCATTAAATAACTCCCGATACAAAATAAGTCACCTTGCCAGTCCAAATATATCGCTGTTAAAACAAGTTGATGAAATTCAGCCTGATATTATTGTGATTGATATTGAATCTCCCAGCCGCGATATTTTAGAAAGTGTGAGTACTCTTTCAAACTACAACCCTAAGCCAGTAGTTATGTTTTCTGCTGACCAGAATACCGACACTATCAATCAATATATCGAATCTGGGGTCAGTGCTTATGTGGTGGGAGATATACAAAGTGAACGAGTCAAGCCGATTTTGGATGCTGCTGTAGCGCGTTTTAAAGCGTTTCAAAAACTCAAAGTAGAGTTAAGTGATACTAAGCAACAATTGGTTTCACGTAATCTGATTGATCAGGCTAAACGATTATTAATGAAAAAGAAGAACTTATCGGAAGATAATGCTTTTAAGGCCATGCGTAAGACAGCTATGGACACCGGACAAAAGTTAGAAGATGTAGCGAAAACACTTATCTCCCTACTCAACACTATTTAGGAAATTAGGTTAAAGCATGATTGAACCTGAACAAACAGATTTAACTTTGGGGTTTATACCTCTGACAGATTCGGCGCCATTAATTGTGGCCAAGGAAATGGGGTTTTTTAGTCAGTGGGGATTAGATGTTAAATTACAAAAACAAAACTCTTGGGCCACGCTAAGAGATAAATTACACGCTGGATTATTAGACGCGACACAAATGTTAGCGCCTATGCCATTAGCCAGTTCATTAGGTTTAGGTTGCGCCAAAGTGCAGGTCATTACTCCTTTGGTGCTGAGCTTAAATGGTAATGCCATTACATTGTCTGAAAAGTTACATCAAGAAATACTGCTCGAAAATAATCTGGCTCATATTACTTTGCCTCTTGCTGCGTATTTATTACAGAACGTTATCGAGGTGCGTAAAAAGCAAAATCGTCCGAAGCTTAGGTTTGCCTCAGTGTTTCCTTATAGTTGTCATTATTATCAATTAAGAGATTGGTTAACCTCTGCCGAAATTTCTGAGGATGATCTGGATATTGTGGTTGTGCCTCCAGTAAATATGGTGGCATTTTTGCAAAGTGGTGAAGTTGATGGTTGTTGTGTTGGTGGACCTTGGAATGCCAAAGCTGTCAGGGCTGGAATTGGATTAACAGCATTAACTTCATTTGATATTTGGCAAGATAGCCCTGAAAAAGTACTGGGTATATTAGCCAGCTTTCAGCTGGCCAATCCAAATACAGTTATCGCATTAACAGCAGCGCTAAAACAAGCTTGTATTTGGTTAGAAAGTATTCCTAATCGATTTGAGGCCGCTCGATTATTGAGTTCAGATCAGTATTTGGATGCTGCGATAGATGTGATTGCTCCATCATTAATTGGCAGTTGTCTAACTCATATCAGTATGCCACCACGTGCGATCCCTTCATATAACCAGTTTTCTAAATCCAGTCATGGCTCAATCAATGTACCTGAATATATCCGCGGGGAATGGTTACTCAGCCAAATGAGCAATGCCGGGCAGCTTAAAAATATAGAAGTGCCTGCTGATTTAGTCAGTCAGGCCTTTAGACCGGATATTTATCAGCAAATGCGTTTGAAGCTTGAGGATCAAGCTGTGCAATTTTTTCGCCGTTCTGGTTGAGTGAGAACAGATAACTAATCTGTCTAGCACTGTGGTAGTGCAAATATGCACTTTTTTGGTATTAATGATTTTAAATAAATGTTCGGTTAACTTACTATCTAATTGAAAAATAACAAGAATAAAAGTTGGCACTGTTGCTGCAGTATTAAAAGTAAAATAGGCGGCTTTACACATTCATTGTTATTGTCGCCAATAATTATAAAGCGTTTAGCGTCCTAATGCGTTAACTAAACAGTTGTAATAACGCTAAGTAGCATCATTACAATGAGGCAATGTAGCCCGCAAAGATTTTCCGTGTCCTGGAATCTTTGTGGGTTTTTTTTTGGATAAAATCGGAGTAAAAAATGACTAATAAAAAGTTATTACGTTCGTTAACAATAATTGTTAAATCACTCCGAGTGGGTGTGATGTCAACGGTCTTAACTAGCGCAGTTTTCGCCACGGGTGTATCAGCAAAAGAGTTGGGCTGGCCTGAGAAGGAAGAGTTAAAATTCGGTTTTATTAAATTAACCGATATGGCTCCTTTAGCGGTGGCTTATGAAAAAGGCTATTTCGAAGACGAAGGGTTGTACGTGACGCTTGAAGCACAAGCGAACTGGAAGGTATTGCTCGATAGAGTCATTGATGGGCAACTTGATGGTGCGCACATGTTAGCGGGACAACCTTTAGGTGCAACTATTGGTTACGGTACTAAAGCGGATATCATCACCGCATTTAGTATGGATTTGAACGGCAATGCGATCACTGTTTCCAATGATATTTGGAAAGAAATGAAAAAGCATGTTCCTCATCAAAATGGAAAACCAGTACATCCAATATCAGCTGATACTCTTAAGCCTGTCGTTGATGATTTCAAAAGCAAAGGTAAACCTTTTAAAATGGGTATGGTATTTCCTGTATCTACCCACAACTACGAGTTACGTTATTGGTTAGCTGCTGGCGGTATTCATCCCGGATATTATGCTCCACATAAAGGCGATACTAGTGGTCAAATTGATGCCGATGCCTTGTTGTCTGTAACCCCACCACCACAAATGCCTTCAACTATGGAAGCCGGAACTATAAATGGCTACTGTGTAGGCGAACCTTGGAATCAGCAAGCTGTATTTAAAGGTATTGGGGTACCGGTTGTGACTGATTACGAAATTTGGAAAAACAACCCTGAAAAAGTGTTTGGGGTGAGTAAGTCATGGGCTGAAAAAAATCCGAGCACACATATTCGTGTAGTTAAAGCCATGATTAGAGCCGCAATGTGGTTAGACGAAAATAACAATGCTAACCGACCTGAAGCGGTGAAAATCCTAGCTAAAAGTCAATATGTGGGAGCGGATTACGAAGTTATTGCTAATAGCATGACTGGCACCTTTGAGTACGAAAAAGGTGATAAGCGTGATGTGCCTGACTTCAATGTGTTCTTCCGTTACAACGCGACTTATCCATTTTACAGTGATGCTATCTGGTATTTAACGCAAATGCGTCGCTGGGGACAGATCTCTGAGCCTAAAGCAGACACTTGGTATAAAGATATCGCCAAACAAGTCTATCGCCCTGATATTTATGCTCAAGCAGCCAAGGCTTTGATCGCTGAAGGTAAGGCTAAAGCCGCTGATTTTCCAGAGTTTGCAACAGAAACTGGGTTCAAACCTGTGCAAAAACATTTTATTGATAATATTTGGTATGACGGTAGCCAGCCAAATGCTTATTTAGAAAAGTTTGCCATAGGCCTAAAGAAAGACAGTCAAATTTAATGAGTTATATGAGCAGGTGGGGGATTGCCCCATCTAGCTTGGAGTGTTGGATATGAGTAAACAACAAGCGATCCCTATAATTTTTAATCAAGTTAAACAAATTAATTGGCCAACGTTGAATCAATTTTTAAGTGCCACTGCGCTACCTATTGTTGGGATTGTTATTTTTATTGGGCTATGGAGCTTAATGGCCAAAAATATTGATACGTCTTTAGGTCAGTTCCCTGGTCCTTCCGCTGTGTGGCAGCAGGCTAATGTTTTGCTCGATGAACACAACGCGCAAATGGATAAAGCCGATAAGTTTTACCAACGTCAGGATGAGCGTAACGCAGTTCGTTTGGCAAAAGACCCTAGTTATACACCTAAGATTAGAGCATTTACTGGAGCGCCTACTTTCCTAGAACAAATTTGGACTAGTTTATACACAGTAATGGTCGGGTTTATTGTGGCCTCTCTTTTGGCTATTCCTCTGGGGATAATATGCGGCCTAAGTAAAAATGCCTATACAGCAATAAATCCGCTTATTCAGCTATTTAAACCCGTATCACCTTTAGCTTGGTTACCTTTAGTGACAATGGTGGTCAGTGCTGTTTATGTCAGCAATGACCCGATGTTTTCTAAGTCATTTATTACCTCAGCTGTGACAGTTTCATTGTGTTGTTTGTGGCCAACTTTGATTAACACTGCTGTTGGTGTTTCGAGTATCGACCAAGATTTACTTAATGTAAGCAAGGTCTTGCGTCTGAATGCGCTTTCCCATGTTATCAAGATTGTCATCCCTTCTTCTATTCCAGCGATCTTTACCGGTCTGCGTTTATCTCTTGGCATTGGTTGGATGGTATTGATTGCCGCAGAAATGCTTGCTCAGAACCCAGGTTTAGGCAAATTTGTTTGGGATGAATTTCAAAATGGTAGTTCATCGTCG
>NZ_CAJWCF010000063.1 GCF_913020055.1 uncultured Paraglaciecola sp. | reverse complement strand
AGCTTATCTTCGAGTTGTTTCTGGGAAATATATTTCATGTCGCCATTAGATCATAAATTTAATCTGATTGGTATAACTGGCAAGAAATCAAAACACTTCTCAGCTGACTTTGCCTATTTGGTAGTCACTTTTATCCGTATATTCAAAATGGAGTGAGGCTAATGATATGTATCAAAGCAGTAACAACACTTAAGCAACCAGCTGCAACTAAACAGTCATTCACTACTTTCTTCTTTAACCTTGTACTATCTAGCTCTTAAAAAGTCTTTATCCAGAACACCTGAGATATTACGTAGTTCATAATCTATAATTTCGGCAGTACGAGTGGCTCCAGCAGTTTTTGTCATTTCTGCAATAGCAGTGATGATCAGTGCTTCTAGTGCGTCGTTATGCTTGATTTTTTCCGCGCTAGCTGTTGCTAAAGCATCGGCGATACATTGTTTTGCAATACTATATTTACTCATTTTGCTTTCCTTGGGCAAAACCCTAAAGTTAGAAACAACAAGGGCCAGATATGCCGGCCCTTGATAATTATGTACTCACTCGGCAGCAATCACTTAGCTTTTATTTCGCTCATACTCACGTACTTCATTTCGTCCAACCACCATATGATGAACTTCATCAGGACCATCAGCATAACGTAAGGTACGCTGGCCTGCATACATAGCAGAAAGTGGTGACCATTGTGAAATACCAGTGGCACCATGAAGTTGCATGGATTGGTCAATAATTTCACAAACCCGCTCAGGAACCATCGCTTTGATCATATGTATCCAAATACGCGCTTCTTGATTACCCAATACGTCCATGGCTTTAGCCGCTTTTAGTACCATCATACGCATAGCTTCAATGTCGATACGCATCTTCGAGATGACTTCAACATTTTTACCAAGTTGATATATTTTTTTACCAAAGGCTTCTCGTGAAGTTGAACGCTCAAGAGCGAGTTGCAGCGCTTCTTCAGCTTGGCCAATTGAACGCATACAATGGTGAATACGCCCTGGACCCAAACGGACTTGAGAAATCTCAAAACCACGGCCTTCACCTAACAACATATTAGTTTTAGGTACTCGTACGTTTTCAAGTTTAATGTGCATATGACCGTGAGGTGCATGGTCATGACCAAACACATGCATTGGGCCAACTATGGTTACACCTGGGGTGTCTAATGGTACTAGAATTTGTGACTGCTGTTTATGTGTTGGGGCATCGGGGCTGCTTTTAACCATACAAATCATGATCTTGCAACGAGGATCACCGGCGCCAGAAATGTAATATTTCTCACCATTAATCACCCAATCATCACCATCTTCAACCGCCAATGTTGAGATGTTTTTTGCGTCGGAAGAGGCAACATTAGGTTCGGTCATGCCAAAACAAGAACGAATTTCACCTCTAAGCAATGGTGCCAACCATTTGGCCTTTTGCTCTGGAGTACCGACTCGTTCCAGCACTTCCATATTGCCTGTATCGGGTGCTGAACAATTTAATGTTTCAGAAGCTAACGGTGCTTTACCAAGCTCAACTGCAATATAGGCATAATCCAAATTAGATAAACCTTGGCCAGTTTCAGCATCGGGCAAGAAAAAGTTCCAAAGACCAGCTTCTTTTGCCTTGTTTTTAGCGCCTTCTAACAATTCCATTTGACGTTCAGAATAACTCCAACGATCAGCAAGTTTTTCACCAATTGAATAAAATTCATCTTGGATCGGGATAACATTCTCTTCAATGTGCTTTTTTACAGCGAGGTAAAGTGGACGCACTTCTTCAGACATACGTAAGTCATTTAAGTCTTCAGTCGACATAATTGTTTCCTTAAAGTTGGGTAAAATCTGACGTTTCATGGCACATATAGTGAAGGTTAGATTTCAAATAAACCAGTCAAATTATAATAGTTGAATGAAGCAACAATGGCTATCAAGAACACGACAAGAACTTGAAATTACTCATATTTTTATCAATAATGGCTATTTGATGGATTGTTTATAAGAGTGGATTATGGAGGTTTATCACTGTTGTTTTTGGAGCTGCGTTTTGCGCGAATGATAAGGTAAAAGAGAGGCGGTGATTTTTTAAAATTGAGTAACCTATTTTTTTCGAATGTGATGAGTCAACGCCAAATAAATAAACTGTTTTATCACTTTCGATTGTATTGGTTGTTGACTATCAAATAACAGTCCACGGTTTTTGTCATATCGTAAATCAGGATAGGCCACTCGAAATTCTTCAATTAATGTTGTTTGGCAATGCACAAATAAGCCGTATTCTTTTTCTGAAGATTTAAGCTGAGATAATCTTATAGTGGTACCTGTTTTTGGTGAATGCGTCACGTAACTTGGCTCACCCCACTTTAGGCATTCTTCGATTTGACCTATTTCATCTGAGTTATTCGCCACCTCGTAAATCCATTGCCTAATAGTCAACAATCTTTCTTTTGTTAGGGGTTGGCACTTATCAAAGACTTGGCCTATTTCGGCATTTTTAAAGTCCATTAGGGTAAGCTATTCAACCGATCAACAATATTGTACTCATAGATGCTATCCAGCTTATTTTCTGCCACTTTATCACTTAGCCCAATACTTGATAATCCAGATAATACCGCCAACTTAGCTCGCTCAATGGAAGAAGTCATATGGTACAAACTAGCATTTTTACGTGCACCACGTTGAATATCTCTAGTGCGAGTTAAACGAATATCTTGATAGGTTTTTAGCGCATCAATTGTGTTGTTATTATTTGCTAAGCAATGCGCAAGAGCATAACTGTCCTCTATGGCCATACCTGCACCTTGAGCCAAAAATGGCAACATAGGGTGACAAGCATCGCCTAAAAGCGCAACGTTTTGGTCTGTCCATTGTTCAAGTGGTTGCCTGTCAAATAAAGCCCAAAGAAAACATTGTTCGGATGCAGCTAATAACTCAGTGACCTCTGGGTGCCAGCCAGAGAATGTGTCGCGCAACTCGTTGATATCACCCGGTTCATTCCACGACTCTTTTTGCCAATCGCTACGTTCTTGCACCGCTACAAAATTAACTAGGTCGCCGCCACGCAGGTAATAACTCACAAAATGTTTGCCCGGTCCAACCCATAAATTGGCATTCGGTTTAATTAAACCTTTGGCAAGTTTGTTGGCTTCGACCACACCGCGCCAAGCAACTTGTCCGGTAAATTGAGCGGGGGTTTGCCCAAACATACAAGCTTGGACTTTTGATTTAATGCCGTCAGCACCTATTAATAAGCCCGCCTCTAAGCTTTCACCGTTTGCCAGTTGGATAGTTAAATTTTGCGGGGTTTGATGATAACTCTGAACAGCTTGACCTAAGAAAATAGGCACATTCAATTCTTCGCAGCTTTGCTTTAAAACAGTGTGTAGATCTGCTCGGTGAATATGTAAATAGTCCGCGCCATATTTTTCAGTGGCTACATCACTTAACGGCACAGTGAAGTAAGTTTTGCCTGTTCGAAAGTGACGCATGACAGCTGTTTTGGGGCGAAACGCCTTAGCTTTAACTTTGTCAGCAATATCAAGCGCTTGTAAAACATGTACAGCATTGGGGCTAAGTTGCAAACCTGCCCCTACTTCACCAAGTTGTTGGCTTTGTTCGTAGACGACGACTTCAAAGCCACGTTTAGCTAACGCAACAGCTGCACACAAACCACCTATACCTGCACCCGCGATAACAATTTTCTTGCTCAAAACAACTATCCAGTGATTTAAACTCGTTTGCGCCAGATAGTAATATGGTTGTTGGCAGTTTGGCTAGTCCGTTGATCTAATTCAAATTGGCTCAACACTTGGGTTTCTTGCAACAAATCAAACTCGCTTAACATAATTTCAGTTAAATGCGCTTGGCTACACAAGTTTTCACCATTACGTTTAAAGCCGCCTATCCAATGTTGTTTGTCGGTAATAGACAAATCCCATGCATAACTACTACCTAACACTAGAACGCCTCCTTTCTTCAGCCGCTGGCTGAGTTGCTCTAACAACACGCTTGGATGGTAACTGTATTCGATAACACGATGACATATTGCTAAGTCGTAACCACTGAACTGCGGCTTTAAGTTGTGTCCGTCACCTTGAGCAAAACATAGGTTTTCGGGGGATTTCTCAAAACCTAATGTATTTAGTGTCACCTCATGAAAATCAAAAATATCGCCTTGAGTAGGCATGGCATAACGTAATTGGCCTTGATCCTTTAAATTAAGACAATGCTGGATGTGCCTTGCAGTAAAATCTATGCCGTCAACATGGCCAACAGTTTGAGCTAAATCAAAGGCTAAGCGCCCTGTACCACAGCCCAAATCAAGTACTTTACTTTCAGGAGTCAAGTAAGGTTGCAGCAACCCTAAGATTTGCTGCAGATCGTGATCCGCTTGGTAACTGGCTTTGCCATAATGATGGTGCAACAAACGGCTAATATCAGTTTGCATCTCACACTGAGTTACTGCTGAGATTGGCACCTCGGCAACTTTGCTAGACACATAACGAAAACCAGCATGTTGATAGAAATGTCGACGGAACGCGTAGCGCGAATCCCTCGTCGCTTCGTTGCCGGTAGAAATCCAACTTCCACCTTTGATCAGATTATGCTGACCATCAAAGGTAGGCGTTGAAAAATCATCGTATAGGGGATGCACTTTAAACCCTTCATAGCCATCTATCAGGCTTTCAGTCCACTGCCATACATTGCCAATCACATCATAAAACTCAGTTTGTTTAAATGTATCCACTGGGCATGAAGAAGCAAAATGTTCGAGATTAATGTTACCTGGGGCCTTATTCCAATCGGCCAAGTCTGTGTGGAGTTGATCACGTAAAACTTGCCACTCTGCTTCTGTGGGTAGACGTACATAATCTTGACTGTTTTCGTCTTTCCAATTACAAAAAGCCTTAGCTTCAAGATAATTGACTTCAACAGGCCAGCTCAAAGGCAAAAGTACTTCTTCGGTAAGATTCCGTTGCCAGTATTGAGCGTTTTTACGCCGCCAAAAACGTGGCATTTCACTTTTGGTAAACGCTAACCAGCTTTGCCCCTCTTCAGTCCAGTAGTGTGGTTTTTGATAACCACCCGCCTCAACAAACTGCATAAACTCTTGATTAGAGACTAAATATTGTGAGGCCGAAAAATCACGCACTGCAATGGGTAATTGCCCATATTCATTGTCCCAGCCATAAGTCTGATTGGAATCCGGTTTACCTAATACTAGAGACTTACCAGCCACGCTTAGTAAAATATTGTTTGGTGCCTGCCCTACTTCTTCACAGTTTTTCCATGCGCTAGATGACGTAAGATAGTCCGAGTCGAGCATACGAATGATCACCGATGAAGTTTCAATGTGAATACGTTCATGTTCACAGCCCATCAGGATAACCCATGCCAAAGAATCTTGAGTGATGGGCAAAGATAGCTGCATATTATCAATCAAACTCAAGATACGATCTTTGACTTGGTCTCGGTATTCAGACACAGCTTCAACACTTGGCCATTGATAATTATCCGCTGACAAGTCGTCCCAAGACATTTCATCAACCCCTACCGCACACACTGACTCGATTTGGGAATTCACTCGAGTTTGGATGAATTGTCCTAGTAATAACTTATTTACATAGAAAACGGCGGTGTGACCAAAATAGAAAATCAACGGGTGACGCAATGGTTCTGGACGTAATAGGAACGCCTCATCCTGATTTATCAGCGAAAAGAGAGATTCATACAACTCCCACGTTTGCTCAAAATAAGCCCTGAGTTCAGCACGTTTTTGCTCAATATCATTGCCAATCAATAGCGGCGGTTTGTCTAATGTAATCAATTTTTGTTTCAGCAAAACGTGCTTTCCTAATTTTTAGTATCTATTTGAATCAATCTAACTTCCATTGATTAAACGCTAATAACACTTACTTGACAACAGAAGGCTGATATCGATTCAGCACCATTTGTTTAATCTTTTCACCCAAATTTACTGCCTTAATATTGGGCATGTTTTGGCAATAAACATTAATTTTTTCAAGCAACCAGTTATCGTTTTTAAACAAAGAGAACGCACCTAATTTAACTTGCTCATCCAGTTTGCTGGGCTGATCGTACAACGACACAGGTAAGGCTCTATCTTCAAATATTGGCAGAGTTTCAGCTGATTGCCATTTGTCGATCCCTTCAAGCACATTGATAAGGATAAACAGCATATTCAAATAAGGATCATATTTTTTACTGGTTGCGCCAATTCTATGTTCTATTCGCGCAGTTTTTCGCCAATCGCCCGCATAATGAAGTACTGAGTTATCAGTCGCAAAAAACAGTGGCTCTAAACCCATAGCCTGATTGTGTTTACCTTTTTCTTTGTACAAGGCAATGCTGCCTTGATGTCCGCCAGACAATATAACGGGCGAACTCAACTCTGCATCTAAACCATAATCCTGACGTAATGCCAAACGTTTAAAAGCGTCTTCTTCTGGCAAAAACAGTAGACAACAGTGGTAACTGTTGACTAACAACTGATGCTGGATCCACTCGCCTAAACCTGGTTGAGCAAATAAGTTTTCACCCAGTTGGTTTTCAACACTCACGTTCATTTGAATGGCATTAGGAATATGCACAGACCGAGTATCCAGTGAAAATATTGCACCGGAACCAGATATGTACCGGCCTTTATCAGCTCCCCAAGCTACCGGTACCATCATGACTTTGTCAGCACCGTGCTGGCACATAATGCTAGGTAGTAATTGCATTGCTCTAGCTAAATTTTGCGCTTCTTTTAAGGGTGATTGCCCATTAAAAAGCGATACCAATTCCCACTGATTTTTCCAATACTCAGACTTTAACTCGCCGTCTATGCCTAGTTGCGCTAGCTTTTTATTAATACCTTGATAATCGAGTTGTTGATGATTGGCGCGTAATTCACACACACCTTCCAGCTCGAAATGTACTAAGGCTTTAAAGCCTTTAATTTCGAGTATATTCAGTAGGTGCTGGATGACATCCTGTATCGGCATAAAAGGGTAGCAAGCGCTTTTAGTGATGATGTAATATGCAGTAGTGTAAAGTGCAATGCATAACAATCAACACTATTTGCCACTCCTGTGTTTATATTGTGTTTTGCAATAGCCCCGCAAGATCCCGTCAGGCCTCAAACTAGCATGTTTAGTTTGCCTGCCACGCATACGTTTGCGCCACACCTTAAACGAACCAATTTTCAGCTCACTGCGCATAAAGTCGATAAGCTGATTGGCGTTCACGCTAAACAAATCCTCGATGGCCTCAAAAGGGGTTCTATCTTCCCAAGCCATTTCGATGATGCGCGATTTTTCTTCTGTATTGAAAGAGTAAGCATTTTTTTTCATATTCAGTTTACGGCTCAATTTACTAGTTAGTTCACTTTTAATCTTGGTGACGCAAAAAAATTAGAAGTTTTAGATCTAGACACGTATTTTGTGAGTATTATTCAGTTCATCTAATAATATCCCGAGAATTTTTATGTCCACCTCAACTCTAGTCTGGTTTCGTCAGGATTTACGTTTAAGGGATAACCCAGCGTTAACCTACGCCAGTGAGCGAGGAACGGTCATCCCGCTGTACATTTTCGATACGGCTTGCCCCGAAAATTTTGTACCAGGCGGAGCGAGTAAATGGTGGTTACACAAGTCGCTTGGTAGATTGAATGATTCATTGGATAACCAACTGCATTGCGCAAAGGGCGATGCAAGCAAGATAATCATTGAATTGATTCAACAACACAATATCAAACAAGTGGTGTGGAACCGGGCTTACGAACCTTGGCAAATAAAACGCGACACCTTGCTGAAACAAACATTGGTTGAAGCAGGAATAGATGTGCAAAGTTTCAATAGCCATCTGTTGTGGGAACCTTGGCAAGTATTAAAGAAAGACGAGACACCCTATAAAGTGTTTACACCCTATTACCGTCGCGGTTGTTTATCTAAACCCTCACCTAGGATGCCCGTAGACACACCTCACAATCTTCAAGTTGAATATATACCGCAGTTGGACAAAGGTCTTGATTCTCTTGCACTGATGCCTGATATCAACTGGTATTCGACAATGCAAGAAATGTGGACGCCAGGCGAACAAGGTGCGGCGAAACACCTTAGTGAATTTTTACCTAATGGAGCCGAAGAGTACAAAAACAAACGAGACTTCCCAGACTTAGGCGCGACATCTAAATTATCGCCACATCTACATTTTGGCGAAATATCGCCAAATCAAATATGGTACGCCGCGATTCATGCGTTAAACGGCAACACCGAAGATGTGGGTTTAGATTGTTACCTCAGTGAACTAGGTTGGAGAGAATTTTCACATTCTTTGTTATTTCATTTTCCACACATTCCACAAAAGAACTTCAGCCCTAAGTTTGAACACTTCCCATGGCGAAGTGATGATAAATCACTAAAAGCTTGGCAGCTCGGTCAAACAGGCATTCCAATAGTCGACGCAGGCATGCGCGAGCTTTGGCAAACCGGCACCATGCACAATCGGGTACGTATGGTGGTGGGATCATTTTTAGTGAAAAATTTATTGATTGATTGGCGCAAAGGCGAACGCTGGTTCTGGGATTGTTTGTTAGATGCAGACCTTGCCGCGAATAGCGCAAGTTGGCAGTGGATAGCGGGAACAGGAGCCGATGCTGCGCCCTACTTTAGAATATTTAATCCCGTCACTCAGGGACAACGTTTTGATCCACAGGGGGATTACGTAAAACGTTTCTGCCCAGAACTGGCTAAAATGCCTGATAAATACATCCATAATCCGTGGGACGCGCCGCAAAATATTTTAGATTATGCTGGCGTTAAATTGGGTAAAAACTACCCAGAGCCTTTAGTTGATTTAAAAGCATCAAGACTACGAGCTTTAGATGCACTCGCTCAGTCCAAACAACAACCAGAAGAGATCACGGGTAAAGTATGAGTACGTTAAGGCTTATCCTAGCTGACCAACTGAGTCACTCATTGGCTAGCTTGCAAGATTGCGAACCAAACAATGATTGGTTGTTAATGGCTGAAGTACGAGAAGAAGCCAGTTATTTTAAACACCACAAAAAGAAAATCGCATTTTTGTTCTCAGCAATGCGTCATTTTGCTAATGAATTAATCGCCCAAGGGTTTAACCTTCACTACACCCAATACACTGACGAAAACAATCAAGGCAGTTTATTTGGTGAAGTTGAACGGCTTTGCAAACAAAAAAACATTCAAAAAATCGTGCTAACCCATCCTGGTGAATATCGTGTTTTGGCTGAAATGCAAAGCTGGCAAGACAAGTTAAACATTCCTGTTGAAATTCGCCAAGACGACCGGTTTTTAGCCAGCTTAGAAGAGTTTGCAAATTGGGCAGAAGGTCGTAAGCAGTTACGTATGGAGTTTTTCTATCGCGAAATGCGCAAAACATGGCATTTTTTGATGGACGGCGATAAACCAGTGGGCGATAAATGGAATTTTGATAGCGCCAATCGTAAGGCGTTACCCAAAGGAATGTCACCTCCCCAACCTAGCAAATTTAAACCTGACTCGTTGACTACTGAAGTACTGGAATTAGTAGCCGAAGAATTTAATGACCACTTTGGCAAACTAGATAATTTTCATTTCGCTGTAACCCGAGAAAAAGCACTTGTAGTGTTAGATGAGTTTGTCGCTCAGCGTTTATTCCACTTTGGCGATTACCAAGATGCCATGGTGCAAGGTGAGCCTTGGATGTATCACTCGCATATCAGTTTCTATCTAAACTGTGGACTGTTAACTCCCAAAGAAGTGATTGAACAAGCCGAAAACGCCTATCGTAATGGTCAAGCGCCTCTTAACGCTGTAGAGGGTTTTATTCGTCAAGTATTAGGCTGGCGGGAATACGTTCGTGGTTTGTACTGGTTAAAAATGCCTGATTACAAAAGCGAAAATTTTCTCGAAGCTACCCGTTCACTGCCAAAATTCTTTTGGGACACTCGCACCAAAATGAATTGTCTACACCAATGTATTCAAGAAACATCAGACAACGCTTATGCACACCATATTCAAAGACTGATGATACTAGGTAACTTCGCTTTGTTAGCTGGTTTACACCCAGATGAAGTCAACGAATGGTATTTAATCGTTTACGCGGATGCTTATGAATGGGTAGAAATGCCGAATGTTACCGGCATGATACTGTTTGCAGATGGTGGCTTACTTGCGAGTAAACCTTACGCAGCGAGTGGCAGTTATATCAACAAAATGTCGAACTACTGCCAAAATTGCCACTATAAGGTCAAAGAAAAAAATGGCGCCCAAGCCTGCCCTTTCAACTATTTATACTGGGATTTTTTAGACAGAAACAAGGAAAAACTAGGCAATAACCCACGCTTAGGTATGCCCTATCGCACACTTAATAATATGACCGACGAAAAACGCCAAGCTATCCAGCGCGACGGTCAGATATTTTTTAAAGCACTAGAGAGCAATGAAGAAGTCTGAATTACCCAGCAAAATATGCCCGGTTTGTGCTCGCCCTTTTAATTGGCGTAAAAAGTGGCAAAGATGTTGGGATGAAGTGAAGTATTGCTCGAAACGTTGTAGCAATGAAGGCCCTCGAAAATTGAAACGTTAGCTAGCACATTGGGTCATTGGTATACTTAGTGAACACGAGACATATTAATCGTACCGTTTTTACAGAAAAGTAAGTCTGTTGGTGACTTGCTCGTATCTATGAGTAAAATAATTTGAAACGAGTAACTTTGTGTTTTTTTGGACTTAGCTTTTATTTGTTTAATTGCTCTATTCCAATTGCTCAAGAGACATTACAACCTCTAAAGTTACTTACTAGTCCTTCCCCTGTTTTTAGTGAAATACAAAATGATGGGCGGGTTTCGGGGTATTCGGTTGAATATGCCCGCTGTGTATTTCATATGGCTGGGTACAACCCCACTGTTACACCATTACCCTTTGCTCGTTTACTCAAACAATTGAATGAAAACGAACTTGTGGTCACAACTGGCCTAGTACGCACGCCAGAAAGAGAAGATGATTTCTATTGGATTGCACCGATGTCAGCAAACGTCATCGCTATTTTTTCTTTGCAAGATGAACCTCTAAATCCAGATGCCAAAAACACTGATTATCTAAATGATGTCAAACTCGGAAGACTCGACAAATTAAAATCAGTTGCTGTTTTACGTGGCGATTACCGAGCCGATATTCTGCGTCAGCATGGGGTGAAGAACATAGTTGAATTTAATAGCTGGGAACAAGCCTTAAAAGCCGTATTAAAAGGTAGAGTTTCCTCTGTATTTGTCTCTGAACTAGGTGTTTCTGTTACCTGTAAATCTGCCGGTTTTGACTGTAAATCGCTTAAAAAAATCTACACTCATGATATTCGGTTCAGCTATCTTGCTATGCTAAAAACTGACAAAAATCGTGAACATGCACTAAAACTAGCCAATGCTGCTGAGCAGTTTATTAAGACCCGTATATTTAGTCAGTTAGTAGACCAATGGTTACCAAAACTACAATTATTAGAAGCGAATACGAATGTTACATAAGGTGTAATTAGCCTTGGGGAAATCGATAGTAGCCAATCGGCTGCAAATCAAATTTGGGTACTCACTCACCTTGAACCACCGTTTAGTCTATACGATGAACGGGGTAACCCATCCGGTTACGCAGTTGAATTAGTAAAAGGCATACTAACTGAGGCAGGATTACGCCAGCAGATATTAGCAGCTCCTTGGCAGCGTATTTTAGTTGAAAGTGAACTGAAAGCTGATGTGTTAGTTTTTTCTTTAGCGAGGACAGCAGAAAGGGAAGATAACTTCCATTGGATATCACCAATAACGCAGAATGCTTACGCTGTGTTTGGACGCAAGTCACTGCTGCACAACAGCAAAATTTCAAATTTAGAACAAATGCCTGCTCATAGTCGGATTGCAGTCCTTGCAAAAGATTTTCGTGAACAAGTGATCATTGACGCTGGTCATATTGCTGTTACCTCATCAACATGGCAGGGTGTACTACAGAAATTTTTAGCGGGTGAAGTTGACTACTTATTTTTTTCTGATGGTGGTATCGACATTATATGTTTGACAATTGACGAACCCTGTACTGATATCACAAGGGTCTTTCAGTACCAACTAGCCACCACTTATTTGGCTGTTTCAAAACATGGCACCTCTGCACAATTAGTTGAAAAACTAAAGTCCGCAGCCCTCGCTTTTAAGGGATCCACTCAGTACCAAGCGATGGTGGAACATTGGCTTACAGAATTCAAACAGCTCAACATGCCCAAAATGCATGAAGAAGACGGAATTATTAAACTTCGGGCACAAAAAAACGGTTAGCGATTAGACATATAGATTCTAAGACGCGTAAATGATTTATTTTTCGTATCTCAAATAAGTCATAAAACCGCGCCAACCTAGCAATATTAAAAGTAAATAAAGAGATAAACTTAACACTCCACCACTGCTGCTTTTTTCTGGATCAGTGACTTTGATAATTTCATCAACCGATTCCACCGCTATACCACCGGGATCATCAATGGTACCGTTTTCTATGCCATCGGCATCATTGGGACCACCATCTTTAATAGTTAAACGGATACAGTTATCACCTTGATTCAGTCCATTTTGGTACACTTCGCTATCAGGTGCAGGGCATACATCGTTAACAGTGATCGTTGAGGCAATGCTGTTATCTGCATTTTCTATAAAGTTTTGCCAGCCCTGTTCATTGGTATACTTTCTATAAACAGCGTATTCGGGAATATTATCTTGCAAAGGTAATACGATATTTACTGAGCTTCCAACAGGCAGAATGTTACTTATTTCAAAATCGTAATACTCGTCTTGATGGCTAATTTCATCAGCGCTTATTAAGCCAGTCGCTATAATTTCTTGCTCAGATATCATTACGCCATCTGACTGTTGTAACCTTGCATATTTACCCAACTTCAATTGCAAACCTGGTTCAGTCTCGACAAACTTGGTGATAGCAGAGTTAACATGTTTGGGCTGGATATAAGCAACGTCTGAAGTATCCATAAATGCTGGTAGACCATCAAAATCATCATCTACAAAACCTTCTTCCTGATCAGTTAATCCATCGCGGTCAACATCACTATTGGTTAACGCGGGTTGGGTAGCTAAAATCGGAATATATATAATTTCTGTTTTTACTAAGTTGCCTTCACCACTATCGGTCACTTCTACTGACAAGGTTAAAACATCACTGTTGGTAATGGGTAATGTTAATTTAGATGGGGTGATGACTACTACCTTCTGATTCGCACTGACTTGTGCTTGATACTCTGTGGGAATCGTCCACTCAATAATATGAGTATCATCAATATTAGAATCCTCAATTTCTAACCTGACTTCAATATTACCATCATCTTTGGCTACATTTGATAGCAGCAAACCTCGCTGTTTAACAAACACTGCTAATTGCGGCGCCTCGTTTTGTTCGCTAATAGTGATGGTATGTGTTGGCTGCACGCCCACGTTCAAACCATTGCCAAATTCAAGAGTCAGTTGTTCATCACCTTCTTGTTGAAAATCTTGGTTTAACTTAATGTTGATGTAACCCACTGTACCACTTTCAATCACCACAAACTCGTCATCCAATGTATAGTCTAAGTTATCTACTTCCCCCACCACTGCAATGGGGATCATGACTGGGTAAATAGGTGCAATCCCTGACAACACCACTTTCACATTGGCAGTACCACCTTCTGCTACTGTCTGATCAGGCTCGAAGTTAACTAAGGGGTAAAGGTTAATTGTTTGCTCGGTGTAGGCAATATTTCCGGCATTATCAATCGCCCTCCATGAAATGGGATGAGAACCAGACTGTAACACTTGCAAGCCCCGTTCAAAGCCCACAGGCGTTAGGTTGCAACAATTTTCACCATCTAAACCGTCATTAGCAAAAACACTTGTCCCTGCCACCAAAGCTTCTTCGGTGAGAATGGTAAAAATATGCTCAGCGTTTAGATTTAATGATGATGGAACTGAAATTTCTGGTGGGTAATCATCAATCAATGGATTGTTATTGTCTTGAGCTTCATCAACGTTAATTACACCATCAAAATCACTATCGAGTAAGGCGTCACTTGGATCAATAGGATTAAAGCCATAAGTGTTTTCAAATTCATCACTCATCCCATCGTTGTCGTCATCCAAATCAGCATTGTTGCCAATGTTGTCATTGTCCGTGTCAATGGTTTCGGTGGGATCAACTGGAAATGGATCATTAATATCGGATACGCCATCGCCATCATCATCGGTATCGGTGTTATTGCCAATACCGTCACTATCAGTATCAATTGACTCAGTTGGGTCGAGTGGAAATACATCGTCTACGTCAGCGACTTGATCGCCATCATCATCTAGGTCTGTGTTGTTTCCTGTACCGTCATTATCAGTATCAGTGGTCTCTGTACTATCAAGTGGAAACGCGTCAAAAAAATCAACAACGCCGTCACCGTCATCATCGTTATCTATGACATTGCCTAAGCCGTCTAAGTCTGTATCTTTGGTTTCAACAGGGTCAAGTGGAAAGGCGTCATCGACGTCTCTTACCCCATCATTATCGTCATCACTGTCAGCATTATTACCTACACCATCGACATCTGTGTCTTGCCATTCAGCATTATTTAAAGGGAATAAATCCAGATTATCTGTCACTGCGTCACCGTCATCGTCGGTGTCTAAATTGTTGCCAATACCATCTAGATCTGTGTCGAGCCATTCCGATACATCCAGAGGGAATACATCATTAGTATCAGAAAAACTGTCATTATCATCATCACTATCTGCGTTATTTCCCACACCATCACCGTCAGTATCGACTGATTCTGCGCTGTTTAAGGGGAATATATCCAACGAATCAATTACACCATCATTATCATCATCATTGTCAGCATTATTGCCAACGCCATCACTGTCAGTGTCTAACCATTCCAACGGGTCTAAAGGAAAATCATCGTTAACATCAGTAAAAAAGTCATTATCATCGTCGCTATCGGCGTTGTTACCAATACTGTCACCGTCAGTGTCTGTGGATTCAAGAGCATTGAGTCTAAAGGCATCAATACTATCAATGGTACCGTCTCCATCATCATCAGGATCGGTATTATTACCAACGCCATCGCTATCGGTATCAAGCCATTCGGTGTTATCTAAGGGGAATGCATCATCAGAATCAGCTATACCGTCGTTATCATCATCGGCATCACCTAAGTTATTTCCTAAGCCATCACCATCAGTATCAAGTGTTTCATCACTATTAAGAGGAAAGGCATCAAAGCCATCAGCTATGCCGTCTCCGTCATCGTCTGAATCTGTTAAGTTACCAATGCCATCGCCATCTGTATCGGTGTCTTCTGTAATATTTAAAGGGTCAGGATCGATATTATCGGCCACACCATCACCGTCGTCATCAGAGTCTGCATTGTTACCAATACCGTCACCATCTGTATCTATAGTTTCTGTGCTATCGAGGGGAAATCTATCTATGCCATCTTCAACGCCATCACCATCGTCATCAGTATCTGCATTGTTACCTGTACCGTCACTATCGGTATCGATAAATTCAGTTGAGTCGAGTGGAAATGTGTCAGAAGAATCAACGACTCCGTCACCGTCATCATCGCTGTCAGCATTATTACCGACACCATCGCCATCAGTATCTAAGTTTTCTGCGGGATCTGTTCTAAACGCGTCAACGCCATCTTCAAAACCATCATTGTCATCATCAGTGTCTTCGTTATCACCAATTAAATCACCATCATTATCGAAGGATTCACTGGGATCATTTGGCAAAAAGTCATTCACATCTAATACGCCGTCGCCATCATTATCAGGGTCAGAGTTATCGCCAATACCATCATTGTCAGTGTCTAAGGTTTCAGTTACTAACAACGGAAAGGCATCATCAATATCATCAATGCCATCATTATCATCGTCTTCGTCGGTGTTGTTTCCTACACCATCACTATCCGTGTCCGTTTGTTCATTTGGATCCAAAGGTAGAGCATCATATAAATCAATTACCCCATCGTTGTCGTCATCAGAATCAGAGTTGTTACCTATCAAGTCACTGTCAGTGTCTTCCCATTCAGTACCATCCAAAGGAAACGGATCAATTGTGTCTGCAAAACCATCACCGTCATCATCTAAATCTGCATTATTACCAAGACAATCACCATCGGTATCGAGCCACTCAAGGGGGTCCTCGGGAAAAGGGTCATAGAAATTAATGACCGGGTCGGCATCTAAATTGTTGTCGTCAACGTCCAACACACCATCGCCGTCATCGTCATTTTCGTCTAAATTACTAATGCCATCCATGTCATAATCGTAATGGCGAGCAGGATCGGCAGGAAATACATCAATGTTGTCATCGTAACCATCACCATCCGTATCAGTGGTATTTAAAGGAGGTGGTCCAGGACACGTGACTACTTGGGCGTAACTCGGTTGTGGCCAAGACAAACCAATCATTACAATCAAGGTAAAACTAAAGAGATGTAATCTTAGCAATCTAGGCCAACGTATTGAGGCACTGTGCTGATTCATTTTAAACATAAACAATACTCACTTCTGACTTTCCAGTATGCCTATAGCACTAACAACTTACTTAATAAATTAGGATCTTTTGACCCTAATTACCATAACCAGTTTGACCAAAGTTGAAATTATACTTAAATCCCAAAAACACTGAACTGATACTGTCAAATTCAGACATTTTAGGGAAGTATTTCACACCTGCTATAGCTGATACATTTGAAGTGATTTTATAGTGGGCAGAAATGGCCACAAAACCATTGATATCACCAGTTTCTGAAAAATACTTCTCTTCGTTAAGTTCTGGCCAGGTAAACTTGTTATCAGTTAGCGATGCAGATGCACCTATCTGATATTCCAAACTAAAACGTCTCGCTGCAGGGCTTCGTGAGCTGAGTTGATGTCTATAAGATAGTGATAGTTCTGCATTATTAATCGGAAATTTCAGATTCCTGTTATTCCACTCAACAAATACTTCATCATATCGACTAACCCCTAAACGCCAATAAAATGGACTTCTTCGAGAAAAGTTATCGCCTATAAAGAGTGAATAACCTTGTGTTTCATATTCAGTACCTTGGTGACCACTGACACCAATTTCTAGTGCTTGTGTTGGCAAAGAAATCACAAACATAGACAAAAATGTTAGAAAGACGGCGACGACTTGCCCCTTATGAACGGCGCTTTGACCAATCAACCTACTAGTAAACAGCATAAATACCTCAACTTAAAAAAACTAGATACATCTTGAATAAGAAGAATAGCAAGTATTAAACCAACAATGCCCCTTACTACTGAGCATGGGAAATAAAACTGATTAAATATTGCCAGAAGGGCAGCCCTTATATAAATTTAAAACAATTATGTGAGCTTCAATCAGCAAAAAATTCAACAGGGAAATGATATGTCTTATGTAGATGGCTTTGTAGCCGCAGTACCAAACGAAAATAAACAAAAATACATAGAACACGCAAAGCTGTCTGCCACAGTGTTTAAAGAACATGGTGCGCTAAAGGTGACTGAAGCGTGGGGCGATAACGTCCCAGATGGTAAGGTCACTTCCTTTCCAATCGCAGTAAATTGTGGCCAAAACGAAACCGTTGTTTTTTCATCTGTTATTTGGCCATCGAAAGAAGTACGTGATGCTGGCTGGGAAGCGATTATGCAAGACCCTAGAATGCAGCCAGACCAAAACCCAATGCCATTTGATGGAAAACGTTTAATATACGGTGGTTTTGAGGTAATCATAGAAGAGTAACACTAGCTGCCTAGTGAACTGCGTAAGGTGTTGTAGGTATTCCAACTACAAAAGCCTTAATTATAATTGTTTCTGAGCCTCTTTTAACTCTGTATTCAAGCGATTTTCTTCATCTGCCTTGGGTTTAGTCAAGCGAGCAAAAGCGTAATACAGTACTGGGGTCAGAAATAGTGTAAAGACTACCGCTAAACCTAGCCCTCCAAATACCACCCAACCTATAGCATTGCGAGCCTCAGCGCCTGCGCCAGTTGATAATATAAGCGGTAAGCCGCCTAAAATGGTAGAAACTAAGGTCATCATAATTGGACGTAATCTGACTTTGCCTGCCTCAATAATGGCTTCTTTAACCTCCATGCCTGCATCCCGCATTTGGTTTGCAAACTCCACCAGCAAAATAGAGTTTTTAGCCAACAAACCAATCAACATCACTAGTCCTATTTGGGAATAAATGTTAACTGAGGTGCCGGTAAAATAAAGAGCATAGATAGCCGCTGCAATACCAAAAGGTACGGTCAACATCACCACAAACGCGCTGTTAAAACTTTCAAACTGTGCAGCTAATACCAACAATACAATCAAAAATGCCAATAAATAGGTCAATAATACTTGTTGGTTAGTTTCTTGATAAGTTAACGCCTCACCTAAGAACACAACACCAATTCCGGCTGGAAGAGTATTGTTGGCTAACTCCCTAATGGAGGTAACTGCTTGCTCAATAGTGACCTCAGCCGGTAAGTCCATCTCTAGCTCTATAGCACGGCGCTGTGCGTGACGCTCTAACTCCGCAGCCACGCCTTCTTCGGTAACATAAGCCACACTTGAAAGTGGCACTAAATTACCTTTAGTAGAGCTAACATATAAGTTCAGGATGCTCGTTGGATCTAATGCGTTTCGGTTACTCGCTTGCAAAATAATAGGAATGGCCTGATCACCCACATTCAAATCAACAATATCATCGCCGTTAATTGCTGCACGCAAAGTACGTGAGACATCGTCAAAAGCCACACCTAATTCTTCTGCTCGGCGGCGATCGATACTCACTCTCAATTGCGGTTGGGTCGGTTCATATGAAATTTCTACTCTACCTAACTCAGGTAATTTATCTTCGATTTGTTTAGAAAAATCTAAAGCGGCTTGATAAATTTCTAAGTAGTTATCGCCGGTTAATGCCATTTCAAAGCCACCGCCAAATCCGCGTAAATTGAGACTATTACTACCAAATGCTCGACCAGGTGCGCCTGCCACTTGAGATAACATGGGGCGAAGTTCGTTAATTATTTCTTGCTGCGAACGCCCTCTGTCTGCCCATTTTGCCAACGGAACAGTGATAAACAGGATATTAGGATCCCATCGGCCAACAACTGTGTATATCGATTCAACTTCCCCATCTTTTATACTGGGAAGTAACAACTCTTCAGTTTTTAAAGCTTGCCTGTCCATAAAGTTAATACCGGTACCATCAGGGCCGCGGGCAAAGATCCGTATTACTCCACGGTCTTCAGGGGGCAATAGCTCGTTATCCAATTCGTTAAAGACAAAATAAGCCCCCGCACCAATTAACGTACAAAAAATAACAACAGCAACAGAAAATTTTAAAACAAAATTTAAAGAGCTCTCATACCCATTCACGCACTTTGTGCCAAAACGGCTAAGTAGGCCTGGTTGTTTTTGCTTGGATAAATCAATTGTTGGGATTTTTGCGGTCAGTGCTGGCACTAATGACAAGGCGACAAAGGATGAAATAATCACACTGCCGGCTAATACCCCACCAAATTCTCTAAATAACCGACCAGCTGTAGAAGGCAAAAAGGCAATGGGTACAAATACAGCGACTAACACTGCCGTAGTCGCGATAACTGCAAAAAACACTTCCCGGGTGCCTATCACGGCTGCCGCTCTGGCTCCCATGCCCGCAGCTCGACGGCGTTGAATATTTTCAGATACCACTATGGCGTCATCGACTATCAATCCTGTGGCTAATACTAATGCAAGCAATGTCAGTATATTAATCGAAAAGCCAAACATCCAAAGAATAGCTAAAGATCCTATTAGCGAAACAGGTATGGCTAACGCTGGTATTAATGTCGCTCTAAACTTGCCGATAAATAACCATAAAGTCGCAATGACTAAGCCTATGGTAAACACCAATGATTGCAGGACTTCATCAACTGAATCACGAATAAATTCAGCATCATCAGAAGTGACTTTCAATTCAAGGTCGGGGAATCGTTCGCGCAAACCATCTACCATCGACAACACTTCATCAGATATTTCAATAGTGTTGGAGCGTGCTTGCCTAATCACCCCTAATCCAATCACCGGTTTACCATCTAAACGTACTATAGAGCGTAAATCAGCCGGTCCATAATAAACGCTGGCAACGTCACCTACTTTTACGTCACCGGAAATCACAATGTCTCGTACGTCTTGCTCGTTTACGGAAGTGGCATCTGCGCGTACTATTAATTGATGATCAGTAGAGCGAATACTTCCAGCTGGCACATCAAATGGGGCAGTACTTAGCGCTGCGGCTACGTCCGAAATAGATAACTGAAAGCTGGTTAATCTTAAATTATCTACACTCACACGCAGCACTCGTTGACGGTCGCCGTCAAGACGCACATCAGCCACGCCAGGCACATTCAAAAATAGTGGCGCTAAGTCGGTTTCAACTATATCTGTTAGTGTTTCAAGCTCATATTTTTCACTAGAAACCGCAATGTTCACTACCCCTTGAGCATCATTATCAGCCTTAACAATCGCCAACTGCTCAACTTCATTAGGTAACCGTCGCTGAATACGCGCAACAGACTCTCGGGTTTCGTTTGCCGCATCCTCAATATCGATACCAGGTCGAAACTCTACTCGAATGCGGCTGTTACCTTCTTCACTTTGGGCGCGAATCGCCTTGACACCACTGACTCTAGCGACAGCGCCTTCTAGTCGACTGGTCACTTCAGAGTCTACCGTTTCAGGTGCCGCACCAGGATAATTGGCGGTCACAGTAATAATAGGCCGGTCAACATCTGGTAATTCTCGTACCTCTAATGCATAGAAGGCTGCAATTCCTGCGGTAACAATGAGTAGATTTAGGACTAAAATCAATACCGGTCTGCGGATCGATAATGAAGGTAAATCGTCTTTGAATAGGTTGTTCTTAAACACTAGCCGGCTACCTTTTGTTCAGTTTTTTTTTGACTGACTTTCACACCATTGTTTTGGGTGTTTTGAATTTTGAGGGCTTGGCCATCTCTTAAACCTTGTATGCCCTCAATAATTAACGTTTGACCATCGCTGAGTTCACCTGTAACAAGAATTCGGCCCCTTAGTCTTTGCTCAATTTGCACATCGACTCGTTTGGCTTTTTCGTTTTCAGATAACCACACAAACGCTCCATTTGCGCCCCAAGATAGGGCAGCTTCTGGGATCGCGACATACGACTCACCGCGCACGTTCAACGACACCCGAAAACTCATTCCAGGACGGTACTGATCATGTTGATTATCGAGCAATGCCCTAGCTCTTATTGTCCGGTCTTGAATATTAACTCGGGAGTCAATTTCAGCGACTTTAGCTGGCAGTAGAGTCATCCTGTCTGTCCAAGGTTGTAGTTGAACAGTGGGTTTTTGCATCAAATAAGACACAGCTGATTCTGGAGCTACAAAGTTAACAAAAAGTCTAACTCGGTCATCTAAGGTAGTGATCTCTGTTTGAGGTGTGATGCGATCGCCTACCTCCACATCAGTTAACCCAACTATGCCGTCAAAAGGTGCACGCACCAATCTGTCTTCTTTATTTTCTTTCGCTTCAAGTAGGCTGACTTTAGCCAACCTATATATTGTATTGGCATCATCCACTTCACGTTCGGTAACGGCTCCACGTTTGAGACTATTTTTAACTCTATCAAGATTTCGTTGTGCGTCTTCAAGCTGAATTTCCGCACGTTGCAAGTCTACGTCTTGCAGTCTGCTATCTAACTCAACTAGCACTACTCCCTTTTTTACCTCTTGGCCCGGAATAAAATTTAACGACGTGACTTCATCTGAGACACTGGGGAAAAGGCTTACAGACCGCGTTGCCTGAGCCGTGCCAACAGCCTCAATTAATGACGTCTCGTATTCAAAACTTAGAGGCTCAACCACAACTATACGTGGACGATCCGCTCCTCTATATTGAGCCGATATGGGCAGTGTTGTCAAAAGCAAAGCAAAAGATACAAACACAGGGATAAAGGTAGGTAAACGAGATTGCATTTTTGTTAAACGTCCTATGTTTCTATATTAATAGCTTGAATAAAACAGTATTTGTCACTCATTAGATCACTAATCGAGTTAATTATACTACTGTAGGCTTGGACAAGTTAAATTGGCGTAACATATCAAGAGTCCGCCCCGCTTTATGGCACTCATTCAGCACTAAGTTAACGCCCCAAAATGTCCGAAATAATGAGCCATACTCTAGGATTAACTCCTAACCCAAGATGGGAGCCCGTTACTTCGATATTATTAGCCTGAGAGTTGTATATATCAATAGAGGCCTGCCAACCTACTACACCGTCTGATTTACTGTAAATAGAGGTAATAGGCTGGGTTAAGCCAATAGAATTACGTTGGTGTACATCAAGTTCAAATTTGTCTAAATCAATATTGTTTAACTTGGCGTACCTTTTTCCAACAGAAGTAAATTTTGGGCCACCAACAATGGGTGTCCCCAAAGTTAAGACTTCCTTTATCACCTCAGAATACAAACGAGCGACTTCTCTCGCCAGTACTCCACCCAAACTCCATCCTATGATGGTGATTTTTTCACCTGCCAATTGTTGGGATATAGACTTAACTCTTTGGCCCAATCGCAACATGTCGGTGTTGACCTTTCCCATATTCCGGCCCAATTCGGTGTAATACACATCGTAACCAAGATATCGAAGGTACTTTCCAAGAGGACGCATAGAAAGATCGTCAGCCATGTAGCCGGGAACTAACATAACAGCTTGCCCATTGCCTTTAGGAGCTTTTCTAAGGGCATGAACATGTAAAAAAATTGATGCAAACTCAAAAGGAGCTCTTACTTCCCGCAAAATATCAAATAGTGAGGGCTTAGTTAGTTGTGGGGGTAAAGACAAATCAATAGTCACACATGTATCTCCGTAATAGGCTGCTTATATTAACGCCAAAACTTTAAGATAATGTGAAATTGTTCGACTGTTCACACATTCAAATATTTTTGGGTCGGTTAGGCAGAGTATGCCGTTTTAATATTCGACGCCCTTCCGCCTGTACATCATCTCGCTTTTGAAAGGCCCATAATTTGTCTCTGGCTGCTTTTGCACTAATTTCAAAATCAATAATTGGCAAAGGGTAATCGCTGCCTAACTTAATATCATACATTTGCTGTTCCATCAGAGTAAGCTGCCAAGGCTGATGGAGCAGCTCATTAGGTAACTCTGCTAATTCAGGACACCACCTTCGAATAAACACCCCCTCAGGATCTTTTTCTTGTGATTGTTTAATTGGGTTGTACAGACGAATTAGGTTAATCCCGGTAATACCCGCTTGCATATGAAATTGAGGGTAATGAATACCTGGTTCAAAATCTAAGAATAACCTAGCCAAATGAGTCACCCCACTGCGCCAGTCAGCATCTAATTGATGGCACAAAAAACTGACTAACATCGAACGCATTCGAAAATTAAGGTAACCCGTTTGATGCAAACAACGCATACAGGCATCAATTAACGGAAAACCTGTTTGACCTTGTTTCCACGCTTCGACATTGGCTTTACCCCGGTCACTCTCATCATACTGGTAATTTTCGTATGCTCGGTTGACAGGGCGAACTTGCATCTCAATTTCACTCTCAAATTTTTGCACAAAGTGACAATGCCAGTGCAGCCTCGAAGTAAAAGCCACCAACGACCTACGCCAACCCTTTTTTTGCCAGTTGCCCAAAGTAAATTGGTAGACCTGCCTAAGGCTAATGTTCCCCCAAGCTAAGTAGGGAGATAATCTTGAACATGCTTTTCGACTGGCTGTAGGACTCGAGATTGAATAAGCATAGTCTTTGCCTCTATCAGTAAAGAAGTGATGCATAGTAAACCAAGCACGTTTTTCACCTCCTGCCTGAAACTGCGGGTTAGGGGTCTGCCATTGTTCAGGTAGTTCAGTATTTTGCTGCTGAAACACTAGATGCTCTGACTGCACAAAATTGATTTTTTCTAATGGTCTATCGAAACAAGGGTGACGCATGCGTTTTTGCCAGTTTTTATCCCAATCGTGACGCTGAGTGAGTCCACGTATCACAGCGCCATAAGTGGATTCAGACCATATAACAGCATTAGTATCACACCAACGCTTCACAGCTTTATCGCGCTCAAATGTATTGGCTAGTCCAATTTCTTGGTGACTGTAAATGTGTTTTATTGGCAATGTGTTATTCAGTTGCTCAAAAACACTGGTGACTTCACCGTGCACAATTAATAACTGACTATTGAACTGACTAAGCTGTTGATTCATATCTTGTAAAGACTGGCATATAAAGCGCCAGTGGCGAATATCATAATGAGGATCGTCAACCAAGATAGGCTCAATTATGTAGATAAGTAGTACTGGCATTCCACTTTTCGAGGCATTAAAAAGTGCTTCATGGTCTCTGAGTCGTAAATCTCGCTTTAACCAAACCAAGTTAATCTGACCTGACGTTAACATTTCAGTTCGACTATTCGTCACTCTTTAGCCATTTGGTACGAAAGGTCTGGTCAGGATCATAAGTCGCAGTTTGTTTGTCTAAGTCAAAACGTCTATGTGCACGTGGATCTGCGCCTACTCCTGCTAAATACTGCCAATTTCCCCAATTGCTAGCGACATCATAATCAATTAATTGCTGTTCAAAATAAGCTGCGCCATAACGCCAGTCTAGATTGAGTTCATGCACCAAACAGCTGGCAACCAATTGTCTACCGCGGTTTGACATATAACCTGTTTGATTAAGCTGTCGCATGCACGCATTAACTATAGGGTACTTGGTCATGCCCTCGCACCAACGAGTAAATTCTTGTTGATTAAAACGCGTTAAGGGAGCCACTTGCTTCACACCTGAAAAATGGAATAGTTTGTTTTGATGTTTACTTAAGTACCACTGAAAGTACTCTCGCCAAAGCAACTCAAAAAAAAGCCAATAAGTAGATTCATTAGCGCCACGCTCCGCTTCATATTGTTTAATCGTTTGATATATCGTTTTGACCGATATACAACCATTCGCCAACCACAGCGAGACTTTGCTTGAGTTATGCCAATCGTCCAGAGCATTACGCGTTTGTTTGTATTGTTTGATAAGGTCGCTCTCAAACAAATAGTAATTTAATTGTTGATGAGCGCTTTTTTCACCTCCTTGCAACGGTCCTGATGTGAGCTTTTGCTGCACTTCAGGCAATACACCTATACTACTTGGCAACTGAAGTAGCTCATCAGCGGGAGGGTTTATCAAAATCGTTTCTACTTTTTTTCTAAAAGGGGTAAACGTTTCTGGCAGTTCCTCAAGGTCAAAAGGTAAATCATTGATCGAAAAAAGAGTGTGCTCCTGACTAACAGTGAATTGAACTTGTGGACACGCGTCTTTTAGTGATTTCAGGGTGTTTTGTTCGTACACACCGGGATGAAATTCAGCACCAATGTGCGTCACAGCGTAACGCTCCACTAATGCTAGCAACGTTTCTTGAACGGGTCCGTCAACACACAACAAATATTGATTTTTCTGCCTCAGGGACTCATCTAAAACAGTGACACTTTGTTGTTCGAATATCTTTTTTAATTGACTAACACTAGCCCTACATAATTGACTTTGGTTCGCTTCATGTTGGTCTTTAATATAAACACAAATGAGCCGGTCAACCTTTGAGCACAATTGATTCAAGCTCGGATTATCTGCCAAGCGCAAATCATGTCGAAACCAGTATAAGCCTGTTGTTTTTGTAGCTGTCATAAACTCATTATGTAAAAGTCGCATAACCGGATCATAAAAACGGATGAATATGCCAGACTCGCTAGTAAGTAATGATGTTAATCCTGAGATAAAACCAGAGCTTCTGAAGATTATCTTGATGGTTAAATTCAGCTATTTTTATTACTAATATATTTTTTAATCAAGATCGCTGAATCTGCAACAGAGTGACTAACTTGTAGACCTGTTGTTAATTGCTTATTTGCTTATTTGCTTTTGGAAAAATTATTGTCATTGGTCTTTGAAGAAGAAACGCTACCACCTGTTAGAGCAATTCTCATGGCGGTTTCAACATCAATATCGAGTGGGGTGAGCTGGTCTTTATCAATATAGAGCGTGTATCCACCTATCTGATAGCTTAAGGGAATATACACACCTAGTTTCTGCTCATTACTAAACAATTCTTGTGCACCCTCGTGACTTGTGACAAAGCCTATTAGGTGAATACTGTCAGTTATCTTTACTGACACCACACTTTGCATTTTTTGTTGTTTACCACTATTTACAATATTGACGGCATCTTGAATGGCTCCGTAGATTGTTTTGATGATAGGGATCCGTTCAAAAATCTTACCACTCCAACGTATAACAACTCTAACTACATAGGCATTTACAGCAAGCCCTACCAAAACCAAAATAATGAGACCAAACACTAGCCCCAATCCCGGGAAATATAAATTTTCAGGGATAAGGGGAGTCAAACTGTTTTCGATCGTGGTTACTAACCAAATTAGGAAATATAACGTCAGTGATATGGGCAGAAGCGCTAATAATCCTTGGACCATCAGCAGAGAGATTTTTTTCAACATTGAACAATCTTAAATTGAGTTCGACGAATTCAGCATTAAAACACTTGATAAGGTTTTTAGCTAAACAATAAGGGAAAGGCCGATAACTATAATTGACAGACAAAAAGGCAACAAATAAGCGACTTAGGTTTATCCGGTTACTGAAAAATCCCATGGGCAATCAAGTCACCAAACCCCCAAACCAAGGTGCCGCTGATTAATAACGACATTTCAAGGACTCCCACAGACAAGCGTAAATCTTGTATAGCCAAATGCAGGCGCTGATCATGATCTGCATTTACCTTATCAATACCCAAAACAATTTCTGCATCATCCAAGCCCCTAGCCTTTAATTGTCTTAGTTCCTTATTGCGTATCCAGTTTGCGCGGCGAGAGATAAGCTTTTCATGGAAAACCACACCTATACTAGACCAAACACCCAGTACAACAACAAGACATATATGGACGCTCCCGATATGTCAACGCAATACCTGTCTCTTCTTGCTGATTTCAGCACGAATTACGTTCT
>NZ_CAJWCF010000062.1 GCF_913020055.1 uncultured Paraglaciecola sp. | reverse complement strand
TACGTGTTGTCATTATCTATCTCCAGTTAAGGCTATTATGTCTTAACTGGGGTGGTCGTATCTATTCAACCACGTCAGTGTGCAGAGCTCTCGGGATGGTGCGAAATCTGATTGTTACTGCATTAAGTTCTAGTAGAACTAAGCTGAACAAATTAGACAGAGTCTATCCACATAAACTCTTATACATTAACGACCGAGGATGACATCTGTTAGACCAAACAGGCCGTATAAAATGGGCTGATGTACTAAATAGATAATCAAAGAATGTCGACCTAAAAACACCAATTTATTTAAAGTAGCATTAGGTGATACTTTTACTTGGAAAAGCTCTTTGTGCATTAAAAAAACACCGATTAAGACCACACCTATCCAAGGAAAGAAGCTGGCTAAATCTACAGTTCGTATAGGAATACCTAAATGCAACACACTCCACTCCCAAATAGGGTGTAAATTTAAAGTACCTGTCCAATAGCCCACTATGCTTAGCACTCCCATTATTAGTGCAAGGTTAGGCAAACGAACGAATAAGACTGATATGGGCAATGCGACGGTAATTAAATGAATGATCCCAAAGTAAACCCAAGTACTTGGATGCATTAGAATACTTCCAATACTAATAAACATAGAAACCACAAAAAGTTTACCGACTGTTTTGCCAAGTTTCATTCTGTTGATTGATTTATGGTAAGCCAAATAACTGCTCATACCCACAGCTAATAGAAAACCACTCACAATCACCGTTCTAAATATTCTCCATTCAATATCTTTACTGGTACTAAAGTCGGTCCAACCAAAAACGGTTAAGTCGTAGCCAAAATGAAACATAACCATTAAAACAATGGCGAATCCCCTCAGTAAATCAATCTCGTAATTTCTACTGGTGGCAATATTAGGAACGTCAGACATATTACTTGTCATGATCCTTAAGCCATTCATTTAACAGCTTAATTTGCCCACATTTATAAGCAGCATAGGTTATGCGTAACGCATTACTTAACATTTCGCTATCGGTCCAACCGGTTTTGTCTGACAGTTCGGTATAACAATCCATTGCTTGAGGAGTTACGTATCCCCGCACCTGCTTTTTACCTTTGTCTTTTTGTTTATCTCGAAAACGTTTTTGTTTTTCTGCGTTGGCAGTGCGTTTCATTATGCTCATATAGTTCTAATAATCACTTGTTTAGGCTTAAATTGCTTAAAAGTTAAAATATATCACTGTTCAGAGTTGTTTAGCGTACAACTGTTCGCTAAATTACCCCCCTCAGATTAATTAGGCAGTATATAGAATGACAGAACAACAAAATAGTTTCACAAAAGAAGAACTTTTATCTTGTAGTACAGGAGAGTTATTCGGTCCTGGCAATAGCCAACTTCCTGCTCCAAATATGTTAATGATGGATCGCATCGTTGAAATTTATGAGACAGGTGGAACCCACGACAAAGGTTACATTGTAGCTGAGCTTGATATCACACCTGATCTTTGGTTCTTTGAATGTCATTTTCCTGGTGATCCCGTTATGCCAGGTTGCTTAGGCTTGGATGCTATGTGGCAATTGGTTGGCTTTTTCTTGGGCTGGTCTGGCGGACCGGGCAAAGGTAGAGCACTGGGTGTAGGTGAAGTGAAGTTTAAAGGTCAGGTGTTACCTTCTGCTAAAAAAGTGACTTATCGTATTGATTTGAAACGTGTGATTAAACGTAAACTGTTTATGGGTTTAGGCGACGGTACGGTTGAAGTTGACGGTAGAGTGATTTACGAAGCTAAAGACTTAAAAGTAGGCTTATTTCAAGATACTAGTAGTTTTTAATTCCCACCCCAGAGAAAATAATAAAGCCCCTTATTAGGGGCTCTATTTTTAACGACCGACTAGTCCTATACTTCTATCTCCAATGGCCTCTCGCCACCCTCCTAGCCACTCGGATCTAATATTTGATGTATGAAATGGACAGTTCTCTTTAGAACGGCCTGATATGCCTGCTTGATAACCTTTAGAATGCGCCCTTGAGAGCTTATCTCGTTTTTGTCTCTTCATTGAGTTTCCTCTTTTGAATGATTAATTACCAGTGATCGTAGATGACCACGTAATAGAGATAGTGGATACAGGGTTTTGGTTCAATGACAAATAACACTTATAGTATTTGACATTATTTAACTCTTTGAATAATTGTGTTTTTTGTATATAAACTAAATTTGTCTATAAACTGACCTTTTTAAGCCTATTCGTAATATAAGAACCTAAGTTAGATTTACATTCTTTTAGAAAAACAAAACCCGCCTTTAGGCGGGTTTATAAAATTAAAATCATAGTGAATTTAGCTCTTATTTTTAAAGCGTCTCCAGCCTAAAAATATAAATCCAAAAGCTAACATCCAACTTACACTGGCTCCCTGTCTATCTCTGTTTACCTCATCTTCAGGAGTTTCACAGTTTTCTACTTCACCACCTACGACTGGTACCAATTTTACCGCTGAAACTAGGTCTACGATGATTTCACTACCTGCAGAATCTAGTCTAATTTCACCAGAAGAGTCCCTAGCAGCGCCTTGAAACAAAGCAGTAGCAACTATTTCATTTTTATCATTTATGCTGTTGGCTTGTACTATTGTGTAGGTTGAATCACAACTGATTAGGTCTCTAATTCCATAAAACTCATCAGCATTGCTATCATACATAAAACCTTCTGTTCGACGCCCTGTTAATGGGGCATCAACTTCGCCATAACCCACCACTAGCCCATTGTTATTAATATCTAAGGCAACACTTGCAGAACCTAAGAAAAAGTCTTCAGGGAAGGTGAATTCGCTTAAGTTCATGTCATAAACAAAGAACTTGGTTCTATTTGTACCATTAACAGATTTAACCTGATAACCCACTACTAAATTATCATTATTGATATCAGTAGCAGTACTAATAATGTTAGAAGTCCGGGCGACTGTGCTATCGGGATCCGGTGTCAGATTGATAACTTCATCTTCATCGAATATCACGCCAAAATTCCGAGCAACAGTGACACCATTTTCAGAGTACTGCCCGTTTGACACGCCTACAGCAATTCCATTGTCATTGATGCCTAACGCTTGACTACTATAATTAGTCTCATCATCGGCCTCTGGTTCAAACAGCAATCCTAACTCTTTAGTATTTAGAACGTTACCTTGGTCGTCTAACTGCCAAATCAAGCCTCGTAACTGTGTAAAACTAGTGACGGAATTCGTAAGAGTGTCAACTGTAGTACTGATGCAAGACTCTACAGGAACGTCACCTCTATATCGCTGATCTTCTGTTGCGGGATCGTCATCATGATCTATTAGTTCTTCACTTTCACAGCTGGCTATTCTTGTTTCTAAGGTATCTGATTGAAATAATGTTGAACCAAAACCTACCACCTGATTACTATTGTTAATTCCATGGGCTTCACTGAAACCGCCAGCAATTGTTGCTGGAGCAGGCAAATCAACAACTGTATTATCAAGACTAACAAATCCTCGCTTACCAAATTCATGCACAACAAAGGTTACGTCATCACCGCTTTCAAACGTGTAATCCACCTTATTGTAAAAACCTTCACTAGTGCCTATGGTAAACCCAGAATCGTTAATATCTCTGACGATTGTAGTTGAAGCTATCGCAAACACGTCACCTTGATCAGTGAGCTGGTCAAACCCCGGCATATAAGTGGTTTCGTTTTCTGAAGCTAAAAAACTAATCGTATCGGCAATTTGTTGTGCGCTTTGCTGACCGTCCGCAGCTCTTATCAACGATAAAAGTATTTCATAATCAACACTGTTGAAGTCACCGTTACGGGCGGATTCTATGTCGGTTAAGAGGTTGACCAAGGTATCTGACTCAAAATCCAATAAATCTAGATCAATCGGAATATTGTATGGTGTGCTCAAAGGAGTTGACTGCGATACTGGTACGCCGACATTTACCGTAATATTACCCTCTTCATTGATGGCAGTAGGAAAACTACTTTGTCCTTTACCCACTACAGGTAGCTCAACAACTCGGTACTTAGCTGCTTGGCTAACAGGAGCCACCAAAAGGGCTATAGATAATGCGGCGGCTAGCCTTGTTTTAGTCATGTATAATTAATCCTACTTACTACTAATTTGTGAAATTGTTATATCTAGATATTTTAATCTGTTACGTGTTCATCGCTTCAATTTCGTCCCATCTTTCATAGCTTTGATTTAGCAATTTTTCTGTTTCTGCTAAATCTGCAAGCACTGGGTCTGATTTTGCGGTTTCTTGAGCAAAAAAGTTAGGAGCATTTACTAATTCCTGTAAACTTTTAACTTGATTTTCAAGAGTTTCAATTATCAAAGGTAACGATTCTAATTCAAGTTGTAACTTATATGATAACTTTTTACCCTTTACTTCTGACGAACTGGTTTTAGGACTCTGGGTTTGTGATTTAGTTTCAGTTGCTACGGGTTTTTGTGTTGTTTGTTGTGAATACCAATTACTAATATCGGTACAACCACCTACAAATTCTCTTATTTTACCGTTTCCTTCAAAGAAATAACTGGAGGTTACTACGTTATCAACAAACTCCCTATCATGGCTAACCAAAATAACCGTGCCTGGATAATTACAGATAGTATCTTCTAACAGCTCTAGGGTTTCCACATCTAAGTCATTAGTTGGTTCATCGAGGATTAGCATATTGCTAGGTCTTAACATTAATTTGGCTAACAATAATCGGTTTTTCTCGCCACCTGATAAAGACTTAACCGGTGAGTTCACTCTTTCTGGTGTAAACAAATAATCTTGTAGGTAACTCATGACATGTTTTGTTTTGCCATTAATTGTCACTTCCCGTCTACCATCAGCAATAGCGTCTATAACCTTAAGCTCGCCATCCAACTGGTCTCGGTGCTGATCAAAATAGGCGACTTCAAGTTTTGAGCCTGACTTTACCACACCAGATGTAGGAGACAATTGGCCTAATAACAATTTTATTAAAGTACTTTTACCACAACCATTTGGACCTACTAAGGCTAATTTTTCACCTCTTATAATGGTAGTTGTCAAAGATTCAACAATCAGTTTATCTGCAATTGTGTAATGCAAATTTTCAGTTTCGAAAACAATTTTTCCTGAACTCTTAGATTCGCTAACGCTGACCTTTGCGGTACCTAACTTGTTAGCTCTTAGAGAACGTTCAGTTCTTAATGCTTTAAGGGCGCGTACTCGACCTTCGTTCCGAGTACGACGAGCTTTAACCCCTTGTCGAATCCACGTTTCTTCAATACTTAATTTCTTATCAAACAGCGCATTCTGGGTTTCTTCCACTTCTAAATCATGGGCTTTCTGATCAAGATAGGCTTGATAGTTACCGGGGTAACTAACCAAATTCCCTCGGTCTAAATCGATTATGCGACTGGCTACTCTGCGAATAAATGCCCTGTCATGGCTAACAAATACAACAGCACCCGCATAACCAATAATGGCGTCTTCAAGCCACTTGATCATATCAATATCAAGGTGGTTGGTAGGCTCATCTAATAGAAGAATATCTGGCTCACTCGCCATGGCTTTGGCTAATGCCGCTTTTCTTCTCCAACCACCAGATAAGTTACTCAGTTGTTGATTAGGATCGAGTTGAAGTTTAGTCAAGACTTGCTGAATACGTTGTTCAAGCTGCCAACCATTGTGATGGTCAAGTTGCTGTTGGAAGAATTCCAATTTTGCCATATTAGCATCTGAAGGATCTTCAGCAACCAAGTCAGCTGTGTGGAAATATCCTTTTAGGTACTCCCCTACTTCTGCCAATCCTTCGGCTACATAATCGAACAAACTGCACTGCACACTTGCAGGTGGATCCTGAGGCAAGCGAGAAATTTTCACTTCTTTATTCACTAAACGTTGACCGTCGTCTAATTTGATATCTGCCTCTATTACTTTTAGTAACGTAGACTTACCACAACCATTACGACCAACTAAACATAATCTTTCACCTGGGTGAATGACTAGTTCAATACCATTTAATAAAGGGGGATGACCAAGGATAATACTGGCATTTTTTAACTGCAATAAACTCAACGTAAAAACTCACCTAATTGAAAAGAATCGAATGGCCAAGGCAATTCACTGTATTTGTCTTCTCGGTATAAAACCGGAATTCGGGCACCATATAAATGATACAAATCTGCACTCGCTCGCACATCTACTTTTTGTAGATTTGCGGCGGCGCTTTTATCTACTTGTTCTAACATGGCTTGGGCTTGTTCACACAAGCAACAACCTTTGCCTGTGTATAAAATCAATTGCATACAAGCCTACCCATATTACTGTTTAACCAAAGACCAACAATTATGGATTTTCGGGTTGCGCTGAAAATCTTCGGGTAATGTTTGTTTTGAAATATTTTCAATACTCAGCCCCAACGCGACCAAAGCCGTCTCGTCGAGTTTAAACTGACGCAAGTTGTTCGAAAACACAATTTCACCACCAGGATTGAGACAAGTTAACGAATCTGTGATCAACGCTATATGGTCTCTTTGTACATCCCACGTGCCTTCCATTCGTTTTGAATTGGAAAAAGACGGTGGATCGATAAACATTAAATCGTATTTACCATTATGTCGGTTTAACCAAGTTAAACAGTCAGCTTGAATAAACTCATAAGCGCCAGATAATTTATTGATTTTGAAATTTTCTTTTGCCCAATCAATATAGGTATTCGACATATCCACTGTGGTTACAGATTTCGCACCACCTAAAGCCGCATGCACAGAAACACTGCCGGTGTAGGCAAATAAATTCAGCACGTCCTTACCTTTAGATTTCTTTTGGAATAATTGACGAGTAACTCGATGGTCTAAGAACAAACCAGTATCTAAGTAATCATATAAATTGACTTGAAACTTTGCGCCGTTTTCAAATACCTCAATGGTTTCTTTACGCTCAGAGACTTTTTGGTATTGGTTTTTACCTTTTTGCTGTTCTCTGACTTTTAGAATAATCTTATTCGGATCAATTCCTGTGACCTGTGGCAAAGACATCATCACTTCCTGAACACGTCTTTTGGCCTTATGTTCAGGCACATCTTTAGGTGCTGAATATTCTTGTACAATTAAATAGTCTGCATATCTGTCTACCGCCACATTGTAATCAGGCAAATCAGCATCATAGATTCTGTAACAATTGGTATTTTGAGTTTTTAACCACTTATTGGTTTTTACCAAATTTTTACCTAAACGATTCGCAAAGTCGTTGTTAACCGTTTTATTTTCTCGAACTTGGCAATTCTTTTCGTCCAATTCATAGTTAACTAACAAACATTCCAATTTGCCGTTCATTAATTTGTAATCTTTTTTGGCAGTCAATTTCATTTGACGTAACAAGTTACGGTCAGATGTAAGTAATGATAGATGCCAAGTCTTAAATTCTTGTTTTAGCCAACTGCCCCACTTCTGGAACGTAGGAATAAGCTGGGTTGTTTCACTTAATCGTTCACCATAAGGAGGATTACTTACCATATAACCACTGGGCAAATCTGAAGATGGTAAACGACAAGCGTCTTGATGGGTGAATTTAATTAAATCGAAAACACCTGCCGCTTGAGCATTCTCTTTGGCGACTGAGACTATCGAAGCCTCTATATCATTTGCCCAAATAACGCCGTTATGAGGATGTTTGGCTTGTTCTGCTTCTGCTATTAATCTAGACCAGCTAGCGTGATCATGTTGTTTCCAAGCATCAAATCCCCACGTTTCTCGTTTTAAGCCTGGTGCCATATTTGTAGCCATCATTGCTGCTTCAATTGCAATAGTGCCAGCACCACACATGGGATCAATCAAAGGTGCTTGTATATTCTTCGGCCAACCACTTCTAATTAACATGGCACTGGCTAAATGTTCTTTAACTGGGGCAATGCCGGTTTTAGTTCTGTAATGTCGTTGATGTAAGCTTTGGCCCGTTAAATCAATATAAACACCCAAAATACTACGCCACATACGGGCTTGAATTCTGATGTTAGGAGATATTTTACTGACCGAAGGACGTTCATCGAAAAAAGTCGTAAATTGGTCAACTATGGCATCTTTTACTCTTAATCCGCCAAACTGAGTATTATTGATACTTTGGTTGGTACCGGTAAAGTCCACCATAAAAGTATCATTCACGCCAAAATGAGTTGGCCAGTTTGCTTGGTCAGTGACTTTGTATACATCATCTGCTGTATTTACTTCACCTTCGGCAAGCTTCACTAACACTCGGTTTGCTAAACGAGACCAGATACAGACTTTATATGCGTCTGCGAGTTCACCGCTAAACAATACTTGTCCGGGTTTAGATTTTAGTGCCACGTCTGGGCATATCTCTGCTATTTCTTCTAATAGCATTCCATCTAAGCCCTTAGACGTAGTGATTAAAAATTCGAACGTGGTTTGGCTCGTGATTTGGTTCATACAGCGGCTCAAGATAACTCATAGATTAAAACGGGCGCGATTATACGGTAAATGTCAGCTAAGCGCATGTTTAATCGGTATTTAAAAGCTACAAGGGAATATAATTATTTTAAGCAGTAAGTTGAGAGCTAGTGTCGGCTAGCAAAGGGGCAAGGCGTGTTTTTGCCAGTTTAATTAAATCAAACTGATTTAAAGTTTTATTTTCATTTAACTGCAACTTCGAAGAAATAAGCATACAAGTAGCCAAAGAGTGCTCGTCTGTTAACACTAAAACCACACCTGAATTAATCTTATTTGAAACTCTCGCCAACCTATGATGAAAACCAAAAGACTCTATCTCATCAAAAAACCAACTTTTCGGTGAGACAGGTTTATGAAACATTGTTGCGGCAGTTGCGTTAATTAAAATGTGGGTAAGCTGAGCATCTGAAAATTGTCCCCCACTATCAATCAAATGATTGGCAAAAGTTAAATAACATTCGGTATCTGTAAGATTGAACAATTGCTTAGACTTTGGTAAATCAATAATTTGCTGCTGACCAAATGCTGTTGTGCATTGCCACTCTTTTCCCATCGACAACATAAGACGATTATTTTCAGAAAACCAATACCAATCTGACATGGGTTGAAGCATAAAAACACACGAACTCTATGGATAACAAAGACTAAAAAACTAACATATGTTTTTAGCCTTTGGGTGATTTATTTCCTATTTATTTAGTATAAAAGAACCAGATCTAAAGCGGATCATTATATAGAATCAACGATCTCTTTGATCACTTTTGGCCCTTGATAGATCAAAGATGAATACAATTGGATCAGCGTTGATCCTGCCTCGATCCTTGCCTTTGCAGATCCCGCGGAGTGAATACCTCCTACTCCTATAACCGGCATTCTACCTGCGATCTCTTTAGCTAGTTTCTCAGTGATAACCTGGCTCTTAGCGGTTAACACCGCTCCGCTAAGCCCGCCCATTTCTTCGGCATATTGTTGCCCCAAAACCTCAGTTCTGTCCAAAGTGGTGTTGGTTGCAATCACGCCATCGATCTTTGCATTGATCAAGGAATTAGACATGTCGACAATTTCTTGGTCTGTGAGATCAGGTGCGATCTTGACGAGGATCGGTACATATTTGGCATACTGTTTTTCTAATAACTTTTGCTCGGTTTTAAGACCTACTAATAGTTCATCTAATGCTTGTCCGTGTTGTAAATTTCTAAGGCCTGGTGTGTTCGGAGATGAAATATTAACGGTAATATAACTTGCATGGTTATACACTTTTCTTAGACAAATTAAGTAGTCTTCTAGCGCCTGCTCTTCTGGAGTATCTTTATTTTTACCAATGTTGATACCCAAAATACCTGTATATTTTGCTCGTTTAACATTTTCAATTAGGTTATCTACGCCCTTATTATTAAAACCCATTCGGTTAATAATGGCCTGCCCTTTTGGCAATCTAAACATTCTTGGTTTGTCATTACCCGCTTGTGCTTTAGGTGTGACGGTACCAATCTCAATAAAGCCAAACCCCATTGCTGCAAATGCATCAATACATTCGCCATTTTTATCTAAACCAGCGGCAAGACCAACTGGATTTTTAAAGGTAAGACCAAAAGCTTGTACTGGTTTGTCGGCAATGTTTTGTTTGTATACACAATTTAATAAGCTATTTTGGGTACGTTGAAGCCAATTAATAGTGAAGTCATGACTCCACTCAGCATCTTGGGTGAACAATAATTTTTGGATAAGGGGGTACATAATTTCTCTTTAAACATAAAAAAGCCCTGGCACGTATTAGCGAAAACCAGGGCGTTGTTAAACATTAAGTGCCAAATAAAGGCTCAATAATCAGTTATTGGCGTTGATGCTTAGTAGCATTAACTCCCTAAGAGCAACTGAAAATTTAGCAAACTCATGTGTACTGCTGGTTTTAAATTCAGACATCATATGATACCAGCGATCGAGTAAGACTTGGTTATTCTCCATCCAATTATTTAGAATCGATTCTGCATCTTTATTCTTTGGATCGGAGGCCAGTAATACAGAAATTATAGAACGCTGTTGCCAATCAAGCTCTTCACGATATGAGGCACGTGCCAATGCTTGCCAATGATTACTCACAGTTTGGCTATCAATTTGCGCCAAGAACCAATGTAGTTCAAGCTTAGAGCCTAACTTAAAGTACAAGTTAGAGACCAATTTTATATCGCGCTTCTCAGTTTCAGCAACTTGGGCTAAATCCATACATGGAAACATATTGCTGAGTGAAGCAACTCGGTACGCAATCGAATCTGGCACCCCTGCTTTCGTTAACTCAAGACTAGCTTCTTCAAGTTGTTTGTATTCACTTTCTACCAAATAATTTTGAATATTGGTAAACAGATCTTCAAACGTACCTCGATAACTATCAATAGAGTCCTGAATACCAAGTGTTTTATTGCCATGACGTAAATACCAGCGAGATGCACGACGTAAGGATCTTCGCATACTGTCGAGCATGCGTAATTGAACGTCTGAAGATATTTTATTATCTAAATCCTCAACTTCATCCCACAAACTTTGCATGCCAAAAATGCCTTTTACTACAGAATAAGCAGTGGCTATTTCATCAATTCCAGCGCCTGTTTCTTCTTGTATCCTAAAAACGTAGTTCATGCCCATATCATTAATGATGTTATTCGTTAACTTAGTGGCGATGATTTCACTTCTTAGAGGATGCTGTTGCATTTGCTCCGAGAAATTATCTTGTAGTTTTTTCGGAAAAGCTTCAATCAATAACTTGCCGTGGTATGGGTTATCGGTAATCGAAGCAACATTAAATTGCTCTTTCATAACCATTTTTCCATAGGCAATCAGTACTGATAACTCAGGTCTCGTTAAGCCAGAAGATTTCGCCAACCTGTCAGATATTTCATCATCAGCTGGAATAAATTCTAATTCCCTGTTTAAGTACCCTTCTCGCTCTAATCCATGAATAAAGCGCATTTGCTCTCTAAGTTGCCCAACACCACCTAACTCAGATATGGAAATAGACTCTGTTTGACGATAACAATCTTGAATAACTAAATCGCCCACTTCATCGGTCATGTCATACAAGATTTTGTTACGTTGTTTGACCGTTAAATCACCTGCATTAACTAAAGAATTAAGTAGGATTTTAATATTGACTTCATTATCTGAACAATCCACTCCACCTACATTATCAATAAAGTCGGTGTTAACTTTACCGCCATTGGCAGCAAATTCTATTCGACCAAGCTGGGTGGCTCCAAGGTTTCCACCTTCACCAATTATTTTAGCTTGTAATTGATTACCATTAACTCGAACATCGTCATTGGCTCGATCACCGACTTGGGCATGACTTTCTTTTGTACTTTTAACATAAGTACCAATTCCACCATTCCAAAGTAGGTCGACCGGCATTTTTAATACGTTATGAATAAGTTCATTAGGTGTCATCGTTTGTTGTTTAGTGCCTAACCATTTCTTCATTTCGGCTGTCAGTTTAATTGACTTGGCCGAGCGACTAAAAATATCACCGCCTTTTGAAATAAGTTTTCTATCATAATCGTCCCAACTCAGAGAAGGGTTTTCAAATAACCGTTGCCTTTCTTTATAAGTAGTTTCGATATTAGGGTTAGGGTCAAAAAAGATATGTAAATGGTTAAATGCACAAATTAATTTGGTGTGGGTTGATAACAACATACCATTGCCGAATACATCACCAGCCATGTCACCTACCGCAACACAAGTAAAGTCAGTGGTCTGACAATCTTTACCCATTTCTCTGAAATGACGTTTAACTGACTCCCATGCTCCTTTTGCAGTAATCCCCATCTTTTTATGGTCGTAACCAATACTGCCGCCAGAGGCAAACGCATCACCTAACCAAAAATTAAATTCGTCTGAAATACCATTGGCTATGTCAGAGAAGGTAGCTGTGCCCTTATCCGCAGCTACTACCAGATACGCGTCGTCTTCATCTAACCGGACTACATCTTTTGGATGTACTACTTTGCCTTCAACTATGTTGTCGGTGATATCCAATAAACTACGGATAAATATTTTATAACACTCTTGACCTTCTTTTTGGAAAGCTTCTCGGCCTTGGTCCATAGGTAAGTTTTTACAAACAAACCCACCTTTAGCGCCTACTGGGACAATTACCGTGTTTTTCACTTGTTGTGCTTTAACTAAGCCCAGTATTTCTGTTCTGAAATCCTCTTGTCTGTCTGACCAACGCAAACCACCCCGCGCTACTTTGCCACCTCTAAGATGAACACCTTCGATACGAGGAGAATATACAAAGATTTCAAACTTAGGCCTAGGCAATGGCATTTCTGGGATAAGTTCTGGCAGCATTTTGTATGATACATATGACTTTTGATTACCCAGCTCATCTTTCTGATAAAAGTTGGTGCGTAACGTTGCCAAAATCAAATCAAGATATCGGCGAATAATTCTATCGTCGTCCAGATTAGATACGTTCTCTAATTGCTCTTTGATTGTATTGAGAGTAGCTTCTTCTACTTTGCTACTACGTTTGGCTTTAGGATCGAATTTTTGATGAAACAATTCAATCAATAAGGTGGCGATTTTAGGATAGTTGGCCAGGGTATTAGCAATATAATCTCGGCTAAAAGAACTACCAATTTGACGCATGTATTTCGCATAAGAACGCAAAATTGTTACATTTCGGCCTGTTAAACCAGCACCTAAAACTAAACGATTAAACGGGTCATCTTCTAACGCGTTATACCAGACTTCTGAGAATGCGTTTTGGAATAACGTTTGGGCTTGTCCCATGTCCATGTCATTACTGGTGTTATGTAACATGGAAAAATCCATGATCCAATTAACCTGTTCTGCGTTGGGACTTATCTTAAATGGACTTTCATCAATTACCCGTAAACCAAAGTTCTCAAGCATCGGCAATACTGCAGACAAATGTATGGGTTCATTTTTATGAAAGAGTTTCAACCTAACCGCTTTACTGTCGGGACCTTCTTCTTGAGGTCTGTAGAACAACATATCCAGAGTATGTTCGGTGTTGAGTAACTCAAGTTTCTCCATATCGACTAATGCGGCACTGGGTAAATTATATTCCTTATAACTACTAGGAAAAGCATTTACATATTTTTGTTCGAGCTTTTTACCTTTAGCTTCACCATGATTAGAACGGATTGTATTGGCTAACCTGTCGTCCCAACTCTTATTTAACTCTATGATGTTTTTCTCGATATCCTTCACATTATATTCCGCATTATTGTTTTTCACTCTAGCAATGTAATGCGTTCTCGCATACACCGATTCTGAAAAATATGTGGTAAATTCAACTTCTTGTTCGCTAGCAAACGACTGTTGCAGAAGTACCTGGGTATCTTTTCGTAGCTGAGTGTTATATTTCTCTCTCGGAACAAACACCATGCATGAAATGAAACGACCAAATACATCTTTACGAGCAAACAGTCGAGATATACCACGCTCTTGCATTTGAAAAATACCCAATATAATTTTAGCGAGTTCCTTTACGCTACCTTGCAGCAATTCATCTCGGGGATAGGTTTCAATAATATTTAGAAAAGCCTTATGTCCATGAGAGCCAGGATCGAAACCTGACAATTTGGATATAGCGTTGATTTTGTCCTGCAAGACGGGTAATTGTGTCGCACTGCTATTGTAAAATGACGCTGAATAAAGCCCGATAAATCGATCTTCACCAATGACCTTACCTGCATCATCAAATCGCTTAATGCCAACATAGTCCAAATAGGCCGGACGATGAACCCTTGAACGAGAATTAGTTTTTGTTAGCATTAAAGGATTATTACTTAAGGCTTCTTCTCTAGCTGAAGCCGGAATATTGGATAATACTCTGTCTCGATCAGTCTTTGAGCTTTTCATTAAACCTAAGCTAGAATCGTTGTCAGCTACCCAACGATAATCACCTTTTATGCCTTTAGCGCTATATGAACGATATCCCATTAACGTAAAGTTATGATCGTTTAACCACGCTAAAAAGTTTTCTGTCTGGATTTTTTGCACTGCTGAAATGGGACATTTATTGGTTTTAAATTCTTCAATAATGTCTTTTAATCTGGCTCGCATGGGTTGCCAATCTTGCACAGCCATTGATACATCATTGACTACTGACATTAGCTCTTCGGTAAGCTGGTCCAATGCCTGTTTTGAAGTTTGTCTATCGACTTCAATCAAGAACACAGTTTGCTTAATAACGTCTTTCTTTTTACTGTTTGAATCTTCAAAAGAAACAAGGTTGTGTTCTTTATCCCGCTTAAGGCCAATAGGACAATGCAGCAATAAATGTGCTGTTATGCCCATTTTGTTTAATGCCATTCGCACCGAGTCCACTAAGAATGGCATATCAGTAACGATAATTTCTACAATAGTATGTGTTGATTGCCAGCCATGTTTGCTTATCGCTGGATTAAACGCTCGAATCAAGGGCGCATCGCTTTGATAATCAACGAACTCATTCCACAAACTTAAGGTTGCCCCGTAAAGATTATCTTCACTTCGATCATCTAAATCATCACGTGCAACATTTTTGAAGAGTATCTTAGAAAAGTTGGTTACTTTTTCAACTTGATCTGGCGCGACTTTCTTATTAATTAATTTATAGACATTTTCAAGTAGAACTGAATGTTGGTTATCTGCAACCGTCATGTGCTTACCCATTCTTTTAGAACTTGTTAGTAGTAGGAAATATTTTTTATCGAGCGTGATGGTTTTAACATTAACCACACTAGATTAGACAAAATACTGAGTTATATACAGTTTTTTGTACTTAATAGCTTATTCTCGCTAAAATTATCGCGCAATAAAAGCCTTATATTTACTTAATTTTAACAAACTTCATAGGTATGCAAATTCAAAGCATAAAATAGACTGAGATGAGGAGTTTAGCGGGGGTCTATTAAATAATTATGCAAATTATTTTTACAAGCAATCTAGCCCTTCTAGGCCATCTTTTCAAAACTCTTAATTTTGTTTTCATTGTCAATCGTTAACCTAAATCTTCCTTTAATTCCAATTGGACTGACGTGAGGCCGTAAGTTTTTAACAGGTAATTGGATCCTTTTACCATTGTCGGCGGTTATTACAACCGTATTGATGCCCGGTAAATAAAGTCGCTCACATAGATCATACTTGAGCGACAGGGTAAAATAAAAGGTCTGCATTTTTCTATTCTTAACTTTATATAGGACGATTAAATCCTAAGGTAAACTCTTAGATATTTTTTCGAATAGGTCATTGCTCAAACCTTCTGTGTTTCCTATTCGCATCAGTTGGTGTTGCATAAGTTGTTGTCTGGTTTTATCAACTTTCTGCCATTGTATTAAGGGCGTGATTAATCGAGCGGCTACTTGAGGATTTACCTCATTTAGCTTTATTAGGTAGTCTGCGACGAACTTATAACCCGTGCCGTCTATATTGTGGAAACCGCTCACATTAAAAAAGCTAAAGGTACCGACTAAGGCTCTGACTCTATTTGGATTGTTAATCGTAAACTGGTTATGTCCCATTAACATGCTAATACGCGCTAAAATATCAGCTCGGTCTGTGTTAGCGTGCAGCGCAAACCACTTATCCAAAACTAACGGATCTGCTTGCCACTTTTGTTCAAAGGCTAACATCAACTTTTCAAATAAATCCAAATCACCTAATTGGGCGGCGCCAAGCACGCCTAAGGAATCAGTCATATTATCTGCGTTACTAAACTGTTCTGTTAGTAGTTGTTCAGCATCTTTATGCCCTGCGTGAGCTAAATATTTGAGCGCCAGATTACGCATTTTTCTTTGTTCGACTTGCTGTGATTGATAAGCATATGCCGGTTTTTCAAATGCTGAATAATGACGATGCCAATTAGATTGAAAGGTTTGTGCTAACCCTTTGAATAACAACTTTCGTGACTGATTTAACTGGTCAATATCAACAGTATCAAGCTGTTGAAACAAAGTGTCAAAACTAGGTAATGTCAGCATTTCAGCCTTTAAAGCCAAAGACATATCTGTTGCTTCAACGATAGGTTCAAACATAGCAACAGTTTGCTTAATTGAATCTGTTTGTTGTTGTTCGGTCTTACCTGCCAAATTGTGGATACAATCGCTAAACAATTTTTGCCCTGCATCCCAACGAGCGAATTCATCTGGTGAACTCAACATAACCTGACTTAATTGCTGTTGATCGTATGCATATTGTATTTTTACAGGGGCACTAAAGCCATGCAGTAATGATGGAACCGGCTTAGTATTAATATTTTTAAATTCAATACTCTGTTGGCTTTCCGTTAACTCAAAAGTTGTTTGTTTATTATGACTACTGTCCAGCTCTAATGATTCAAGTTGTTCGTTTAGCAAACTAAATTGAATAGGTATAACTAAGTTTTGTTTTTCATGCTGATCGGATGTAGCTGAATGTTTCTGTTCAAATGTAATTTTATAAGATTTTGAACTTGGGTCATAAATGTCTGTAACCACTATTAGCGGTGTTCCTGATTGACTGTACCAACGTTTAAACTGAGTTAAATCTTTATTGTTGGCGTCTTGCATAGCCTGAATAAAGTCATCACAGGTAACAGCCTGTCCATCAAATCGCTTGAAATAGAGTTTTGTGCCAGCAAGAAAGCCAGCTTTTCCTAATAAGGTAAACAACATTCTAATGACTTCAGAGCCTTTGTCATAGACTGTGACGGTATAGAAATTATTCATTTCAATTACTTCATCAGGTCTAATTGGGTGTGACATTGGGCTGGCGTCTTCAGCAAACTGACGCTCTCGCATGATTTTGACGTTTTGAATACGATTAACAATAGGCGAAGACATGTCGGCACTAAATTGCTGATCACGAAAAACAGTTAAGCCTTCCTTCAAACTTAATTGAAACCAATCACGACAGGTTACTCTATTGCCTGTCCAATTGTGAAAATACTCATGGGCTATAACAGCCTCGATATTGAAATAATCTTCATCTGTTGCGGTTTGTGCATCAGCTAGAACAAATTTACTATTAAATACATTAAGGCCTTTGTTTTCCATAGCGCCCATATTAAAAAAGTCCACCGCAACTATCATGTATATATCAAGGTCATACTCAAGACCGAACTCTGTTTCGTCCCAGCTCATGGCTTTTTTAAGTGAATCCAGGGCATGTTGCCCTCTTCCAAGCATACCTTTATCTACAAATAACTCTAACGCAATGGTTCTGCCTGATTGAGTGACAAACTCATCTTCTAAGAGGTCAAAATCTCCAGCGACTAAGGCAAATAAATAACAGGGTTTCTTAAAGGGATCAGACCATTTAACCCAATGATTACCATTCGCTAACTCACCAGAATCAACTTTGTTGCCATTCGACAGCAAAAATGGAAAGTCATTTTTGTTAGCAATCACAGTGACATCGTATTTGGCCAATACATCTGGTCTGTCTAAGAAATAGGTGATTTTCCTAAATCCTTCAGCTTCACATTGGGTGCAATATGCTCCTGCGGAAAGATACAATCCCTCTAAACTAGAGTTAGCTTTAGGATTAATTGTATTTTCGATACGTAGTACAAATTTATCTTTATCTGTATCGATCGAAAGTGTTGAGTCGGTTTGCTGGTAATTTGAGAATATCTCACCATCAATGTGCACAGACGATAAATTAATACCTTCACCATCTAAAATTAGAGGCTTGGAATGAATCCCGTTTCTAGTTACCTGCGAAATACATATTACTTTTGTGTTGGATTCAACCAAGGTAAATTCTAGTTCAACGTGATTAATTAAAAAATCAGGTTGTTGGTAATTGGCTCGTCTTTTTACTGCGGGGATGGTAGTAGACATCATATCCTCAAAAATGAATAAGATTTAACGGGGAATAAAAGACTTGTTGGCAAGCCAACAAGTCAGCATGTTATGCTTTTGTTTCTAGTGATTCCTGTACTATTTCAGGCACCGGAATACGTAAGATTTTAATACCTAGATAAGCATAAATAATAGCTAATACAGGATTAATCAAATTAAAAAACGTATAGAAAATATAATCTAGTGGGTTCACGGCTAAAACGCCATGCATATACACACCACAAGTATTCCAAGGGATAAGCGGCGAGGTTAAGGTTCCACCATCTTCTAAGCTACGTGATAGATTGAGTTGATGTAATCCGCGTTTTTCAAATTCACTTTTATACATTCTACCAGGCATCACAATCGCCATATATTGGTCAGCAGTGATAATATTTGTGCCGATACAAGTTAAGATTGTGCGAGTGATCATATCCCCGGCCGTTGTTGCTCCTTTCAAAAATGCACTTACCACTCTTTTAAGCAACCCAACTCTTTCCAATACAGCCCCAAACGTCATAGCACACATAATTAGCCAAATAGTATTCAACATACTCGACATGCCACCACGACTTAATAGATCATTTAAGGTATCACTCGGTGTAGAAAACGAAACACCATCAAACAGTGCGGTCCATACCACTATTATTGAACCTCGAATCGCGCTTACCCCTTCATCTGATAGGCTTGCTATCACTTCAGGTTGGAAAATAGCAGCCCATATACCACCTAATAAAGCGCCTATGGCTACAGCCGGAAATGCTGGGACTTTCTTTATTGCCATTGTTAATAACACTATTAATGGTATCAACATATGTAGGCCCAAATTAAACTCTTGTTCTAGCAAAGTCTGCATTTCTTGGATACCACTAGCAGAATCAGGTAAATCGGCGCCTAAGCCAATGACCACGAACAAAATAAGGGTGATTATAATACTAGGTACCGTTGTCCATAACATATATTGGATATGTTCGAACAAATTGGTACCCGCTATAGCCGGGGCAAGGTTTGTTGTTTCTGAAAGAGGTGATATTTTATCGCCAAAATAAGCGCCTGAAATAATGGCGCCTGCAGTAATGGCCTCTGACATGCCCATACCAATAGACACGCCCATTAAAGCAACACCTACGGTTGCAGCAGTTGTCCATGAACTACCAATACTCATCGCAACAATCGCACAAATAAGACAACTAGCAGCATAAAACATCGAAGGATTTAGTAAGTCTAAACCGTAGTAAATAAGGGTTGGAACTGTACCAGCCAACATCCACGTACCAATTAAAGACCCCACAGCGAGCAAAATAAGAATTGCACCCAAAGAACGGGAAATTCCTTTGACGATACCTTGTTCAATATCGTCCCAACTATAGCCATTTTTAAGACCTATAAGCGATGCAATACCCATAGCCACCAATAAGGCTATTTGATTCGGTCCAAAAGAGGAATTATCTTCAAATAAATATACTGAACCACCTAACAAGATGACCAATATTACAATGGGTATGAGTGCATCGGATAATGATGCTTCTCTCTTCGGTTTTTCAATTGACATAAAACGTTACAATCCTGAAGGTCTAATTGGAGTTAAATATAGATTGCGGTGCTAACCCGCGATAGAACGATAAAACATAATTGCGATAACAATGGGGCATACAAAACGCACATACCAAGGCCAAACTTTCCAAAACACACTGTGTTCAGCTTGTTCGTTGCCCTGTTTTAATTCAGCCAATATTTGATCGCGTTTCCATACCCAACCGCCAAAGATACATAACACTAATCCAAGCAAAGGCTGACTATATTTAGTGGTTAAATCAATTACCAATCCAAATAAACTTTCCATATTAAATGCAATTGTAGAACTGAGAATAAACACCACCAAAGCTAATGACCAAACAGCTCGTTTCCTATCAATTCCTTTACTTTCAACTACATAAGCCACCGGCACTTCAAGCATTGATATTGAAGAGGTCAACGCCGCGATTATCATCAGAGCAAAAAATACGAATGCAACATAGGTCCCAACCGTGCCCATGGTTTCAAACAATGACGGAAGTACTGCAAAAATCAGATTAGGGCCTTCAATCAAAGCACCACTATCCGAGAATATTTTCACACCATTATGTAATGCAACGTACATCGCTGGAATTATTAACATACCCGCTAAAATAGCCACACCTATATCCACTAGTGCAACTGAGGCACCAAGAGTTGGTAGATTTTCTTTTTTACTAACGTATGAGCCATAAACCAACATGGTCCCTACTCCCAAGGACATAGAAAAGAATGCTTGACCCATAGCACTGATAAGTAATTCAGGATTCATTATAAGACTAAAATTAGGCAGCAAGTAGGCTCTCCAACCATCCGCTGCGCCGTCTAATGTAGATACGTAGAGAATCAACAAAGCAATAATAATAAACAGAGCCGGCATTAAACGTACTGACCAAAGTTCTATTCCCTGCCTTACTCCACCCGTTACGATACTGGCTGTTAAACAAAGAAATATACCACTAAACAGAATATCTCTAGTGTATGAGGAAGAAACTAACCAAGTAGAAATTGCGTCTTGGCCAAACATATCGCTGATTGTTTGTAAAAAGTGGGACAACATCCAACCGGCAACTAAAGCATAAAACGAGAGGATTAAGGAAACAGTAACAAACCCCCAAACTCCTGTTGCTCTGCCGATATTGCTGCCAGATATTTTACCTAATGCATCAACCATATTTGAACGCGTTGCCCGACCAATGATTAATTCTGCCATTAGCACCGGATAAGCTAAAAGAAAGGCTAAGATGATATAAACAAGCACAAATGCGGCGCCACCGTTACTGGCAACCTGAGTTGGAAAACCCCAAATATTACCTAATCCTACTGCTGACCCTGCAGCAGCAAGTACAAAACCCATTCGAGACGAAAATTCTCCACGTGCAGCCATGTGATGCCCTTATTATTTTTATTATTATTTATATATGTAAAAGGCTGCTCTACGCAGCCCTTTTTCTAATTTTTTTCGTTATTTATTGCGTATTTACCAATAGTCAGTACGTCATAAGTAATATTGGCGGCCTCTTCTAGAAATGGATCAACGGTTTCAAGCTCTTCTGGTAAATCATCCAAGTTTTCAACCTTTTCTAAACCAAGACGTGCCAGACGTTCATTAGTGCGTGATAGATTACGTAGTTCGTTCTCTGATTTTTCTTTTAAACGCTCGGTTTCAACCAAAGAGATAGTTTTATCTTCTTTCTTTATTTTATAACGCTCTACATCTTCATAGATATAGTTGAATTCTTTCTTAATCCTTTGGTTGTGTAACTCTGTTAAACCTTTAACTGTATTTTTATTTTCGCCAAAAGTTGTGTAATTGGCTCTAGCAATACTATCCCATGGCAAAGCATTTTCTTCTTGGCTTTCCCCCCAATCTGCATGGTCGATTACAGATGGAAATAAAATATCTGGGATAACACCTTTATGTTGCGTACTGCCACCGTTTATTCGGTAAAATTTAGCAATTGTAAACTGAACACTACCCAATGGGTTTTCATACAAGTCGTAGATTCGGCCCAACGGACGGTGCTGTTGTACAGTACCTTTACCGAAAGTTTGTTCGCCCAATATTAAGGCTCGATTATAATCCTGCATCGCCGCAGCAAAAATCTCAGAAGCAGATGCACTATATCGATCAACCAATACAGTTAAAGGACCGTCATAAAACACCTTACCATCCACATCTTTTTCTAAACGAATACGTCCTGCGCCGTCTCGAATTTGTACCACTGGTCCTTTATCGATAAACAACCCTGAAAGTAATGTTGCCTCGGTTAAAGAGCCGCCCCCATTACCACGTAAATCAACAATAACACCTTGTACACCTTGTTCATTTAAACTGGCAATTTCCTTTCTAACATCTTTATGTAAGTTGTTGTAAAAAGAAGGGATTGCAATAACGCCAAGCTTTTGGTCTTTGTTTGGACCATCTTTAGGAATGTAAACTTCAGATTTAGCAGCTCTGTCTTCTAGTTTAATTTTGTCTCGAGTGAGTTTAACTACAACAGGTACTGTCGATTCAGACGAACCTTTTACCATTTGTAGTTTTACGATACTGCCTTTAGGCCCTTTAATCAGTTCAACGACTTCATCCAAGCGCCAACCAATAACATCAACAAACTCTTCATCATCTTGCGCAACGCCGACAATCTTATCTTCAGGCTTAATGCTTTTGGATAAGTCTGCAGGTCCGCCTGGTACTACACTACGAATAACTGTGTAGTCATCTTCACTGAGTAATACAGCACCGATACCTTCAAAAGAAAGATTCATTTCCATTTGGAAACGCTCTGCATTACGCGGAGACAAATAACTGGTATGAGCCTCAATACTGCGAGCAAATGAGTTCATCACCATTTGAAACACATCTTCACTAGATGTTTGCGTCAAACGCTTTATCGCACGATTGTATCGTTTAGTTAATAGTTCTTGAGTTTTAGCCCAATCTTTACCAGCTAATTTTAAGTTAAGCGCATCATATTTAACCCGCTGACGCCATAACTCATCTAACTCATTACTATCTTTAGCCCAAGCGGCCTCTTCTCGATCGTAAATAAATTTGTCATTAGCCAGTTCAAAGTTAAATTCTTTATCTAATAAAGTCAGCGCATACTCGTACCTCTCGGCACGACGTTGCATATTTAATTGATAAATTTCATAGGCAACACTTAAGTTACCCCGCTCAATCGCATCATCAAACTTGGTTCTGTATTTAGCAAAACCTTGAATATCCTCTGCGCTGAATACATTTCGATTAAAGTCCAACGATCGAATGAAACGGTCAAATATCTTGACCGATAATTCGTCATCTAAATCAATTGGCTTATAGTGGGCGCGTAAAAACTGCGAGGATATTCTTTTAGCTGACGCTACATGCTGAGACTCTTGAGTCAATTTGGGCAAATCTTTCACGCCCAAACTGTTTTCTATAGCTATAGAGCCTGAACTCATCACCAATAAAGCTGATGCCACTGATATACGAATTGATTTAATCATTTAATTACCTCTTTGAACGGGCCAATCTCAAGTTTTCTAACTGAACTTTGACCACCATTCCTGTATCAAGTTGCACTTGAATGCCATCTTTACTGACATCAGTGATTGTCGCAGGCATCGGACTCTTGCCAACTTTAACGGTAACAGCTGTCCCAGCTACGATATGTTTTTCCTCTAATCGTTCAGCTGGAGTCTGTTTTACCTTAGCTGCCTCTTTTTTAATCACTTTTGAAGTAGGCTTAAACTTAGGCGCTTCTTTCTTCTTGTAAGCACCTTTTACTTCAACACCTGCTGCTTTTTGTTCTTTGCGCTTTTCTGCAACTTTAGCCTTACTTTCATCAAGTTGCTTCTTTGCGTGTTCTACGTGTTCATCTTCAATGGCAGCTACATCTTTTCCATCTAAATCAATGCGTTGCGCGCCTTTTTTAATGCAATGTAAATATCGCCAGCTATTCGTATAGTGCCTTAATGACGATCGCAGTAATGTTTTACTTACTCGCTTTTCATTATCTAAACGTTCAGCCAAATCTTTGAAAATACCTATTTTTAAAGGTTTAGCATCACCTTTATTACTAAAACAAGCGGGAAATTGTTCAACTAAAAAGCCAATGACTTCTTTGCTGTTTGAAAATTTTTGTGGATTGTCCATTCAGTCTTCTAGTAAGTTCGTTAACGGGGTTCTTGGTGCTCATCATCCCAAGTTGCTAGAAGTTGGTCAACCCAGTCATACAAATCATCTTCATCTATATCGAGTAAATGTGCATCTTCTCGCCAATTTTCCCAAATATATTGGATCATATTCTCTAATGAGGTGGTATTTATGTCTTCATCAGCTTTATCGTAAAGCAAATGAAGTATGGTATTCATCCTGTCAGTTGCATCATCTGCTCGGTCATCCCAGAAATCCATATCCTCAACAGTTGCAAGCACAACTTGAATATCTATCATATTTTTCACTACCCAATACTCCTAGTATTCAGCATCTTTGGATAACGTCGTTTGTAATATTTCTACAATTCGGCTTAAACCAGCTTTATCTTCATGATCGAATCGTGCAATGTTTGGGCTGTCTATGTCTAATACAGCAATTATTTGGTTATCTTTGCGTACGGGTAAAACTATTTCTGAGTTAGATGCCGCATCACAGGCTATATGCCCTAAAAATTGGTGAACATCTTCAATCAACTGAATGTTATTTTCAGATACTGCTGTTCCGCACACACCTTTACCAATTGGGATGCGAATACAAGCAGGTTGACCATGAAATGGACCTAATACTAACTGCCCTTGTTTAACAATATAAAAACCTGCCCAATTAACGTTCTCCAATGCCCAATACAGAATGGCACTGATATTCGCCATATTTGCTATTAAATCTTTTTCTCCAGCAACTATGGCTTCTATTTGTTGTAATAATTGGGCATAGAGTTTCGGTTTATTTTCTGCCATTAATTTATTAAACCTAGTTAAAAGTTATTTATGAAGCTTCTTTCAATGAAAAAACAACCTTTACAGTTGCCTGTGTGGACATTTCTCCAGGTTGGTAACTTTCGGATGCTTGTATTTGTCGTGTATTAAACGCCATTGGCATGACTTGGCCTGATGACTGCTCAGATATGGATATTACCTTGCCTAATTTCAAGCCCAACACCTCAACCATTTTAGTTGCTCGACTTTTCGCATGCAGTAGCGCTTGTTTTAGGGCTTTCTGATAATTTTCAGCGGCTTGACTGTTAGTAAAATCAAATTGGTTAATATTATTTATACCAATATTTAATACTGCATCTATGGATTGTTCATACTCTGCTAAGGTTCTTACAGTCACAGTAATTCTTCTACTTAAAATAAAACCTTTTTGCTCTCGGTTTTTGCCATTGTATTCAACCCAAGGATTAAACTGCACTTGTAATGATTGAACTGCCTTTTTATCTACCCCGATTTTAACTAAAGCCTGAACGATTGAATTTGTTTTATCGACAATAGCTTTATTTAGTTCAGCAGCTACCCTGCCCTTTTGTTCTACTGACATAGTAAAACTAAAACGGTCGGGTACACTCATTACGCTTGCTACACCAGAAACTTCAATACTCCTGAGTTGTCGACCTTTAGAATGATCGTTAGCGAAAGAGTAGCCAGTCAAACATAAGCACAAAACTAAAAAATAAATACGCATAAAAGCCTCGATAGGAAGATGAATCAGATTAAATTGAATTAATTATGCCGTGCCACTAATGAACAATGTATGAACTAATAATTAAAAACAGTCCGAGGGTATATAAACCAGTCCTTTCATTAGTATTCTTGCACTACGACTCATTGATACCTTGGTAACAGCCCATTCGCCGTCTTCACATTGAGTTTGAGCTCCAACCTTCAAAGTCCCTGAAGGGTGGCCAAAGGTTACCGACTCAATGTCTTTTTTACCTGTAGCCAAATTAACTAAAGTACCGGGGATAGCAGCAGCAGTGCCAATAGCAACTGCGGCAGTTCCCATCATTGCATGATGTAATTTGCCCATTGAAAGTGCTCTAACTGACAAATCAATATTTTCTATCTCGACTGTTTTTCCACTAGAAGTGATGTATTTTAATGGTGCAGCCACAAATGCTATTTTCGGAGTGTGTTGGCGATTAACCGCTTCATCAATATTCGTAATTAAGCCCATTTTCAAGGCCCCATAAGCGCGTATAGTTTCGAATTTGTTTAGCGCTTGGTCATTTCCGTTGATTGTTTCTTGCAGTTCGGTACCTGAGTACCCGAGAGCTTCAGCATTTAGAAATATAGTCGGTATGCCTGCATTAATCATAGTGACTTTAAAATCACCAATATTAGGCACATGTAAGTTGTCAACAAGATTACCTGTGGGGAACATGGCTTCATCACCATCCACAGGAGCCACAAATTCTACTTTGACTTCAGCGGCTGGGAATGTCACACCGTCTAATTCAAAATCACCGGTCTCTTGTACTAATCCATCAGTCATAGGTACATGGGCTATGATGGTTTTTTTAATATTTGCCTGCCAAATTCGTACAACTGCCAATCCATTTTCTGGGATACGGCTAATATCAACTAATCCATTACTGATCGCGAATGAGCCAACTGCTGCAGTTAGATTGCCGCAATTTCCACTCCAATCAACAAATGGTTTATCAATAGCAACTTGACCAAATAAATAATCCACATCATGCTCAGGTTGAGTACTTTTGGATAATATGACTGTCTTACTAGTACTGGAAGTAGCGCCTCCCATACCATCTGTTTGCTTAGCATAAGGATCAGGACTGCCTATAACTCTAAGTAATAAGTTGTCTCTAGCGGCTCCTGCTACCCGTGCAGATTCCGGTAAATCATTAAGCTTAAAAAAAACACCTTTGCTGGTACCGCCGCGCATATAAGTCGCATGAATACCAATTTGTGGTTTATGACTCATCAATTACTCCCTCATATGGCTACAGTTGATTCAAGAAAATCTTGAGCAAAACGTTGCAGCACTCCGCCAGCCTCATAAACTCGTACTTCTTCAGCGGTATCTAAACGACAAGTCATGGGAACTTGAACTTGCTCTCCATTTTTGCGGGTAATATTTAAAGTTACTGTTATACCGGCAGCAACATCGCCCAATACATCGTAAGTTTCAGTACCGTCTATGTTTAAGGAATGGCGAGTGGTACCGGCTTTGAATTCAAGAGGTAATACCCCCATGCCTACTAAATTAGTGCGGTGAATACGTTCAAAACCTTCTGCCGCAATGACTTCCACTCCAGCTAAGCGCACACCTTTTGCAGCCCAATCTCGCGACGAGCCTTGCCCATAATCAGCACCTGCTACTATGAT
>NZ_CAJWCF010000061.1 GCF_913020055.1 uncultured Paraglaciecola sp. | reverse complement strand
TTTTACAGTAGAGACAAGAATAACAACATGCCTACTAAGTTTGATTCAATTCGCCCTTTTGACGACGCTGATTTATCTGTCGTTTTATCTAAGCTTTTTAATAATAAAGAGTTTATCAATAGCATAGTGGCATTTAAGTTTAGTGATTGGCCACGTTTTTTGCGTCCAGCTCTAGGTTTTTTTACCCGTCGTTACATAATCAAACAGATTACCAAAATCGACACTCTTAGAGGCTTTCAACGCTTAATTGAGCCCTATATTGAGCGAATGATTAACACCACGACTGAGTCTTTTACTGTCAGTGGTTTAGATAAACTAGACTTATCTAAAGCATGTTTGTTTATGAGTAATCATAGAGATATTGCCTTGGATCCTACTTTTGTAAATTGGGCGTTACATTTAAATGGTCAAGATACTGTGCGCATAGCGGTTGGCGATAATTTATTAAAGAAAGAATGGGTTGCAGATTTAATTAGACTAAATAAGTGTTTTATTGTTAAACGCTCAGCAACCGACAGACGAGAAAAATTGTCAGCAGCCAAATTATTGAGTGAATATATTGAATTTACTCTACTTTCTGAGCAACAACATATATGGATAGCTCAAAGAGAAGGGCGTGCCAAAGATGGAAACGATGTCACTAATCCTGCAATTTTGTCAATGTTGGCATTGAACAAGCCCAAGCGAGCCGAATTTTCAGAGTACATTCGAAAATTGCGTATTGTACCAGTATCCATTTCTTATGAATTTGATCCCTGCGATATCAACAAAGCCAAGGAATTACAAAAGGTGGCACAAGAGGGGAGCTATGATAAGCCAGATAATGAAGATGTTAGAAGTATAGTCAATGGCATAACGGGTCAAAAAGGCAGAGTACATATTCATTTTGGCGAATTGCTAGTAGGGGATTTTGAAAACGCAAAAGAAGTGGCTGCACACATTGATCGTGAAATACTGCAAGGATACGATTCTTTTTCCACAGGTCCAATAGCAGCAAAAATGCTTTCAGTGGAAGATAATGATAATGCCGAATCTGATCAATATGCTAGAGCTGCGGTAGATTATTTACAAGAAAGACTGCTCAACTTATCTGTAGAGGAGCAAAACAAACTACTTAATATGTATGCTTGCGCTTATTTAAGAAAGGTCAATTAACTAAATATACTAGAAACAAACAGTGTGCACTGTTACACCCTGTTTGAACCATGTGTATATAGGTTGTTAGGCAACCTTATCTTTTTTCAAATCATCAAATTGACGATTGAGATCATATTTTTCATCAGTCACAATTTTTTCTAGGGTTTCAATTCGATCACGCATAGCAGCTACTTCACGTTCTAAGTCATTAGTCAGATTAACTTGGGCGGTCTCCTTTTTGTCTTTTTTCTTGCTTCTCGGTCCATTGACTAACTCGACTATTGCCCAACATACTAAAGCGACTATTGCGATGGCTGTCATATTCATGATTTATCCCCTTTACCTTGATACGATTTATAAAAAGTTTATGCTTATGCCAGTTACAAAGCAAATAATTGACCATAATTTAAAAGCTATATTTATCAATGGGTTAAGCTTTGTGGTTGGCCATTAAGCAATATGTCTTGGCGAAAATGACTATTTTAATCATGTAATTAACCAATAAAAGAGAAATATAACCATTGAGTACAGAACAAGATCAGTATTGGATGCGACACGCCTTGCAATTAGCTGACAAAGCCCAATCCCAGGGGGAGATCCCTGTTGGTGCAGTGTTGGTCAAAGACAATAAAGTTATTGGTGAAGGTTGGAATCAATCTATTAGTCAGCATGACCCTTCTGCACATGCCGAGATGGTCGCTATTCGTGACGCTGGGAAAAACCTACAAAATTACCGATTAGTTAATAGCTGTTTGTATGTCACTTTAGAGCCATGCTCTATGTGTGCCGGACTATTAATCCATAGTCGTATCGATCGTTTGGTTTTTGGTGCGTCAGATTTTAAAACAGGAGCGGCGGGAAGCTTACTTGATTTATTAGGTGATCCCCGAATGAATCATATTGTGCAAGTACAAAGTGGCGTTTTAGCTCAAGAGTGTGGTGATAAGTTGTCAGCTTTTTTTAAACTGCGTAGAGAACAAAAAAAACGTCTTAAGAACAAAGCTTAATTCACTGTTTTAGCTAGCTTGTACCAGTTCTTCAGTTGCCTCTATTATTTGGAAATTTTGACGACGAGAGGTCACTTTTTGGTGAACTCGTTTTAGTAATTGACGCCTGCGAATATTGCTTCCTAAGCGATTTCTATTGATGGTTGTTGTTGGTTTTTTCATATTTAACTCCTATTTGTGAGTCTTTAGACTCGACACACGCGAATAAAGTTCAATCAAGATAAGTTAACATTATTAAAGATTTATGACAGCTGAACCTTTTCTGCCTAGTTAAGAGCCTTCATCTATAACCGATGACGATATTGTAAGTGACATTGTTTGACCAATTCATTAAAGTGTTCAACCAATTTTGTTGGGTTTGCTTAACCAATGTGCAATTAATAGGTGTTTAGTTCAATCATGTTTAATCTATATAAAAAAATGAATGTTTTTTTAGCTCTGGCCGTTTTATCAGCTTGTGGTGGTGGATCAGATCCAGAACCGGGCCCTGTAGTTATCGCTGACCCTCCTATTATTGATGTACCTGATACCCCAGTTGGTTGTAACAATGTGCAATATCAAATTGTAGCTGTAACGGATGATGGTTTATTTAATGCTGATTATTCGCCTGCTAATACTATCGATGGAAATACTGCGCCTGATTCCAGATGGTCTTCTGAAGGGGTAGCGCAAGAAATAATTTTTGATTTAGGAACAATAAACCCGATCGGTTCGTTAAAAGTTAAGTGGCATAATGGCGCAGAACGTCAGGCAAATTTCAGTATTGAAGCCTCAAGTGATAACAGCGTTTGGCAAAGTGTACTGGCAGAATCTACTTCCAGCGGCAGACACAGTGGTTTTGAACAAGTGAATGTAACATCAAGTGAGGCTCGTTATGTCAAAATTATTGGAATGGGCAATTCACAAAACGAATGGAATAGTATTGTAGAAGTAGAGGTTCATAGTTGTGAAGGTGCTGATGGTCAGTTAATCGATTTATACCCAAATGAATTAGGTATCGAATTAGTTGATTGGTATTTGAGTGTACCAACAGACGAGGACAATAGCGGCACATCAGATTCTATTGATGAGGATGATTTGGCAGCAGGTTATACCAATTCTGAATATTTTTACGCCTCAGCCGACAATGGTATTGTGATGCGTTCGCCCAGTTATGGTTTTAAAACTTCTACTAATACTAGTTACGTGCGTGTTGAGCTGCGTGAAATGTTGCGCCGTGGTGATCGTTCAATTCGTACTCAAGGAGTGAATAAAAATAACTGGGTATTCGGTGCTGCGTCTAACCAAGGGCAAGCGGCTGCTGGTGGTGTTGACGGTGAATTAAACGTGACCTTAGCGGTTAACAATGTCACGATTAGTGGTGAAAACTATCAAATAGGCCGATTGGTTATTGGCCAGATACACGCCAACAATGATGAACCAATCCGTTTGTATTATCGAAAACTGCCAGGAAACGACAAAGGTTCGGTTTATTTTGCTCATGAAAGTCGTGTTGAAGGTAGTGATGAAGTTTACGCAGAGATGATTGGTTCTAGAAGTAACAGTGCATCAAACCCTAGCGATGGCATTGCATTAGACGAAAAGTTTAGTTATCGGATTAACGTGACGGCCAATTTGTTGACTGTGACTATTATCCGAGAAGGAAAAGATAACATTGTGGCAGATTTGGACATGTCTAATAGTTTGTTTGATGAAGATGATCAATATCACTACTTTAAAGTAGGTGTGTATCATCTAAACAACAGCAGTGATCCTGATGAGTACGCTCAAGCCACTTTTTATGAAATACGTAATGCACATACAGGTTATGCAAAGAGTGAGTAGTCGCCTAATCGGTTACTACTTCTGCAATGATTGGAGCCAAAGTCTCTTCGGGAGTCACTTCTGGTTGTAAGATCTGTGGTTGTTGTTCATCTAGCCAAACAAGGGTGTCGTAATAACGTCTAATATTATCAACATAAGCAACAGCTTCATTGCCACGAGCATAGCCGTAACGAGTTGTTTTATAATGTTTTTTCTGTCTTAGTTGGAGTAGTCGTATTTTTACATCTACCCACATATCAGGGTTAGCGCCTTGGCGTTCGGTTAATACTCTCGCATCCTCTAAATGCCCCAAGCCTACATTGTAGGATGCTAGGGCAAACCATAAGCGGTCAGGGTGGGTAATACGGTCTGGGATACGTTTAAGAAGTTTAGTTAGATATTTTGCCCCACCTTTAATACTTTGCTCGGGATCCAATCGTGAGACTATGCCCAGCTCCTTGGCGGTGGCCAATGTTAACATCATCATGCCGCGAACGCCTGTGACGGATTTAGCTCTGGGGCGCCAGTGGCTTTCTTGGTAACTCATGGCGGCTAATAAACGCCAATCTAAATCTCCAGAATACTGGACAAACCATGGTTTGAATTTTGGTAAAACTTTCCTTGAAGATTTTATGAATTCCCTTGTATCTACATAATTAAATTGTCTTACGTGGCCAAAATATTTGTCTTCCAGAGCCGCTAACGTGCCATTGTTTTGGATAATGCCAAAATATTCGATTAAGGCAGCTAGCAAAGAATCATCTCGTTGCTTATTGACAGCCCAGGCCACATCTTGTTCAGGACTGATTGAGAAACCTATAGAAAGTTCAGGATAACGTCGACGCATCAAGGCTAAAATATTGGAGTCGGCAATGGTATAGTCCAGTTCTTCATTTAAGACCATCTCTAGTAGCTCTTCCATGTCACTGTCGTCTGTTTCTTGCCAGCTTAGTTGTTCGTTCTCAAGCTGCAACCTAAGCAGTGAATCATGATGACTGCTGCCAGCAGCTATAACCAATTCACCCTTTAAATCTTTAATCGCTCTAGGCCATTCATTACCCTGCTTAAAAACCAGTTTTTCACTGACTCGCTGATAACCGGGGCCAAATTTAAATTTTTGGTATCGTTCAGGGCTGACACTAATCCCAGCGGCAATCAAATCCAGATGGGCATCTGTTAATTGAGGAAATAAGTCGTCTAAATTATAGTAAGGGAAAACTTCTAGTTTGACCCCTAAATAAGTGGCAAAACCCTCGGCTAGCTCATATTCAAAACCAATAGGTCCAGTCGGACCATTGTAATAGGTGGTCAGTCCGTAGGTGGTGCCGACTTTCAATACACCTGAGTCTAATACATCTCCCAAGCTGGAAGATTGTTTGGTGTCATTACAGCCACCGATTACCAGTACTAGAAACAAAATGAGACTGCGCTGTAAACGAATAACAATGTCCTCATATTTAGGTCGTATTTTGGATGAAATCCTATTGTGAACAAATTATTGGATTTCATCCAGTGCTTTGTTTATACCTAAGACTAACAAAAGTAGACTAATTGGTCATGGTGTTGAACAAGTAAAGTTATGAAATAAAACAAATAAAACTAGGTTTTTAACCAAACTGATGCTTATAAATGTAGTTAAATTACCCTATAATCCGCGCCTTAAAATTCCTCATTCATCGATTCGCAAATTTTAACTGAATATGCGAATTCTGCTATAGGTAATGACTTTATGTTAGTGCTTCGCGGTACACCTGCTTTATCCGATTTTCGTATTGAAAAATGTCTTGCTCAATTTGCCGAACAAAGCTTACCAGTTTCTGGTATCTATGCTGAGTACGCTCATTTTGTGATGGTTTCAAAACCACTCTCTGAGCAAGAACATTCGATACTGGCCAAGTTGTTAACTTACGGCCCTACTATCCAAGAACATCGACCTGAAGGCACTTTGCTTCTGGTTACACCAAGGCCAGGTACAATCTCACCTTGGTCTTCTAAGTCAACGGATATAGCCCATAACTGTGGTTTAGATAAGGTACTACGTTTAGAACGAGGCGTGGCTTATTATTTACAAACAGATAATTTGACCGATGCTCAATTAAACGCGGTAAAAGTAATTCTTCACGACAGAATGACAGAAGTGGTTATCGCCGATTTTGCAGCGGCAGAGTCGTTGTTTGTGCAAAGTGAACCCACGCCTTTAACATCTGTAGATATGCTTGGTTTGGGTAAATCAGCATTAGAACAGGCAAATATTAGGTTAGGTTTGGCCTTGGCTGATGATGAAGTGGATTACCTGTTTGATAACTTCAGTCGATTGGGACGCAATCCTAACGACGTAGAGTTATATATGTTTGCGCAAGCCAACTCTGAACACTGCCGTCACAAAATATTTAATGCTGACTGGACGATTGATGGTCAAGTGCAGCCAAAGTCATTGTTTAAAATGATTAAAAATACTTATGAACAGTGTGGTGAAAATGTTCATTCTGCCTACAAAGATAATGCTGCCGTTATGGAAGGTAGTTTTGCGGGGCGCTTTTTCCCAGAATCACAAGGTAATGAATACCGCTATCATCATGAAAATATTGATATTCTGATGAAGGTCGAAACTCATAATCACCCCACAGCTATAGCACCGTTTTCTGGCGCTGCTACCGGTTCTGGCGGCGAAATTCGTGACGAAGGTGCAACCGGAAGAGGCTCTAAACCTAAAGCTGGATTAGTCGGTTTTTCCGTGTCTAACTTACGTATTCCTGGCTTTGAGCAACCGTGGGAAACAGATTTTGGTAAGCCTGCGCGTATTGTTAGTGCTTACGACATTATGATGGATGGACCTCTTGGCGGTGCGGCTTTTAACAATGAATTCGGCCGACCTAGTATTCTAGGCTATTTCCGTACTTACGAACAAAAAGTCACTAGTTTTAACGGCGAAGAGGTGAGGGGATATCACAAGCCGATTATGCTTGCTGGTGGTTTGGGCAACATTCGTAAGTCTCATATTCAAAAAGGTGAAATCACTGTTGGGGCTAAGCTAATTGCTTTAGGTGGTCCAGCGATGAACATCGGTTTAGGCGGCGGAGCAGCTTCGTCTATGGCGTCCGGTCAATCTAGCGAAGACTTGGACTTTGCATCAGTACAACGTGGCAATCCAGAAATGGAACGTCGTTGCCAAGAAGTGATTGATAAATGCTGGCAAATGGGCGACGAAAATCCCATCCAGTTTATTCATGACGTGGGTGCTGGTGGGTTGTCTAATGCCTTCCCTGAATTAGTCAGTGATGGCGGACGTGGTGGTAAGTTTGAATTACGCAATGTGCCTAACGATGAACCTGGAATGTCTCCTTTAGAAGTGTGGTGTAACGAGTCTCAAGAACGTTATGTGATGTCGGTTGCACCGGAAAACCTCGACACCTTTTCTGACATTTGTCGCCGTGAACGAGCGCCTTTCGCGGTGGTTGGTGAAGCAACGGAAGAACAGCATTTGACGCTAAGTGATCAACACTTTGAGAATAATGCGATTGATATGCCACTTGAAGTATTATTGGGTAAAACACCTAAAATGCACCGAGATGTTACGTCAAAAAAACTGGATACGGTGGCAGTTGATACCAGTCTGATGAACTTATCAGAGGCCGCAGAACGTGTATTGAGTTTGCCAACTGTGGCTGAAAAAACCTTTTTGATTACAATTGGTGATCGTTCTGTAACGGGCTTGGTCGCCAGAGATCAAATGGTTGGTCCGTGGCAAGTGCCAGTCGCTGACGTGGCTGTCACTGCAAGTTCATTTGATAGTTATCAAGGCGAAGCGATGTCTATGGGAGAGCGTACACCCATTGCATTGATTAACTATGCTGCCTCTGCCCGTATGGCGGTTGGTGAGGCATTAACTAACTTAGCGGCGGCGGATATTGGCGATCTAAAACGAATCAACTTATCCGCTAACTGGATGGCCGCGGCAGGCCACCCTGGTGAAGACGCTGGATTGTATGAAGCGGTTAAAGCTGTGGGTGAAGAGTTATGTCCTGCTTTGGACATCACCATTCCTGTAGGCAAAGATTCTATGTCTATGAAAACCACTTGGCAGGATGAACAAGGTGAAAACTCGGTAACATCACCACTTTCATTGGTGATCACTGCTTTTGGAGCAGTAAAGGATATTCGCAAAACATTAACCCCAGAACTCAATACCAAAGTGGGTGAAACTGAATTATTACTAATTGATTTAGGCCAAGGGCAAAATCGTTTAGGTGCATCTTGTTTGGCTCAGGTGTATCAACAATTAGGCAACGTGGCGCCGGATGTTGACTCTCCTTCGATATTAAAAGGATTCTTCTTAGCGTTGCAGCAATTGGTCAATGAAAAACGTTTATTAGCCTATCACGACAGATCAGACGGAGGTTTGTTTACATCTGTGGTCGAAATGGCATTTGCCGGAAAAACAGGTGTAGATATCCATTTGGATGCACTTAATGGTCCGGCAATTGATTTGTTGTTTAATGAAGAATTAGGCGCAGTGATACAAATTTCTGTCGCTGAGAAAGAACATGTATTAAATGTGTTTGCCAAACATGACATTCAACATTTAGTACACAGTATTGGTGGTCTGAATAATACCGATCAGATTGTGTTCAAACAAAACGGACAGGTTGTTCTTGAGAATAGTCGTGTGTTTTATCGTCAAACATGGGCACAAACTACGTTGCACATGCAAAAACTCAGAGATAACCCAAGCTGCGCTGAGCAAGAGTTTGCGGCTAAAGCAGATGTTAAAGATCCCGGTTTACATGCGAACTTGAGTTTCAATGTGACTGAAGATGTTGCTGCACCTTATATTCTTAAAGGTGTCGCCCCGCGAATCGCTATTTTGCGCGAGCAGGGTGTTAACTCTCATGTAGAAATGGCGGCTGCGTTTGACAGGGCTGGATTCAGTGCTGTTGATGTACATATGAGTGATTTGTTGTCAGGTAAACAATCGCTAGATACCTTTAAAGGTTTGGTGGCATGTGGCGGGTTTTCATACGGTGACGTGTTAGGAGCGGGAGAGGGCTGGGCAAAATCTATTTTGTTTAACCATCAAGCCCGAGATCAGTTTGCTGAATTCTTCGCTCGCCAAGACTCTTTCTCACTAGGGGTATGTAATGGCTGTCAGATGATGTCCAATCTGAAATCATTGATCCCAGGCGCAGAGCTGTGGCCACATTTTGTGACTAATCAGTCAGAACGTTTTGAAGCACGTGTAGCGATGCTTGAAGTTAAATCATCCAAATCAGTATTTTTTGATGGTATGCAGGGGTCGAGAATGCCGATTGCTGTTTCTCACGGTGAAGGCCGTGCAGAATTTACTAACCAAGACGGAGCAAACACAGCCTTGCAAAGTTCTGCTGTTGCTCTGCAATATGTGGACAATTACGGCAAGGTTACGCAAAACTACCCTGCTAATCCGAATGGATCACCACTAGGGATCGCCGGATTAACCAGTAGTGACGGTAGGGCAACCATTATGATGCCTCATCCTGAAAGAGTGTTCAGAACCGTTGCTAACTCATGGCACCCAGAAGATTGGCAAGAAGACAGTGCTTGGATGCGAATGTTTAGAAATGCTAGAGTTTATCTGGGGTAGCGCTGGATTTTTGTCAAAAACGTACACTCTATAAGTAATAAAAACGGTTACTTATAAAGTGTATTTATTGATCTATACCTTTATAGGTAGTTGGAAAATTTACGATTCCAGCTGCCTAAAATCTTTACAATTTCAAGTTATTTATTAAAGAAAAAATAAAACTCTTGTATATCAGTGAAATAGTGATTAATATTTGCGCACATGTTGACAAGGAGTTCGTCTTCTGCATGTTAAAATAGTGTGAATCAATATGTGTTTAGTAAAATTAAAAATTAAAAATAATAAGAGACGCTCATGAATCGTTCGAATAAAGGCTTTGGTCTAGCTGGTGTATTAGTGACCGTTATTTTTCTAATTGTTGCTGCAATTTTTAGCGCTTCAGCTAAATCTGCTCCCCTTCCTGAGTTCTCTAAAGATGTTACTGCAACACCTGTGGTTAAACATTACTCTTAAATCTAGCAAACCGTATTAACTCAGAAAACACCTTACTTTTTGCGATGTAACTCGCGATTAATGGCTTTTTCTTGTTGGTTCTTTTTTAGTAATACATACACCGCACTATTGCCGCCATGATTGGGCTGTGCTGTGTGGTAAGCAATTATCTCAGGCATTTGCTGTAACCACTGACGCACGTAGCTTTTTAAAAAAGCGGGGAATGGTTGACTGTGTAAACCAAGGCCATGTTTTATTAATAAGGTACGATCACCTTTTTTATGGCTATCTAATATGTGATTGAAAAGCATGGTTCTAGCCTGTTCAAATTTGTTTGCTTGCAAATTTAATACAAAATCAATTTTATACTTTCCTAATCTTAAATTTTTAAACACGCCTTGTTGAACACCATCTTGCTTAAAGCTGATGTGATCATAGGGATCGACTGGCTCGACTTTTTCAACACTCAGGTAATTATTTGTAAGGTTTTGGCTGGCTTCAATTGCCTGTCTTTTTAATTGTTGCGCCAAAGTGTTTTTTTGCTGATTGGTTGGCACTGTGTCTATTTTTTCAATCGGTTTGACATCATTAAGCTCGTTTAGAAACTCATTTAGTTCATCGTCCAATATTTCAGAGTGTGTCATTTGCTCTCATCTCCTCTCCTCTTTGCATCGAACAGTATTAGTATTTGGCAACTTGTTGTTCCAATACACGCCAGTGTGATTCGCTATTATGTATTTTTATGCGACGTTAAATATGCCACAATTTATCCAAGTTCTCCTATAAGGTTAAATCATGTTTATAAAATACATTGTTGTTGGCGCTTTGGCTTTTGCCATGCTCAGCGGCTGTTCTGACAACAGTTCATCTAATACGACTGCTAGCGCAAAAGTAGATCAATCTAAATCTTCTGCCGACCTTGGCAAAAATGCCATTCAAGTTGGTAAAGATTACCATTCATTCGCTAATCCAGAGTCTATTAAAGTGACTCATTTAAGTTTAGATTTAACCGTAGATTTTTCCAAAAAGGTATTGCTGGGAACGGCTCAATTGGATTTTCAACGAGTTGATCCGAAAGCGACGCAATTGATACTTGATACCCGAGATCTAACGATTGAAGGTGTAACCTCTATGGGTAAAGTGATTAACTATGATTTGGCCAATGCAGACTCGTTTTTGGGAGCGGCTTTAACAATCGAGATACCCGCTGATGCTAATAGTGTAGTGATCAGTTATCAAACCTCACCAAATGCATCTGGTGTGCAGTGGTTAACGCCTGAACAAACAGCAGGCAAAAAACACCCCTTTTTATTCACTCAGGCACAAGCTATTCACGCGCGGAGTTTTATTCCGTTACAAGATTCGCCGCAAGTTCGTATGACTTATGAGGCCATTATCCGTACTCCTAAGGAGTTACTAGCGGTGATGAGTGCATCAAATGAGCCAGACACTGAACGTGATGGGGTTTACGAGTTTTCGATGCCACAGGCTATCCCTTCCTATCTTATTGCATTAGCAGTAGGAGATTTACACTTTAAATCAATGGGTGAGCGCACAGGAGTCTATTCTGAAAAAGGTATCTTGAACGCTGCCGCAGAGGAATTTTCTGATACTGAGTCTATGCTGATTGCCACTGAAAAGGCTTTTGGACCTTATAGCTGGGACAGATATGATTTATTGATTTTACCTCCATCCTTCCCGTTTGGTGGTATGGAAAACCCTCGGTTGTCTTTTATTACTCCTACTGTGATTGCAGGGGACAAAAGTTTAGTGTCGTTGATTGCTCATGAATTAGCGCATTCGTGGTCTGGTAACACTGTCACCAATGCCACCTGGAGAGATCTTTGGTTAAACGAAGGTTTTACTACTTATTTGACTTACCGGATCATGCAGATGATTTATGGAGATGAACGATTTGAAATGGAAGCGGTGTTAGGTCGACAAGATTTACAGGCTGATATTGACTCGTTACCCGCCAATGATCAGATTATGGCGATAGATTTAAGAGGACGTGATCCTGATGCCGTTTTCAGCAATATTCCTTATGAAAAAGGCGCTTTGTTTTTACGTGAGTTAGAACACAAAGTGGGTAGAGAAAATTTCGACCAGTTTTTATTAGGCTATTTTGAAAAGTTTGCCTTCAAAAGCATTACAACAGATCAATTTGTTAATTATTTAGAACAAACATTACTTAAAGATCATAGTGCTGTGTTGTCAAAACAAAGAATTGAGCAATGGATTTTTCAACCAGGTGTGCCTGCTGATGCTCCCATTCCAGAATCCTATGCTTTTAGTGTGGTAGATGAAGCGAGAGATGCTTGGTTGGCAGGTTCAATCCAAGCGGGTGAAATTGATAGTGAAAAGTGGGTCGTGCATCAATGGTTGTACTTTTTAAATAATATGCCCGAAAAACTGAGCCAAGAGCAACTCGTTGATTTAGATAAAGCATTTTCTTTAACCAGTAGCAAAAATAATGAAATTGCCCATAGTTGGTTATTGATTAGTGTTAATAACTGGTATCAACCTGCTTTTACACGTTTACATGATTATTTAACCTCTATTGGTCGTAACAAATTAGTTAAGCCTTTGTACAAAGCACTGTCTCAGACCCCTGAGGGCAAAGTCATGGCCCAGAAAGCCTTTGCTGAAGCCAAAGCGGGTTATCATCCATTAACGGTTAAAACCAATGAAGGTTTTGTGCAATAAGGTTTGTTGCAGGTATAGAACGTAAAAAGCCAGTCACAATGACTGGCTTTTTACGTTTATTCAGGAATGATTTTGGTGAGAGCTATTTCGTGAGAGCGGTGGGGTTTAACACACCTCTTTAAACAAAGACTCATCAATAATTGTGTTATCTATGATTGTTTGCGCCATTTGTACACATTTTCCGCATTGTGTGCCAGCACCCAACTTTTTCTTAAGTTGACGCATATTACCCACGCCGTCTTCTAAGACAGCCTGTTTAATCGCTTTATCTGTGATGCCGTGGCATAAACAAACGTACATAAAATACCCTAATAATCTTTATGCAAATAAGAATAATTGTTATTTACATAAAGATCAAGCATTTGATCTAAACTTTGCTTATAACAATCTTGTGCAAAAACCCAACGTTTTTAATTTTGCTACCCATCCTTAGAATAATTATTTTTAGACAAACTATTGTTTTTTAAAAATGTGCACTCATATGCTTGATAAGTTCTACAATTTTAATGTGGTTCACAGACATCATTATCAAACTGTGATCCATTCAACCTTTTAACCAGGAGAATTTAATGAGTGTATTAGTTAGTCGTCCGGCCCCAGATTTTACTGCAGCAGCTGTACTTGGAAGTGGCGAAATTGTTGATAGTTTTACCCTAAGTGAAGCAATTAAAGGTAAAAAAGCGGTATTGTTTTTCTATCCTTTGGATTTCACTTTTGTTTGTCCATCTGAACTTATCGCCTTTGACAAACGTTACGAAGAATTTGTAAAACGTGGTGTAGAAGTAATTGGTGTTTCAATTGATTCTCAATTTAGCCATAACGCTTGGCGTAATACTCCTATTAACGAAGGTGGTATTGGTCCAGTAAAATATACATTGGTTGCCGATGTTAAACATGACATCTGTCAGGCATACGATGTTGAGCATCCAGATGCTGGTGTTGCTTTCCGTGGTTCTTTCTTAATTGATGAAGCAGGCTTAGTTCGTCATCAAGTAGTGAATGATTTACCACTTGGCCGCAACATCGACGATATGTTACGTATGGTTGATGCACTAAACTTCCATGAAGAACATGGTGAAGTGTGCCCAGCTGGTTGGACTGAAGGTTCAAAAGGTATGGTTGATAGCCCTGAAGGCGTTGCTAGCTTCTTAGCTGAGAATGCTGATAGCCTTTAATTATTATACTGTTTAATACAAAAAACCGCTCTGAGAGCGGTTTTTTTACATTCGATTTAATCTCAATTATGCGCTTCTAAACCACCCAAACTTTGCCATCTATTCAGAATGTAGCAGAATAACTCGGCAGTTTTTTCAGTATCATACAAGGCTGAATGCGCCTCGTTTTGATCAAAGCTAATACCAGCCGCCATACATGCTTTGACTAATACAGTTTGTCCTAATGCTAAGCCGGATAGTGTAGTTGTATCAAAAGACACAAATGGATGGAAAGGACTACGTTTAATATGGCTGCGTTCAATAGCTGCGTTAACAAAACCTTGATCAAACGCCGCGTTGTGGGCAACAATCACCGAGCGCTGACAATCTGCTTCTTTTTGTTCTTTACGCACTTTTTTGCACAGATCTTTCATCACTTCAGTTTCGTCAAGCGCACCTCTAAGTGCACAATACGGATCAATGCCATTAAAATCTAAGGCGGCTTTTTCTAAATTAGCGCCTTCAAACGGATTAACATGGTAGTGAAACGTTTTGTCAGGATAGAAAAATCCATTTTCGTCCATTCTGGTAGTGACCGCTGCAATCTCCAGTAGGGCATCGCTTTTTGCATTGAAACCAGCAGTTTCAACATCAATTACCACAGGGAAATATCCCCTGAAACGATTTTTTATTTCAAATGATTCTGACATGGAAACCTAAAAAGTTTGAGTGAAATGCGATTATGACAAGGTTCTTTTTCAGTAGCTAGCCTAAAACGTAAACCATTGCTTTTTTAATCCAACTTAATTAGTTAAACGTTTAGTCAGTTTTGTCGATATAATTGTCAGAAGAGGGGAGCTCTTAATTCATGTTCAATCAAATGTTAAAAACGATTCTTTGTGCCATCTTAGTTGCAGTGTCTGTCAATTCGGCAGCTGCACTACGTCAATACACTGCTAAAGTAGAGAATTCAGATTGGCGGCTGAAAGATGAAACCCGTTTGCAATGTACGCTAAGTCATACACTCCCAGGTTATGGAGAAGCTATGTTCAGCAGTATTGCGTCAAAACAGCTCAATATGGAATTTGAACTGGATATGTTACGTCTGCCTAAATCATATGGAGTCGCGGCTGTGTATTCAGTGCCTCCCAAATGGATGCCTGGACAAGTTCAACGCACCATAGCGGATATGACGATCCGTAAACAATACAATGGTGACCTACCTGAACAAGCTGCTTGGACCATGTTGACTGAACTAGAGAAGGGCTTTTGGCCAACTATTTATTATCAGGATTGGTACAACCAATACGATAAAATCGCGGTAGGCTTAAATGCTAGTAATTTTGCATTACCCTATGCTCAATTTGCTGAATGTGTGGCGAATTTACTGCCTTACAGTTTTCAAGATATTGCGTATACAGTGCTTAACTATCAATTTAATAATACTAAACTGACTAAATACTCGCAGAAACGATTGACTATGATCGGTGAATATCTAAAAGAAGATAGCGATTTAGAGTTAGTTTTGTTGGATGGGTATACCGATAGTTTTGGTGGACGCGCTACCAACAAACAAATTTCTATACGCAGAGCAGTAGAAATCAAGGCCTTTTTCAGTTCTATGGGAGTTGCACCAGAAAGAATTGAAATTACTGGTCATGGCGAAAGACGCCATGCATCTCCTAACACCAATGAAAGTACTCGCGCTAAAAACCGTAGAGTGGTTATTCGAATGTCTAAGCCTTAACAATCGCTTAAGTGATTTGTGATGATGTTATCTTGTTATAAATGCAGTTGTTTGTGCGCATGCTGACCTTTCATGGTTCTGGATTTAGTCAGCAAGCAGCTAACTGTTATTGTTCTATGTGCAGAAAACTTCATGGGGCTGCATTTGGCACTTCGGTTGGCGTTTCAGGATTTGAGTTCTTAACAGGTAAAGCCCAATTAAAAGAGTTTAATGCTAGCAATGACAGCACTCCGAGCCTTTTGTAATAAATGTAGTTCTAGCATTAGTTTTCGGGTGAAGAGTATTAAGTTAGAACAAATGGAAGTGGCTATTGCAGTTTTCTGAAGAACGGCAATAGCAATGATTTACGCAACAATACTAGGAAACCCATTGAACAAAATCTCTCCTAACAAACTACTGAACAGTAAATGGACCGCAGTCGTACCATTAAATAAAGAAAAGCACTTTGTGATTACTGAGGTTGAATACGATGAAGATGGGACGGTCATTTTGTGTTTAATAGAAGCGATTATGTCTAAACGTTCAACATCTATTCATTGGCCAGACTTAAAAAATACAGAGCAATGGCTGCAAGGCTGGAAATGATCTTCTACCAATTCACCCTAATTATTGTAATTCGTTTAATAGAAGCCTTGGCCACAAATTATCTTTAAACTTTTCTCTGAAGAAGCCTAAATGACCAATTCGTTTTTCTCCTACATCACTTGGGTGCACATTCTTCAATTCTTTGTTTTCAATTCCAAATAAAGCATGTAAGTCATGCATATTCGTTAATGACAACATCTCATCATCGGTAAAACTAATGGAAACCAGTGGCACATTAATTTGTTGAAACTTAGTTTTCACGCTTTCTGACTCAACCCCCACGCAATATTCTGGATGTAAACACCAGCGTCGCCATTGATAGATAACCTGTTTCGGTAAATCGCCCACCATACCTATTTTTTTACCGGGAAAATAGCCAAACAAACTAGTGGCGATAGGCATAATAAAATACCAGAAAAAAGGAGCTTTTCTGCGTAATGCAGGCGCGTTGTGTTTCCAATATCCGGTGCCAGATGACACTGTAATCACTTTGCTGACTTGTTCAATATTGTCAACTAATGGAAACACTTGGCCGCCTAAACTATGGCCTAACCAGTAGATTGGGGATGCAGAGTCGGTATTCAGCATAAACTGTAATGCTGCAGAATAATCTTGCGTCGCCCAATCGATAATATTGTTCTGGTATTCTTTTAAATGTTTATCTTTGCTTTGGGCCATACCACTACAATCAAAAGTTAAAACGCTATAACCCTGTTCCGTAAGCCAGTGTGCAATAGGTTGGTAATAGGCTTGGGCAACGCCCATAGCAGAGGCTATTACAACCTTACCTTTAATAGGTTTCTTGCCTACTTCTTTAGGCGTAAACCAATAGCCCTGAATATTGATATTATTTTTGGTGGTTAAGGTGATAGCTTGCATCGTTTTACTCAATTTGGCTCTTGGTTTTGAATGATTTGCTGGGTAAATAAATTAACTGCGCAATCGCACATTTCATCTATATGGCTGCGGTCAGCGTAGATCCCATCAATCAAAAGTCGGGCGATACCGTGCATGGTGCCCCAAGTGACTTGGGACAAACGTAAAGTATTTTCATCTTTTGGCATCAAACCTTGGGATTGCCATTTTTTTGTCATTTCTACCTGATGATTAAAACTAGGGTAGGCCGCATTGCGTAATTCGTTTGTGGCGCTATTTTGTTTCCAAATCGTGCGACCAAACATCAAATCGTACAACTCTGGGTTATCCGCTGCGTAACTGATATAGCCATGGAAAAACTGCCGGTATTTATCTTTGGGCGATAAACCAGTTTGGTTAAAAATATTTGCTGCATCTTGTTGCCACTGCACAAAACCTTGTTCGGCTATAGCACACAATAATTGATTTTTATCTTTAAAGTGGTGATAAGGAGCGGTGCGGGACACCCCAACTTTGTCCGCCAATTTGCGTAAAGATAAACCTTCTATGCCTGTTTCTTTTAACAGTAAATTCGCCGCATTTAGTAGAGTGCTGCGTAAATCACCATGGTGATAGCTGGGCTTATTTTGTTTAGGCTTTAGTTGACTCATAACCGTCTATTAGTAAATTTGATGTTTGATATCTTGACAGCGTCAACATATGCTTTTATCTTGACGCTGTCTAGTTTAATTTTTTGTTAACAGTTTGAGCTTTATTCACTTTAAATAAGTATCAAAGTCAAAGTTAGCCCAAGGAGAATACCAGTGTCTGATATCGATTTTTCTGCGCTTGAAACATTGTCGGTTAGTATCGAAAATCATATAGCTCACATTCAGTTGAGTCGCCCTGAAGCACTTAACAGTATGGTTCCAGCGTTTTGGCGAGAATTACCTGATGTAGTGAGAAAAATAGACGCAGAGTCTCAAGCAAGGGTGATTGTGATTTCTTCACAAGGAAAACACTTTAGTGCTGGCATGGATTTGTCTGTTTTTACTAATATGGCCAAAGATTTTCAAGGTGAGCCGGCAAGACGAGCAGAGAGAACTCGTCGACTGGTACTTGAGTTACAAGACAGTTTTAATGCCCTTGAAGAAGTGCGTATGCCAGTATTAGTAGCAGTGCAGGGCGGTGTTATTGGTGGTGCAGTGGATATGATATGTGCTGCAGATAGTCGTTATTGTACTGAAAATGCCTATTTCACGATTAAAGAAACCGAATTAGGTATGACCGCAGACGTTGGTACCTTACAGCGTTTACCTCATCTTATGCCTCAAGGTTTGATCCGTGAATTAGCGTATACGGGGCGCAATATGCCAAGCAGTGAAGCGAAAGAATGTGGTTTTGTTAATCAGGTATTTTCTGACCAACAAACTATGCTCGAAGGCGTGATGAAAATTGCTGCCAAGATTGCCATGCACTCCCCAATGGCAGTGGCGGGTTGTAAAGAAATGATCAACTACACTCGCGATCACAATGTTTCAGACAGCTTAACTTACATGGCTACATGGCAAAGCGGCATGTTTCAAATGCCTGATGTACAAGAAGCCATGACTGCAGGTCAACAAAAGCGTGTTCCGGTGTATGCCGAATTACACAAAAAATCTTCAGGTATGTAAGTTAGCGATACCAAAGTAAATCAATTTGAATAACAGGAAACATATAAATATGACAGCCAATACTGCTATAGCTCAAGGCTTAGAAAAGTACCCACATTTACTTAAACCATTGGATTTAGGTTTCACACAACTGAAAAATCGCGTGTTAATGGGCTCAATGCACACCGGTTTGGAAGAAGCTCCCGATGGTCACGAACGTATGGCAGTGTATTTTGCCGAACGAGCCAAAGGGGGAGTCGGGCTAATTGTTACTGGTGGTATAGGACCAAATGATGAAGGCGCCACTCATAAAGATACCAATCTCCTAGACACCGATGAAGCCATAGCTGGACATAAAACGATTACCGATGCGGTGCATGAGCATGGTGGAAAAATTTGCATGCAAATTTTGCATACCGGTCGTTATGCCTATAATCCAGCCTTAGTGGCACCTTCTGCGGTGCAGGCTCCGATTAATCCCTTTAAGCCCAAAGCCCTTGATGCAGAGGGTATAGAAAAGCAAATTAAAGACTTTATTGATACATCAGTACAAGCGCAAAAAGCAGGTTACGACGGTGTGGAAATAATGGGTTCTGAAGGTTACTTCTTAAATCAATTTATTGCTGCACGCACTAACCACAGAGAAGACGAATGGGGTGGTTCATATCAAAATCGAATTCGTTTGCCCATAGAAGTCGTTCGCCGAGTGCGGGAAGCAGTAGGTGAGCATTTTATCATCATCTATCGATTGTCGATGTTGGACTTGGTTGAAGGTGGCTCAACTTATGATGAGGTAGTTGAGTTAGGCCAAGCCATTGAAAAAGCAGGCGCGACTATTATCAACACCGGCATTGGTTGGCACGAAGCACGTATTCCTACAATTATCACCAAAGTTCCTCGTGCCGCGTTTACTTGGGTAACAGCAAAGTTTAGAAAAGCCTTATCTATTCCTGTTATCACCTCGAACCGTATTAATACTCCAGAAGTAGCTGAAGAAGTCTTAGCCCGTGGTGATGCTGACATGATATCGATGGCTAGACCATTTTTGGCAGATCCTGAGTTTGTACTAAAAGCCATGGAAAATAGGTCAGATGAAATTAATACCTGCATCGGTTGTAATCAGGCCTGTTTAGACCACGTGTTTGAAGGAAAGACCAGCAGCTGTTTGGTTAATCCACGCGCTTGTCATGAAACTGAATTGCTTATTATGCCGGCTACAACGATTAAAAATGTAGCGGTAGTCGGAGCAGGGCCAGCCGGACTGGCGGCGGCGACTACAGCAGCGCAACGTGGTCATAAGGTGACTATTTTTGATTCTGCTAGTGAGCTTGGTGGTCAATTCAATATTGCTAAACAAATCCCAGGGAAAGAGGAGTTTTTTGAAACGCTTAGATATTATGCCCGCCAACTTGAACTGCATAGTGTCACAGTAAAACTCAACACCCGTGTGGATGCTAGCACCCTGAATAACAGCGAATTTGATGACGTGATAATAGCTACTGGCATTGCTCCGCGCACGCCACCTATTGAAGGAATCGAACATAGCAAAGTGATGAGTTACATCGATATGATCGTTGATAAAAAACCGGTTGGTAAAAAAGTAGCCATCATAGGAGCTGGTGGTATTGGTTTTGATGTCTCCGAATATCTGTCTCATGCAGGTGAGTCAACTAGTCAAAATATTCCTGCTTTTATGAAAGAGTGGGGAATCGATATGACGTTCGGATCTCGATCCGGTATTGAAGGTATGAAACCTGACCCAACACCATCACCTAGAGAAATCTATTTGCTACAGCGTAAATCAACAGGGGTCGGCAAAGGTTTAGGTAAAACAAGCGGCTGGGCACATAGAGCAGGCCTGCTCAGCAAAGGTGTCAGTATGTTGGCAGGTGTTGAGTACCTTAAAGTTGATGATGCCGGTCTTCATATTAAAGTGAATGACAACGTTCAGGTATTAGACGTTGATAATGTTGTTATTTGCGCCGGACAGGAACCGCTTAGAGAGTTGGTAGAGGGTTTAACAAAACCTCATCATTTAATCGGTGGAGCAGATTTCGCATCAGAATTAGATGCAAAGCGGGCGATTAGTCAAGGAACAAGATTGGCTGCGGAGTTGTAATTTAGCTGGTTTTTGTTTTGATAACTTTAAAGCCGACTCAGTGAGTCGGCTTTTTATTGGCTGCTGGATCACTTTCTAGCAAACGGCTACAGTCATGTTAATTTACGTGAATTAAAATCATCAATTGTTTTGCTAAACAAAGTTTATTAAAGTTGCCGGGTATAAATCTATGCTGCGACGTTGGTGTTGCGGCTGTCTTAATAATAAGGATAAACGGATGTTCAAAAAAACATTTTTGATTGGCGCTGTGCTGAGTATCATTTTGATCGAGCCACCCCAAGCTTTTGCCAAAAGCAAACTTGAAAAAATGTCTGAAGTTGAAGGTATCAGCGAATATAAACTGGATAACGGCTTGCGGGTCTTGTTGTTCCCAGACCAAACCAAGGAAACCGTCACAGTTAATGTCACCTACAATGTTGGCTCAAAACATGAGAACTATGGCGAAACCGGCATGGCTCACTTGTTGGAACATTTGGTTTTTAAAGGTAGCCCTAAACATAAAGATATTCCGGCTGAGCTAAGCTCCCATGGGGCTCGTCCAAATGGCACTACTTGGACCGACCGCACAAACTATTTTGAAACCTTTTCAGCCAACGAAAAAAATATCAATTGGGCATTGAGCATGGAATCAGATCGAATGGTGAATTCGTTTATCGCCAAAAAAGATCTTGATAGCGAAATGACAGTTGTAAGAAACGAATTTGAGCGCGGCGAAAACAGTCCCTTTCGGATTACCTTACAAAAAATGGCTGCCTCGGCCTTTATGTGGCACAACTACGGAAAATCTACTATTGGCGCGCGTGCTGATTTAGAAAATGTGCCAATTGACCGTCTAAAAGCATTTTATAAAATGTACTACCAGCCAGATAACGCCACGCTAATTGTAGCGGGTAAATTTAACCAAGCAGATATGCTGACTTTGGTGGACAAATACTTTTCACCTATTCCAAAGCCAGAAAGAGTCATTAGACCTTTATACACCGCTGAACCCGCCCAAGATGGTGAAAAAAGTGTCACTATCAGACGGGTAGGTGACGTGCAAATGACGGGGGCGGCTTACCATATACCAGCAGGCTCGCATGAAGATTACGCTGCGATTGATGTGCTTAGTCAAATCTTAGGTGATACACCTAGCGGTCGTTTACATAAGTCTTTGGTGGAAGGAAAACTGGCTAGTCGTGTTTATGGCTTTAATTTCCAGTGGCAAGAACCTGGTTTAGCTATATATTTTGCCGAAGTTGATAAAAAAGCTGATTTAAGCAATACCTCGGACGCTATGGTAGCGGTACTTGAAGACCTAAATAGCCAACCTATTTCCGACGAAGAAGTTGAGCGAGCAAAGCGTACTATATTAAAAAATATAGAATTATCTTTTAATTCGTCAGAGCGTATCGCCTTAAACTTGAGTGAATGGTTAGGAATGGGCGATTGGCGCTTATATTTCTTACATCGCGACCGAATTGAACAGGTTGGTACCGACGATGTGCAGCGCGTAGCAGATGTCTATTTACAGCGCAATAACCGCACCGCTGGGCACTTTATCCCCACAGACAAACCTGCACGAGTTGATATCCCTGCCGTGGCCAGTGTGAATGACATGGTTAAAGATTATAAAGGTCGTGCAAAACTTGCCGACGGGGAAGTATTTGAACCATCCTTTGATAACATTGACTCACGCACAGTTATGACTCATTTAAGTAATGGCTCCGAGTTATCCTTGTTGTCTAAAAAAACTCGTGGTGAATCTGTAGTGGTATCTATTTTGATGAACATGGGCACTGAAAGCAGTTTACAAGGTATGAGTACAGTCGGAAATGCGACTAGTGCGATGCTGATGCGCGGTACCCGTGAGTTATCTCGTCAACAGATTCAAGATGAGTTCGACAAGTTAAAAGCACAGGTAAGTGTTGCTGGAGGGCCAGATTGGTTAGTCGCCAATATCACAACAACAAAAGAAAACTTGTCACCGGCACTTAAGTTAATGCACAAGGTATTGAGCGATCCTGGATTTGATGAAACAGAATTTGAACAATACAAATCAACTTTAAAAGTGGATATTGAAAAAAACTTGCAAGACCCTCAACAATTGGCGTTTAACGAATATGGTCGTAAACAAAACCCGTACAAAAAAGGCCACCCTAATTATCAAGCAACTTTTGAGGAACGCTTAGAAAACCTTAATGATTTGAAATTAAATGATTTAAAAGTGTTTCATCAGTCGTTTTTGGGCGGTAACAACATGAAAATTGGAGTGGTGGGGGATTTTGACCAAAATCAAATCAAAGCTGATCTAGAAAACCTTTATGCCAGTTGGAATGCTAAAAATGTTTATAAGCGAGTCGATAATCCGTATAAAAAAGTAGCAGTTAGCCCTACTGTTTTTGACACGCCAGATAAAGAGAATGCCACTTTTGTTGCTGCGATTATGCTTCCTGTTGGTGATAACAGTGATGATGCCGCGGCATTAGAGTTAGGTAACTATATTTTTGGTGGCGGTTTCCTAAATAGTCGTTTAGCAACAAGGTTAAGACAAAATGATGGGCTAAGTTATGGCGCGGGCTCTTTTATTAATATGAGCTCACAAAACAACAAAGCGACTATGGGCGCTTACGCAATTTGTGCGCCGCAAAACCTGGCTAAAGTCGAGATTGGTTTTAAAGAAGAACTAGCTCGTATGTTAAAAGATGGTTTTACTAGCGAAGAAATTGAAAGTGCCAAATCTGGATTACTGCAAGGCAAAAAGGTTAGTCGAGCTCAAGATCGAGAGCTAGTCAGAACGTTACGTCAAAACCTGCAGGTGGATAGGACGATGCAATGGAACAAAGGGTACGAGCAACGACTTGCTTCGTTATCAGCTGATGAAGTGAAACGAGTGATGAACAAATATCTAAAGGTTGAAAACTTCTCGATCATTCAAGCTGGTGATATGAGTAAGGTAACGATTGATTAAGTTTTACTTTTTACTAAATATATCGGTATAAATAAAAGCGCCCCAATTTGGGGCGCTTTTTTGTTTAGGCCTTGGTTTTTATAAATAATGTTATTTAAGAAAGTGTCGCTAGCGCATCACCTGAGTAGGTTTCTAGTTTATCCAATTCTCCATTATGGATTTTATTCGCCCAGTTAGGATCTTGTAATAAGGCTCGGCCAACAGCGACCAAATCAAATTCACCTTTATCTAGACGTTCTACTAAATCATCTATAGAACGAGTGTCTGAACCTTTACCAGCAAAGGCACCAAAGAAGTCACCGTTTAAGCCAACTGAACCTACAGTGATAGTAGGTTTGCCAATTAGTTTTTTGGTCCAGCCTGCAAGGTTCAAATCTGAACCTTCAAATTCAGGCTCCCAGTAACGTCTAGTTGAACAATGGAAAATGTCTACACCAGCATCTGATAGTGGTGCTAAGAACTCTTCCAATAGTTGCGGTGTTTCAACCAATCGAGCTGTGTAGTCTTGTTGCTTCCACTGGGAGTAACGCAATACAATTGGGAAGTCGGGGCCTGTTTTAGCACGTATAGCTTTGACTATTTCTACTGCAAAACGGCCGCGATTAGCCATGCTGCCGCCCCATTCATCTGTGCGTTGGTTGGTGCCGCTCCAGAAAAACTGATCGACTAAATAACCATGTGCACCGTGTATTTCAATGCCATCAAAACCAATACGTTGTGCATCAGCGGCTGCATTGGCAAAACTTTCAATTAGGTGATGAATTTGCGCCACAGTTAAAGGCTCTGCTACTTTTTTGTCTGGTGCTACTAGTCCTGATGGACCCACGCTAGGTAATTCAGGGAAGGGCGCTTTGCTTGGGTTACGTGCCATACCTACATGCCATAGTTGAGGCATTATTTTACCGCCAGCAGCATGGACTTGCTGTACAACGTTTTCCCATCCAGCTAGTGGTTGTTGGCCATGTATTTGGGGGATTTTCCCATCCATAGTGGCCACAGGATCATCAATAGTTGTGCCTTCGGTTATTATCAACCCAGTACCGCCTTCAGCGCGGCGGCGATAGTAACTCGCTACATCTTCAGTGGGAACGCCATCTGGTGAGAAGCTACGTGTCATCGGAGCCATAGCGATTCTATTTTTAAGTGACAAGCTTTTTAAGTTAAAGGGTTTAAAAAGTGAGTCTACATTTTTACTCATTTACGTTTCCTTAAATGGATTGAGATACGTGGATAGTTGAAAAACCTAATAAAGACCCTTTTTAAGAATCTTTATTAGGTTTGTTTTTAGTCAGGTCTGGCCAAACAAATGGTTCGCTTGGCTTCTTAGATTTTTGTTTAGCTGTAGCCTTAAGAGTATACAAATACAGCTGTTCGACTTTTTCTCTTGCCCAAGGCGTTTTACGTAAAAACTTTAAGCTAGATTTGATCGAAGGGTCACTGGTGAAACAATTTATTTTGACTTCTTCGCCCATTTTTTCAAAGCCAAGTTTGTCTACAAGCGTTTCGAGAATGGCCTGTAAAGTTAGTCCATGTAGAGGATTATTTTGTTGTTCAGTCATAAGGATTCTTTATTTAGGGGTAATTTCAATTCGCCATTTACCGCCAGCTTGAATGTTAAATTTAGCCGCAAAGTTAGCTTGGTTAAGGGCTAATGCTAAATTTTCTAAACTATTAACGTACAAAAGAGGCTGCCCTTCGGCTACACCAGCGAACGAACGTTCAAAACTGATGGTTTCAGAAAGGACAAACTGGCTTCCTTGGGTCACGGTGACTAAAAACTCTTGTGTATAAAGGGCCGCATAGTCATTCGACTTGGTAAGCGATAGCAATAAAGACATCGGAATATTAGTCCATACATTGCCATATGCGGGATCTAATATGGGAATACCACCAATTAGCTTATTGTCTTCGATACGTGCAGCTTCAAACGGAATACTAAATACTTCGGGTTTTAGTTTAGGCCCAACTTGTTCAAAATTAATTGTACTGGCAGCTAAACGAGCACCTGTGTAGGCATAAACATCACGACCATGAAAAGTGTGAGAGGCTTCACTACCTTTTAAACGATTCACTTTTTCATCTATTTCACGTACTTCAGCAATACCTAATCGTTTGGCCACTAAGGTTAAGGTGCCATTGTCGGGTGTGACAAAGTAATGATTAGTCTTGGTTTTAAGTACTACTGATTTACGTTCACTGCCTACGCCCGGATCGACTACTGAGACAAATACAGTATTTTCAGGCCAGAAATCAGCGACTGCATCTAATCGATATGCTCCTTCCCAAATGTTATAAGCGGGAATATCATGGGTCAGATCTTCTACTTTCAGGTTTTTATCAACCCCTAACGCCACACCATGCATTGCAGATACCGCTTGGTCACTTAAGCCAAAATCTGATTGGAACACCACTATACCGTTGCCGTTAGCAAATGCCGGTAGTGAAAACTGCACAGATAACATAACAACAATAAGACTGATTATTTTTGAAACTGACATGAGGATCTCGTTTTGTGTTTTCGATAAGTATTGTCTGCTGAAAAACATCGAAAAAAAAGCCCTGAGTAACAGGGCTTTTATTTACTATTTTGATAGTTAGCTATTAAGCGAAGTTTGATGCTGCAAAATCCCAGTTAGCTAATGCCCAGAAACCTTCAAGGTATTTAGGGCGAACGTTACGGTAATCAATGTAGTAAGCGTGTTCCCACAAATCAACGGTAAGTAGCGGAGTTAAGCTAGCATCAGTCAAAGGTGTGGCTGCGTTGCTAGTGTTAACAATGTCTAGGCTGCCGTCAGCTTTTTTCACTAACCAAGTCCAGCTAGAACCAAAGTTGTTTACCGCTTTATCATTTAACGCAGCTTTGAAGTCTGCGAAAGAGCCCCATTTTGCATTGATAGCATCAGCCAAGGCTCCAGTAGGTTCGCCGCCGCCATTTGGGCTTAAGCTATTCCAGTAAAAGGTGTGGTTCCAGATTTGTGCAGCATTGTTAAATACGCCACCTTCAGAGTTCTTAACTATATCTTCAAGGCTTTTACTAGCCATGTCAGTACCTTCAACCAAACCATTTAGTTTAGTTACGTAGGTAGCATGGTGTTTACCGTAGTGGTATTCCAAGGTTTCAGCAGAGATATGTGGTTCAAGTGCATTCTTTTCATAAGGAAGTGCTGGTAATTCAAAAGCCATTTTATTTCTCCATAAAGGGTGGTGTGTATTAAATTCAGAACCAGTAAATGCTAGTACTTTAACTAGCATTGTAAAAGCACTGGTTTGTTATTTGTTAAAACTAATTCGCCAATACCGCTATATATTGCGTCTTAAGAATGTTTTTCAAGTGTAAATTTAGTTTACTAGATAACTAGTTTACTAAAACAATCTAACTAAAGATCAATAGAGTATGAATCATTAGTTGAAAACGTTAAACTTGTCGCCAAATAAGGTCTATTGATCTTAATCGCAATTACATTTAAATGAGAGCCGCTATGGACACTATTGAAAAAATTAAGCAACAAATCGAAGAAAATCCTATTCTTTTGTATATGAAAGGCTCACCAAAATTACCAAATTGTGGCTTTTCAGCACAGGCCACTCAAGCATTGATGTCTTGTGGCGAGCAATTCGCATATGTGGATATTTTACAGAACCCTGATATCCGAGCTGAACTACCAAAATACGCTGATTGGCCTACTTTCCCACAACTATGGGTTGACGGTGAGTTGGTAGGTGGTTGTGACATCATTATGGAAATGACACAACAAGGTGAGTTACAGACGTTAATTAAAGAATCGGCAGCCAAAAGAACGGATGAAAGTCCGGCTGAATAGTGCCCACGCTAGACAAAAAAATAGAGCGCTAAGCGCTCTATTTTTTTGTCTTTAATTCATCAATGTTACGAAGTCGGCCCAGTCAGCATGTTTTCTACTTGATTGGCTTTTTTCTCTGCTGCTATTATTCTCTTGCGTAAATCATCAATTTGATTCGTTAAGTTATTATTAGCTAAAGCCGTGGAAATCAACTTTTCACGTAAATTTGCAATTTGTTGCTCGAAATCAGCATCTACATTACTGACTTGGCTAAATTGTTTATTTAATTGATTCAGCAAATTGACCTGACTTTCTAATTGCTCTTTCACCAAGCCAATACTGGTAATATTTTCCGCAGTATCGCGACTCTGACTTTTTGAGCTTTTATCTGCAGCGACTTTTAGCGCCTTGATTGTTTTATCTAAATCACTGATTTCAGATTGATTACGTCTCCACGCAGAAGCCCAAAGTTTGTCCATTTCCAACCACAAATGTTCTGTCTTAGCACTAAGTTCAGATACTTTTACCTGCAATGCAGCAGCGGATTGATCCATATTTTCACCCGTTGCAGAAAGACGTCCTTCTAGTTCTGAAATACGACTTTGTGCTTGTTGCAATACTTTATATTGTTCAAACGACCAATATCCAGCTGCCCCAACAATAATAATCAGTAAAAATAAAATTCCAAACCATGAAGGAGAATTAGATGAAGTCGCAGAAGGCTCATCCCGCGCGCTACCCTTTGAGGAGCCTTTACCGGTGGATTGCGCTCTGGTTCGATGAAAAGATTCTAAATCATCTTTTTCTAGCCTAATTTTCGGCATGTCATCTAACGGGTCTGTTGCCATGATTTTCTTTGGTAGGGTGAATATGCCTTTGATTATACATAGCTAAGTTAGCATTGGGATAGTGAAAAACTATAATGTTTTTATCTGAGACTAAAAATTTTGAGTTTTGGCGTCCCCACCTGGAATCGAACCAAGATCTAAGCCTTAGGAGGGCCTTGTTTTATC
>NZ_CAJWCF010000060.1 GCF_913020055.1 uncultured Paraglaciecola sp. | reverse complement strand
AATATCACACGCATATTCATCAAGCCTTCGAACTCAAAGCCAGTACTATTTTAGGCATGTTGAATCGCTGTGACGTATGGCGCAAGCCGCAAAGATTTGCCGATTTTTTACTGAGCTGTAAGGCCGATGCCAGAGGCAGAACCACCTTTGAAAACAGCGAATACAAAAATTCCGAGTATATTTGGCAGGCCTATGAGGCGGCAGCAAAAGTCGATGTCAAAGCCATAGTTGCCAAAGGCTACCAAGGTAAAGCGATTAAAGAACAAACCGAACAACAACGCATCAGTCTTATTCAAGCATTTAAAAATATGTTTCAAAAATAAACATTTGGATGTTTTTTACCACTTTTATTAACCATTAACCCATTTATTTATTTATTTATTTATTTATTTATTTATTTATTTATTTATTTATTTATTTATTTATTTATTTATTTATGGAGTAAAAAAAAGACCTTGAAAGTTCAATTTAGTTAGTGTAGTTTTCTTCGCCTGAATTATTTCACGGAACTGAAATGTCGTTATTCAGAAAAGAAGCAATCGCCCACCAAGGTGAACGATTAACAGGTGTAATCACACTAGCCCAGCCTTTATCTATCAAGCTAACTGTACTCATTTTAGTAACAGTTGCTATGGCAATTGTGGCGTTTATTTTTAGTGCTGAGTATTCCCGCAAAGAAACCGTACGTGGTTTTTTAATGCCTAATAAAGGCATGGTCAAAAGCTTTGCCAACCAAGGTGGCACTATCGAAAAACTTTGGGTGCAAGAAGGTGACAAGGTAAGCAAAGGCCAATCACTGGCCACTATCGTGATAAAACAAAACAATAGCCAAGGCATTGATTTAAGCACCCAATTAATTGCGCAATTGCATCAGCAAACACAGCTGCTAGATGATGAAATCAAACAACATCAACAACTTAGACAGCAAGAAATCGCCAATCTAGATGATCAATAACAAGCCCTAAAAAAGCAGCGCTGGGCACTTAAAAGTCAATACCAATTAGCCAACGAAAAGCTCACTATTTTAGAAGCGCAAAAAAAGCAATTAAAACAACTTAACCAACAAGGGTTTGTTACAAGCGTAGAAAAAGACCAGCAACAACAAGCACTGCTTGAAGCCAAACAAGAAAAACAAAATATTGCACGATTATTGTTACAACAAGAAAACGACTCAAACCAAGTGGCTTTTAACCAAACCAATATTCCCCAGCAATATGCATTGCGGATCAACAACCTTAAACGTCAACAAGCCGACCTCCAGCGACAATTAGCGCAAGTAAACAGTAATCACCAATATACAGTTACCGCCAGCAATAGCGGAATTGTCACCAGCATACAAGTTGTGGAAGGCGAAACACTCAGCGCAACGAAACCGTTACTGCATATTCTGCCCCAAGGCTCAGAGCTGATTGCCGAATTATTACTACCCACACGCTCAGCGGGTTTTGTGCAAGTAGGCAATACTACCCGTTTACGCTTTGATGCCTTTCCCTATCAACGTTTTGGTTTTATCGAAAGTCAAATAACCCGTATCGATCAGGCATTAATTAACCCAAACGAAATCCAATTGCCTATCGCCCTACAAGAGCCGGTTTACCGTTTGCGCGCCAAACTAAACCAACAGCAAATGTTAGCCTTCGGCAAAGCGTTCAATTTAAAAAGCGGTATGTTGTTTGAGGCCGATATTATGTTAGAGCAACGCACCTTAATCGAATGGTTACTTGAGCCTATATATAGCTTAAGAGGCAGAGTGAGTTAATTCATTAAAAGAATTTTTCTGATGAGGTGATGAATTAAAACCAATCACCTTTTTGGAAAATAGAGTGGCCGACTTTAGTCAACCTTTAGCGAGAACAACTAAAGTCAGCCGTATTAATCGTCAACTCATATTGAGTTGGCAAATTAACAACCCAACACTCTTTATTTAAAGAAAGGTTAGATATTTGGAGTATAACATTATGCGTGAATTAAACTTAAGTGAGATAAAAGAAGTAAATGGTGGGGTTGTACCACTTATTGGGGTTGCGGTTGCAATAGCTGGACATGCTGCAGCGCGCACTCTAGGTGCTTGGGTTATATCTAGAGTTGGGACTATAGTGGCTGTTTATAGTGCAGCAGAAGCATATGGCCCTAAACCTACAAAGAAAGACGACTAAAGAGAACAAGGAAAAGGATTTCCTTGATAACTTTAATTTTTTATTAGTATTAATACAAAGAGCAAAAAAAACTAATAGAAAATACCCATATTGTGACAAATTAAGGGGCGATGCGGATGAAGTATATAAACATACGTTATCTTAATACTGTTGTTCTCCGACCACTTAGATAGCTAAGTAATGTTGTAGATGTTGACTGTTTTCCCTTTTAACATCAGTTTAGTTTTCATTGCATTAACTAATGTTATTGAATTAATAAAGATAGAGGTGATAAAAATAATGTCTAGTATTCGCAAAACATATATATGGTATGCATTGGAGATATTAACTTTTTCATTTGCGCTCATGAGTGATGCTTTTTCCTATTGGATAAAGCTTATAATACTGTTTGGGATTGCAGGGTTACTTGCCTCCTTTTATTATAAATTACACAAACTAGAGGCTCTTAATTTACTTAATAAAAAATAGAGACGTTAAATATGACTAGAGTATTAAGAACATGTCCTAATTGTAACAATAAAAGTGTCGATATAGGTGAACTAAGCTCAGGTTCAACCTGTTTGAGTTGTAGGAAAACAATAGAAGTAAATCATTTTTATTCTTACAGCGTACCTATCTTTTTATGTACTATGGCGCTGCTATTCTTTAAATTTTCTCTTACTATTTTGGGTATTATATCCCTAGGTGGACTGTTGTTTTATAACAGCTCCCACGAACATTTGACAACACGATATTTTCCTTTAAAAAATTATGAATAAAAACTTTACCTGTGGTTTAAGAACTGATGAAAAATAACCTTATAACATTAACGCTAGTGGCAATTGGAATAGGAGCAAGTGTGTTTGGCATCCCCATAATGTGGATTATATTGCTCGTCGTGGTTGGCACATTGATTGATTTTGCATATTTTAGAAAAAAATGAGAATGGCTATCCTAAGAAGTAAAAAAAGGAAGTGTGTGTATTGCATATTCATTGCAAAAAATAATGTATTTAATTGTCAAACAGAAAGAGAAATACTATTGCTTATGGCATGCCTTTACCCAGCTATTTTTAATGAATGTCCGCAAATAGGTTTAAGTGATCAAATATTCAAATGATTTCCAGCCAAACCAATCTATTGAATTTTTCAATGGCACAATCAGTTCCGTTAATCTTACAATCTGAAATAGCTGAATGTGGTTTAGCATCCGTGGCAATGGTTGCTAGTTTTTATGGCCATACACTCGATATGCCTGCTATGCGCAAGCGTTTCTCTGCCAACTTAAAGGGCATGGATCTTCAACAATTAATCGATTTAGGTGACAGTTTAGGGTTAGCAAGTCGCGCCTTACAATGCCCTATGGATGAAATACACAAACTAGCAACACCGTGCATTTTACATTGGGATTTAAATCATTTTGTTGTGCTGACCCAAGTGTCAGGAAAAGGAAAGTCGGCAAAATTCTATGTAAATGATCCCGCAGTGGGTAAAATTACATTATCTGCTGAAGCCTTTAGTAAACACTTCACTGGAATTTGCCTCGAACTTACCCCAACTAGTAAGTTTGAAATAAAACAAGAACAAGCCCAAATGAAATTCACCCAATTGTGGAGTTCAATGTCAGGTTTAAAATCAGGGCTTATAAAGTTGGTAGGTTTATCTATCGTTTTACAACTGTTTGCTCTGATGGCGCCTTATTATATGCAATGGGTAGTCGACGAAGTACTGATTGGTTTTGATAAACCTTTGCTAACGGTACTCGCTATTGGTTTTGCCTTAATTTGTATTATTTCAGTGGTAACTAACGCGGTAAGAAGTTGGTTGATTTTGCGGCTATCTAGCCTACTTAATATGCAGATGGGTGTTAACTTACTCAGGCATTTATTACGTTTACCTATGAATTATTTTGAGTCCCGACATATTGGTGACATTGTTTCTCGTTTTGGCTCATTGGGGCATATACGTGAGCGTATTACCACGGGTTTTGTTGAAACTCTTGTAGATGGAATAATGGCTATTACTGTTTTAATCATGATGGCTTTGTATTCCCTAAAATTGACTGCTGTGGTACTTGTTGCAATAGCGTTGTATACCATTGTGCGTTTAGCACTCTACCGTCCATTGCATCAAGCCACTGAAGAAATGATCCAAAGCTCAGCCAAAGAGCAATCAAATTTTTTAGAGAATATTCGTGGTATGCAAACCATAAAGCTTTTTGGCAATGAGTCCCAAAGGCAAAGCATATGGCAAAATCGTTATGCTGAAGTCATTAATAGCGAAATCCGTTTAGGCCGCTTAAATATTAGCTTTGATTCGTTTAATAAACTCTTATTTGGCTTAGAAAATGTATTAGTGATTTATTTTGCCGCAATTATGGTCATGGCAAATAGTTTAACCGTAGGTATGGTATTGGCGTTTATTGCCTATAAAGGTCAATTGACCAGCCGCTTTACTAATTTAATAGAACAAATTATCCAATTTAAAATGATGCGCTTACATTTAGATCGTATTGCTGATATTGCTTTAACAGAGCAAGAGGCTAACCGAGAAGGGGTAGTTTCAAACCGGGAAGACGACGAATCAAAAGGGCAATTAACCTTAGAAAATATCTGCTTTAGTTACAGCGATGATCAGGCTCCTATCTTAAACAATGTAAATTTACACTTGAATGGGGGCGACTCTATTGCCATAACGGGTCCATCGGGATCAGGTAAAACAACCTTAATGAAAATCATGTTGGGATTGCTTCAACCTTCATCAGGAAAAGTGTTATTGGACGGTAAAGATATTACGCACCTAGGACTTAAAAATTATCGTCGGAAAATAGCAGCAGTCATACAGGACGACACACTTTTAGCGGGTTCTATAGCGGATAATATTAGCTTTTTTGACCCACAACCCAATTATTTAAAAATTGAACAATGCGCACACATGGCGGCGATCCATGATGATATTAACAAAATGACCATGGGATATAACTCATTAGTGGGTGATATGGGCTCTAATTTATCAGGTGGTCAAGTGCAACGTTTATTGTTAGCGCGAGCGTTATACCAATCACCCTGTGTGTTATTTATGGATGAAGCCACCAGCCATTTAGACAAAGACAACGAAACAAAAATTAGTGAACAAATTCAACATTTACCCATGACACGCATTATGATTGCTCACAGGCAAGAAACGATTAACAAGGCACAGCACATTTACTCACTCAATGAAGGCACACTAATAAATCTAACTGAAATTGACTCAAAAACAGCTAGTTAAGATTGTATTGCCCCTATATTATTGATGCTTGCTAGTTAACTGCTATCTCAGAAAACAAATACAAACATCAAAGGACAAACACCACTATGCTCAGCTCAACCCAACTCGCCACTATGTTATCTCTGCAAGACGGCATGAACAAAAAAGTTAATCCTGACTGGCTTAACGCCGGTTATGCGTATTTACGTGCGGCCATGATTGAGTCAGTTGAAGGCATTGAGCATCACGGTTGGAAATGGTGGAAAGCCCAACAAAAAGATTTACCCCAGTTACAAATGGAACTGGTTGATATTTGGCACTTTGCCTTATCAGACATCATTATTGGTTTTAAAGGTGACATTCAACAATCAGCCAACACTATCGCCGAACAACTTGCTTCGAACCGCAGCCAAGTAACCTTTGATGGCAAAGACTATTTGTTTACTGAACAAGACATTCTCGACAACTTAGAACTCATGGCTGGCCTATGCGCTGCTAAACGTTTCGATGTGCCTTTATTTCTGAAAATAGTCGAACAAGCAGAAATGGACGCTGATGAATTGTATCGCCAATACGTAGGCAAAAACGTGTTGAACTTCTTCCGTCAAGATCATGGTTACAAAGCAGGCACTTACCAAAAAGTATGGAACGGCCGTGAGGATAATGAACATTTAGTTGATGTGTTAAACAGTCTTGATATTAGTCTAAGTGACTACAGCGATAAAGTGTATGCTGGCTTAAAACAGAGATACCCGACTGACTAACGGGTTGTAGTTTTCAAATATAGTAGTTTCAAAATAAAAGTTCCAAAATAAAATTTTAAGGAAATGTTATGCGCTCACTATCTACCCTTTGGTTAATGATATCTTTCAGTTTCATAACCGCCCCAATATTAGCCAATCCAGACAATAAGTCACCATCAAAGCGATTTACTGCTGAACGTGTATTCGATATGGAATACGCCAACGATCCTCAAGTGTCTCCTGACGGCAAAACCATTGTTTATGTGCGTCAAAGCATGGATCAGATGACCGATCAAGACGCCGGAAAATTATGGATATTAGATATTAAATCTGGCACAAACAGGCCATTAATCGCAGATAGAAATGCGTCTTCGCCGCGCTGGTCGCCTGATGGAAAAAGCCTAGTATTTAATAGCTCCCATGACGGTAAGCCGGAATTACGCAGAGTCTTTATCGATTCAGGTATGAGTTTTTCACTGGCTCAATTACATAAAGGTGCATCGGGCGTAGTGTGGTCACCTAATGGCAAACAACTAGCCTTTAGTATGTTTGTCGAGGCCGATAAACCCTCTTTTGCTAAACCTGTTAAACAACCCAAAGGGGCTAACTGGAATAAACCTTTTAATGTCATAGACGACATGACATTTCGCTTTGATGGGGCTGGTTATTTACAAGACGGTGCCAGTCAAATATTTACCATTCCAGTGAACGGTGGTACACCTAGGCAAGTCACCTTTGAAGACGCTGGCCTTGCATCTCCTCAGTGGTTGGGTAATAACACACTACTACTCACGGGAAATTTGGCGAAAGACAGAGATCTCGATCCTATCGAAAGTGAGATCTATACCCTAAATTTGGCCGATTTGAACATTGCTCCACTCACCACACGGGATGGGCCAGACCATTCCCCTGTTGTTTCGCCAAACGGCGAAACCATCGCTTTTCGTGGCTACGATGATAAAACACTGTCGTACCAGCAAGACGACCTATATTTAATTGATGCTGACGGTTCAAATGTTAGGCCATTAGCAGAGAAATTTGCCGGCAGCATAGGTCAAACTGTTTGGGCACCTAATGGTAAAAGCCTATTGGTGTTATCTGAAGATCATGGCGTCCTCAGCCTGTTCAATATTAGCTTAAAGGGCAAAGAGACTAAGGTTGTCACCAATATTGGTGGCACTTCCATTGGCCGACCCTACGCCGATGGCAGCTTTTCAGTGAGCAAAGGTAAAAAGCCGGTTATTGCTTTTACCGCAGGATTCAGCGATCGCCCAGCTGAAGTGGGTTTAGTTAGTCTAAATGGCAAAAACAAACAAATCTTAACCGCATTAAATGATGATGTATTGCCCTACCTTGAGATGTCGCCTATTCAAGAAATCAAAGTCAAATCGTCACACGACGGTCAAGAAATAGAAGCATGGGTCGCATTTCCACCTGATTTTAAAGCCGATGGCAGCTACCCCATGATCTTAGAAATACACGGTGGGCCATATGCTATGTACGGGCCCTTTTTCGCCAGTGAAATTCAACGTTATGCAGCCGAAGGTTATGTCACAGTGTGGGTTAACCCAAGAGGCTCTACTGGTTATGGTGAAGAGTTTGCACTGGCCATTGATTTAGCCTACCCAGGGTATGATTACGATGACTTAATGACGGTGGTAGACGAAGTGGTGGCCAAAAAATACGCAGACCCAGAGCGTTTATTTGTTACCGGCGGTTCAGGTGGCGGCATTTTAACGGCTTGGATCACCACTAAAACCCAACGTTTCGCTGCAGCCGCTTCTATAAAACCGGTCATCAACTGGATGACAATGGCATTAGCAGCTGATATTGGTCAATATGTGCGTAGGCACTGGGTACGTGCCGACCCTTGGGCAGACCCAGAAGCATTTCTTAAACGCTCGCCCATTCGTTATGTGGATAAAGTGAAAACCCCCACTCTGCTGATGGTAGGCGAAGAAGATTTCCGCACCCCAGCATGGGAAGCAGAGCAATATTACACAGCCTTAAAAATGTTAGAAGTCGATACGGCGTTAATACGTGTGCCCAGTGCACCGCATTATATTGCTTCTCGTCCTAGCCGCTTGATCAGCAAAACCGATAATATTATGGGTTGGTTTGCTAAATATGATCCTGCTAAGAAAAAAAGCACTGAAGCGAAAGCGGAGGGTGCTAGTCAGTAACTGTTATTCAGGCACAGCTTGATGCTGTGCCTGAAAATTATCTCTTTAAGTTGAATCCTTCCATACAAGTGACTCTTTTTATAAAGCTCAGCTAACCCCTTTTGTCGGCAAAGCCGATTCTTTTGATTTTCCCCTCGCATTTATGTTCGCCAATTATTTTTGATATTTCGTAGGTCAATTTGCAGGGATGCAAATTGAGTCGCAGAGTGCCGGGAGCACATTGTGACGACCTGCTAAATATCAAAAATAATTGGATGAAGAACATAGTCTGGCGAGCGGCCTTTTTTGCCTACTTTTTTTGGCTGTAGAAAAAAAGTGGGTCGTTTGGCAAGGATGCCAATCGAAAAACAGCATGGATGCTGGTAAGCGTCAGCGCATGCTTTAATGCTGCGAAAAATATAAAAATCTCGCTACGCGCCTTCATCCGTGAAGGTTTTTGTCTCGAATCCCTTCGAGCCAGATACTCTTTTACAACAGCGAAAAAGAGTATCCAGAAAACGCCGCTCGCTACTAAAGTTTTTAACCGCACAAAAAGGCTTATTTTAGCGTCGTTATAAATGTATCCCTCCAACTTCCACTCAAATTGCATCCTTGCCATTTGCCCCTAAAATAAGCCTTTTTGTGCTGAAACTTTAAATGCGTAAGAGCAGTGGCGGAGCCACCAAAGCGGTTATCGGCAAAGCCGATTGTTTTGCATTCCTAAAATGTGTTTTCTTATAATTTATATCAACCGCTCTGACCCTATCGATTTTCCCAAACTACCTCACAATTTTTTTTGTCCGTTTTTCGCTCAAATATTTGAAAGCATTTTCAGATAGCCAAAAATACTAATTGAGCCTCAAAAGCGAAAATAGTTAGAAGACGATGTGGATCAACAGGATCTCCGGCTACCCGATTATATTCAGCTCTCGAAGAACGCTCTGATCTCGGTAGATAACACTGTTGGGGCCTCTTCAATCACAAGTTTGGAACCTTCTATTTTACTTTGAAGTAAATAAGCCTGCTTGCACGGTATCCATTGGTCTTCTTCACCCCATAATATGAGAACTGGCGCATTTACCTCGTTAAATTTTTCTTGAAATTGATCAGTAAAAATTGAGTCGGCTTGGGCAATTTGTCTATAAAATGCTGATTTCCCCTGCTCTCCGCTCCATGGTGCTAAAATTCCATCGATTGTTTCTTGATCAAGTTTTTGGTGTGCTGCTGTTTTTACATAAGCTTCAACTATTGCAGAATGAATGTAATCGGGCACGCCAGAAAAAGCACTTTCATGTTTTTCGATATGCTTAAAGAATGGCGATCCCCAGGGAGACAATGCAACAGGGTCAATGACAACAATCTTTTTATAGCTACGCTTATCTAAGATATGATTTCTCAACACTGTCGTGCCACCGAAATCATGACCGACAATAAAAGGCGAGTCCAATTCCCAGTGTTCAATTAAAGCGTCTAGTAACTTATTCTGTATTCCAAGAGAAACATCCGCTTCACTTTTATCTGATTCTCCATACCCAAGCAGATCAAAGTAGTAAACCTTATAATGACAGGCCAAGTCATGAATCAAATGCCTCAAGTTGAAAGACGACCAAGGTGTACCATGTACCAAAATTAGAGGCTCTCCCTCACCTTTAATACCGTACTTAACTTCCCGCCCTTGATATTGAAATGTTTTTGCGAGACTCCAATTGCTCAATTTAAACTCCTTGAATATAACGCTTTATTTTTCGTTGTAGTAACTTATGTACGCCCAGCATGAGCATGAACTATGTTTCTCTTTACGATGGGTGCCTAGTTAGCGCTCAGACTCTGCCACAAGATACTTTAAAGGAATACGGCCCCTTTATCCCGTTTTGCATTCCTACAATGTGTTTTCTTGTAATTTATATCAACCGCTCTGACCCTATCGATTCACCCTATCGATTCATACAATATTAAAAGCACGCTGCGCGCCATCGACTGTGATGGTTATTGTCTAGAATCCTTTCGAGCCAGTTACTTTTTCTTCTACAGCTAAGAATAAAGTAACCAAAAAGAAGCCGCCGCTACTAAAGTTTTTAACCGCAAAAAATGGCTTATCCTAGGGTGAAACTGGATTCTTTAGAAGCACGGCTTCGCCCAGTTGAACATCTCGACAAGGAAGTCGAGATTGGGTTCATATCATCATGGAAGTGCCAGTGACCAATACAAATTATGTACACTACTCAAATGACTTCCCTGTCATTTGCCCTAAGAATAAGCCATTTTTTGCTGAAACTTTAAAGGCGGAAAAGCAGTGGCGGAGCCACCAGCGATGAAATTGGCATGGTCGATTTATTTGCCTTCTTAAGATGGGGTGATTTATTAATGACGATTAAAAATCGATATCAATAGGTCAGCAACGTCACACCTGTTGCCATAAAATGAAACAAATAAACCAACGTAATTGGTTAACACCTTACTAGATAAAAGTAGTTATGCTTTGTTGTCAGTAGAGGAGAGCTCACGATCTGTCTCAACTAACACTTCAATTTCCTATTGGATTTCAATAATGTCTTCTTCCTGCAAATCTTTCATAAATGCACTGGGTAATACATTTACTCCTATCTTTTCCCCTAATTTGACAATAAAAGGTAAAGTGATGGGTGAAAATGGCAGCACTGCGAGTACACCTAACCCTAGACCACGAATGACATCTACAAATTGTCTATGGGCTTCTTGCATTTCTAGCTTACTGGCTTGGCCTTTGATGAATCGTTTATAGGTCACTAGCATAACCTTTGTCTCACGGCTTTCCTGAGCCAGACTGTGCTTAACCGCTAACAAACTCTGTTTGAGAGGAATGAGCGCCTTGTGTTTTATCACAGAGTTTTGGCGCTTGATAGATTGGGTCACTCTAATAATATGGTGCTTCAAAACGCGCTACCTTTGACATTGCATTAATTGATTATGGTGTATTGCGGGATCATTTAATAGTAACCTGATCAAATGCTTAATAAGGTAAAAATGGAGCATGTGGTGAATTATTACCTAGTTGTTGCGGGTTGTTTAAGCGGGATGGCGGCTTTAATGCATATTGGTTGCATTGTCTTCGGTGCACCCTGGTATCGCTTTTTTGGCGCTGGCGAACAAATGGCCAGTATGGCTGAACAAGGAATGATCAAGCCTACTATCATTACCTCAGTTATTGTTGTTGTGTTATCTCTGTGGTCGCTTTACGCATTTTCTGCTGCTGGAATAATAGGGCGTTTACCCCTTATGCGCTTGGCTTTGATTGTTATCACAGCTATATATCTTATACGCGGTCTTGCAGGGTTTTATTTTGTTTCTAGCCCCCTAGGACGAAGTCCTGAGTTTTGGGTTTGGAGTTCTGTGATTTGTTTAATTATTGCTATGGTGCATGTGATTGGATTACGGCAACAATGGAATACGTTATAAACCAGTGTACTCAGCTTGTCGTGATGAAGAGCTTGTTTACCCGCAACGCATATCATTAATCTAACGTCTACATTCAGTCATTGACGCGCCTCGAATTGAAACGCCCGAGTCGTTCTGAAACGCGCATTTTGAGGTGATATGGGTATATAATCATCACACTTAAAAATTGAAGAAGTAGCAAGACCTTGCGGTTTTGACGACCCTAGGCAGTTTCGTCGCTGTGGGCCAGACACCACAACAGCCCTGCTTCAGTATTTCACCAAGAGATCTCTTAATAATGCGTTATATGCTTTTACTGTTAGCACTACTGTGCACACTTGTTTTTACTTTTCCTGTTTCGGCACAAACCAAACCTGAGTTGCAACAGCAGCTACTGAATATGGCCCAGCAAAGCCAACAAATACAAACAAGACAAAAAAGTAACGCCACTGAAGTATTAAAAAACATGGCAACTAAAATCACCCAATTACACACTCAAACTCTGAATCAAATTGTCCAGCTGCAAGGTTGGCCGAGCAAAGAACAAGTCACAGAGGCAGGTGTAAAAGCCGCTTTTAGGTTAGTTAATCATTCAAATAATTTAAGCTTTCAGCAAAATATGCTGCCCTTTATTATTCAATCTTATATGGATAAGCAAGGTCTAAGTGGTGAAGCAGTGGCGATTTTTACTGATAAGGTGTCCATCGCTCAAGGTAAAAATCAAGTTTTTGGTACACAAGCAAATGTAATAGGCGGCAAATTAGTGTTTTTCAAAATTGAAAATGAAGACAGCGTAGATCAACTAAGATCCCAAATGGGTATGCTACCTTTGACTGAATATAAGAAATCTTTAGAGATCTTATATGGTGTTAAAGAATAATGTTAGGCTCAGATAACAGCTAAGACCATTTTTTACCTTACAGTAGGAGACTCTCATTTTGAAAATAGAAGGGGCAATTAAGAACTATACGGGTAAAGATCTTGCAAAAACATTCAAACAGTTGCAGCCATCACCAGAGCGCACATCGGCGTTAATCACCCAAGACTTTAATAGGTTAATGTCTGATGGTTATGTGATAATTGAAAACCTCATTACCCCTAGTCAATGCGCTCAAATCAAAGACGAATGTATGCCTTTAATGAGCCACACGGGTAGAAATAATTTTGAGGGTGAAAAAACCCAAAGAATATACAATGTTTTGGGCAAGACAAGGTGTATAGATAGGTTAGCAGACCACCCTAGAATACTTGGATTAATGGATTTATTGTTTAGACCAAATTATCTACTGAGCCAAAGTCAGGTGATTAATATCTTACCCGGAGAAAGCCAACAAGCATTTCATTTTGATGATTCGTTTTATCAAATCCCTCGACCAAGACCTGCCTTAGGCGCTGCGAGTATTTGGGCTATCGATGCTTTTACCGAAGAAAATGGTGCTACCGTTGTTGTTCCTAAGAGCCATGAATGGGACGGTCAGCAAGTGCCAACTACCGAAAAAACCATCAAAGCAATCATGCCTGCTGGCTCGGTGATATTTTTCCTTGGTACAACTTGGCATTCAGGAGGCGCAAATCAATCAAACGCCCCAAGACTTGCTGTTACTCATCAATATTGCGAAGCTTTTATGCGCCAACAAGAAAACTACTTGTTAGAGTTAGACAAAGATATTGTACGTGCGTTGTCTCCAGAGTTACGCTCTTTGGTTGGTTATTCAATTTATCCTCCTTTTATGGGTATGGTAAATGGCAAACACCCTCTTCGACTTCTCGATGAATAAATCTAGAAGATGGTTTATTCTATTTTCAAGCTTTAAAACTTGGCATAAAACTGGGGAGTTATTTTGATCATTATAGAAACGATAAGAGCTATAGTCTTCGGTGCGTTACCTATTGCCTGCTTTACGTTTTTGACTGTGCAATGGTCGATCGTCAGTGGGCGGTTGCCCAGATTTTCAGACGTTAAAGATCTGCAAGCTCAATTCAAAAAGAAACGTGATGAAATCAAACAAGCCAAAAAACTCGCTAAGCAAAATAAGCAGTTCGAAGAAACAAAAATAGAACAAGAGCATCAAGAAAATGAACCGTTTTTTCACAAACGAAAAGGCGGTGATTTACTGTATAACAAGCTGTTATTCTTCGGAGGCGGCTTCTACGGCACCATGGCTCTATTTACCTATATGATTATTGAAGTTGTCGAAATACTGGCATTTTTCGGCAAAATAATTGATGTAACCCATTGGCAATTCACCTTCAGCATTCAGTTCCTGGTTGACCTGTTTGTCAATTCCATCATGAATATCGTTGCGGCTTTTATTTGGTTTCAAACATTACCTAAATATGTCGATGTGAATAACGGCTTTATCTGGATAGCCGCTGCTTACCTTGGCTATTTAGGCGGGGTACATTTTACCCAATTAAAAGGTGATGAGGCTTGGCAGTTTTTATCCACAGGCTTGCAAAAAATCAAATACAAACTAGGAAAAAAAAGACCTAAGCTTCGTTCTTAATTTTCAACTATATAGTCTACGATTTTTTCTAAACGCGGATCACTGGGGTCTGATGTACGTGTGCTGCCAACAATGTGCCCAGTTTTATCTATAAATACCGTAGTGGGCGTGCCGTTCACATTAAATAAGTTTCTAGCCATATCAGTACCATTGACCAGGGTTTTAAAACTCATGCCTCTGCCCTCTAACTCTTTTTGTGGAGTGGCTCCTTCGTCTTCTCTGATGCTTACGGCAATCATTTGCAAGCCATCAGCTTGATACTTTTGATAAAGCCGATCTAAGCCGGGTTGCAGCTTTTTACAATATGGACACCAAGTCGCCCAAAAATGGATCACCAGTGGGTTGCCCAGAAAATTCGACGACTTAACTAACAGCCCTTCCTCATTGTATAGCTGCCATTGTGACATCAAAGGTAACTCGTCTGTTTCTGGCGCTACTTGGGCAAAAGTCAGAGTTGTAAAAAAGATAAGCGTAAAAAACGTAATAATCCGTAACATAGCAGTAGTTCCAATCTATGGGGTTACAGACTAAAAAGCGTAAACAAACAATATCTTTCAGAGTAATTTCTTTGCGCAGAATAGACATGTCTAACCAAATAACCCTAGGTCAATCAAATGTCTAAATGGAGATGCCGTCTTTGGCAGAATCTAAGCAGTTTTTGAAAAACGATTATGCTCATTAAGAAATAAACTAAAAAATTGTGCAAGGTTCGATAATCAGCAATAGGTTTTCTTTGTATCAGATCATCAAATTTGTTAATTTAGCGCTCTTATTCGTATTTAAAATTAGTCAATAATCTAAACGTGAACTTTCTTTTTCTCCTTCTAAGCCAAGTGATTATCTTTCCTTCGCAGCCCAACATAAAACTTAAAGTGGTTGGTCAAGCTGCTGGTAATCCCAATTGGGCATTTTTTGCTCCACACGAAAACGAAAACGTGGTGAATGATTATGTCACCCAACAAATCATTGAACGTGGTGGGGTGTTTGTCATATTGCGCCAAGACGGCAAACGTTTGTTACGCTTCGACATTGACCCTTTTGAAGTCAAACTTGACCCCAATCGTATTTTTACGAAGCAAGGCAGGCGCAATAACATCATCAAACACAACCCTAAATTACGCACGAATACGTATGTGTTTCACAGAGCGATGCGCCTTTCAGCTGCGTTGTCTGAACTCATTATCAGCCACTTAGGTGGCACGGACCCATCACGACAATGGGTCGCTATACACAACAATACTCAAGGATATTTGGGAGACAATAAACAAGGCATTGGTAATGTCTCTATTACGCAGTACCAACAAAAACTAGCCAATGGCGACTCGTCTATCATTGCTGTGAGCAAACAACACAGGGATGAAGACAATTTATTTTTTGTCACCGAATTTCAAGATTTTAATGCCTTAAAGCAAAATGGCTGGAATGCGGTATTACAACATCCTCAAGTAGTGACTGACCCATCTGAAGACGATGGGTCTTTATCGGTTTACGCGCAAAAATTGGGTATTCGATACATCAATATTGAAGCAGAACGTTCAACCAATAACTTTGGTGAAAACCACTTAATCGAACAAAAACAGATGTTAGATTTTATTTTAAAGCGTTTATATAGCAATAACACCCATATCAACTTGAGTGACTAACCACAGGGTTACCTTGTTCTTCTTTGACTAAAGATATACTCCTTCGCAGCTGCTCATTTTTATACATTCACTGCTTATAAACCAAGCCCCCCTTCATCACAAATTCAACGGTTTCAAGTACAGTAATATCCTTAAGAGGGTTAGTGCTAACTGCCACAATATCCGCATATTTACCTTTGTTGATACTGCCCACATCTTTTTGCCAATTGAGCAAATCAGCTGAATTAATAGTGGCAGCTTGAATGGCTTGTAAAGGCGTCATACCAAATTTAACCATACGCGAAAACTGCTTGCCGTTATCTCCATGGGGATAAACAGCTGCGTCAGAGCCAAACACCATTTTTGCACCTGCTTTGACTGCCATGCTAAAACTTTCACGCTGGCGTGTGCCCACTTCTCGCTCTTTGTTTATGTTTTCTTCTGGCACACCGTTTTCAGCACCTTTGGACAGCGTATATTCGGTGTTGTAGATATCCATAGAAAAACTGGTACCCATTTTTTTAGCTAACTTAATGGTTTCTTTATCTAAGAAGCTAGCGTGTTCGATTGAATCCACCCCTGCCTGAATGGCAAATTTAATGCCTTCGGTGCCATGCGCATGGGCAGCAACGATTTTTCCATGGGTGTGTGCTTCATCAACTATGGCCTGCATTTCTTCGAGCGTGTATTGGCGCATACCCACTTTTGTGCCTTTAGAAAACACCCCACCTGTGGCACAAAACTTAATTAAATCAACACCATACTTAACGTTCTTGCGCACCATTTCACGCACAGCCCAAGGGCCATCAGCCACACCGTCGGCTTTAGATTTAAACGAATGATTAAGAGAGTTATTGTCACAATGCCCACCGGTTATACCTAAAGCAGGCCCTGATGCGGCTATCCTTGGCCCTGGCACTTCGCCAGCGTTAATAGAATTACGTAATGCCACATCCATATAGTCAGGCGACCCTACATCTCTGACAACAGTAAAACCTGCCATCAAGGTTTTTTCAGCGTTGACTACACCACCAATCACCGCGCGGTGTGGTGATTGAAACAAACCAGCAAAGAAGTTTTTATCCAAATACCCCATAAGATGAGTATGCATATCCATAAAACCTGGCAGGATGTATTGCTTACTCAAGTCAATCACAGTTGCACCATCAGGTATGGCTGCACTTGCCGATTGAATACTGCTGATACGTTCATCATCGATGAAAATCAGTCGGTTCTACTGCCACTTTCCTGACTGCACATCTAAAACGTAGCCGGCTTTAATAACAGTTGTCGCTGCTTGGATATCAGTACATAACAATAATACTAGCGGTATGAGGTGACGAATAAATGAAAACCGAGTCATAAACCATTCCTAAAAGTGAGATTAACTTAGTACTCACTCATTGTGCCTAGGCTTTCATACCAATTCCACTATTGCATTTTTTTGTGTCATTTCACGCCGAAAAAAGGTTTCAACAATCGGCTTTTGCACACTATCTCATAACCCAGCCAACAGCCTAAAAACGTACCAAATACTAATAGTAAAGCTTCAATTCCAATAGGCAAATGCCACCTTGATAAATACACCGCAAAGATAACAATCAAAGTTTGATGCAAAATATACCAAGGTAAAATAGCCTGATTAGCGTAACGTATAAATCCATTCGAAAACTGTAGATAACGCCCAGCGTAGCCAATAACTGCCAATATCCAAGCCCAATGATTAATGCTTATTAAGATATTGTGGGTAAACTGAATAAGCCATAACTCGTCCAATTCTTGCCCTACATTCAGCCAGCCTTGCCTGTCCATTAACAGCCATACGTAACCTATCAACGCCAGTATCAACAAAACTCTGCGACAGTCCACTAGTCGCTGCCACAAGTGTGGTACACGTGGCAGCATAAACCCCGCTACAAACACCCAAAAGTAGTGGGCGTGATTGAACCAATCGTCTACCAATGCATGGGTTACCGGGAAGTCTTTACTTAAAAGTAAACGAATAACAGCAGTCCCTAACAACAAAATAACTAAAGCCAACCAAGCAGGAGTTTTGCTGGTTATTTTGTATTTGCATACCCTTGCAAATAGTGGATAAATCAATAGCAGTAAAATGCTGTAGCACCACAAGTACGGCAAAAACCATAGATGATTCCAAGTTAACAGACCAATAGGGCTTTGTTTCTGTGGAGCCAATTGTGTATTGATATCCAAATATTGTTGCATGAAAACAACATACCCATCCGTAAAACCATAAAATTGCTTTAACTCATAAAACAACTGAGGAGGCACCACAACAATCATGGCAAAAACTAAGGGGACCAATAACCGTTTCGAGCGTATTTTGACTAAACTAAAAGCACTAAATTTGTCACGGCTCATCACTAAAGACATGGCCATTGCAGAAATAAAAAATAACAAAGACATGCGCCAAGGATTAGTTAACAACATCACATTCTGCAACCACACACTTTGCTCAGTACTTTTAATATGCCAGCCCCAATCTGCCACGTAATACATACCCACGTGATATAGGATTAACACAATAAATGCCAAGGTTCGCAACCAATCGATGTCATAACGTCTTTGATCTATTACTTGAGTCATATTTCCCTCTGAGGTTAAATAATCGATTAGATGATGAAGATGAGTTAACAGGTTTGATAGGGTCAAACGACCAATAGTGACAAAATGAGGACAAGCGGTGGATAACAGGGATAAAAACAAATGACATGGTTTGAACGTTTTGAGCAGCATAAAGCTCGCTACATTTATTTATTGCTGATCGCCTATTTTTTAATTAACAGCACAATAAACGCAACCTCTGTTTGGATGGAAGAAACCCGAGATGGCGTCGCAAACTTTCATATTATAGAGCCCTTTGTGTGGGAGTATTCCAGAGCCATAAGCGTATTGATATTACTACCTTTTCTGGCCATGTTTTGGCAACGCACTCCGTTAAAGCTCACTCAGGTTAAAAGCCAACTCGGCAAACACTTAGTTGCGTCACTGCTGTTTTCGATATTACATGTGGGCATCATGGTCTCGTTAAGAGAAATCGCCTACTGGACTGCCGATAGTAATTACGACTTTGGGCCAATCTTGCGTGAATTCATTTACGAATACCGTAAAGATGTGTGGGGATATGCGTTTTTCTTACTTTCTTATCAACTCTATCAATTCGTATACAGTCGCCTCAAAGGCGAAGCCAATCTGATAGACGCCGAACCAGAACAACAAGCAACAACTCAAGTACCTGACCATCTACTAGTCAAAAAACTCGACCGAGAATTTTTAGTCAAAGTACAGAACATCGAATGGATGGAATCAGCAGGCAACTACGTTAATTTACACAGCGATGGTCGCATCTACCCGTTGCGCTCTACGTTAGCCGACTTAACTAAACGACTGGCTGAAAAAGGTTTCTGCCGTACTCACCGTTCTTATGCGGTTAATTTTGCAGCCATAGATCACATTAGTTACCAGCCAAGTGGTGATGGCGAGATTAGTTTAAAAAATGGCAGCGTAGTGGCCTTATCAAGACGCTATAAGGAAGAGTTTAAACAAAGGCTAGAATGACCTAGTGTTTATACCCATTCTTCCTAATTATTCTGTGTCGCATTAATATTAGGCTTAAAACAAACAACAACCATAACAACCCAATACTGCCACCACCGTTACTGTTTTGTGGCACTTCAGCAACTATTGGTTTGGAATTCAGATCGTTAGGATCGGTGCCAGCTTGGAACTCTATAAGGTTACTGCTGCCATCATTATCCGCATCTTGTTGGGCGTCGCTAGCATCAAGTGGATTTAAATTGTTAGCCGTTTCATAGGTATCAGGTAAATTGTCATTATCGTCGTCGGTATCTGCATTATTGCCGGTGCCATCATTATCAGTATCAACACTTTCTGTTGCATCCAATGGAAAGGCGTCATCAATATTATTGACTAAGTCACCATCTGAATCATGCTCTCCATCTAATCTAAATTCATCTTGTGGTAACCCAGCAAACACTAAGCTTACAGGTTGATTTAGGCCACCAGCGCCTGTTTCTATAAAGACACTTAAGAAGACACCCGATGCGCCATCATATTTGAGCACTTGATCAGTATCACCGCTACAGATATAAATATTGCCATCAGGCCCTATGCTTAAACAGCTGGGTTGACCTAGCCCGCCACTACCCGCACTAATAATCTTGCGCACAAAGTTACCGCTGCTATCAAACTGACTCAGGTCTTTGCTGCCCGCATTGGTCACATAGATATTGCCGTCGCTGTCAACGGCTAAGTGCTCTGGTTTATTAATACCTTGGCTACTGAAGACTTGTGGTGCAGCCGTTAAATTATCCACGCTAAGCGCCAATAACCTATTGGTATTTCTTTCGGCGATGATAAGCCTGTTATCGTTTAGTATTACAAAATCTCGCCAAACATTTGAATCATTGGTGGAATCACCAAACAAATTACCCGTTGCAGATAAACTAAAGGTTTGAACATTACTGGTGCCTAAACCATTGTTAACCAGTAACTTAGTCTCATCTTGAAAGGCCAAATGTGCAGGGAAATTGGTACTCAGTTCGCTACGATCAATTACCGTTCTAATTGAATTAGTTTGTCGGTCAAAAGCCAGTACGTCGCTAAAGGCAATAAAATGTAGTTGCTGAGCATTCGATAAAATCGCATCCGAACGAAATGAAAAGCCACCTGCCGGCACGTCTAATAAACTCGCTATAAAGGTGCCAGTTTGACTGTTATATCGCAAAATATTGTCGCTACCGGCACTCACCACCCAAGCTTCGGTGTTAACTAAAAGAGTCGGTTGAAAGTAATCAGGCACACCGTCATTGTCATCGTCAAGATCTGCTCGGTCACCTAAGCTATCTTGGTCATTATCTTTGGTTTCTTGAAAATCGTTGTCTAGCTGATCTGAATTCGCCCCTACTCCATCAGCATCGACATCCACTGTTTCTGTTGGGTCGAGAGGCAAAGCATCGGCAAAGTCGTCGGTACCGTCATTATCATCATCCTCATCAGCATTATTGCCAATGCCATCCATATCACTGTCTAATTGTTCGTTAAAATCCTCTGGAAAAGCATCTTGATTGTCGCCGACTCCGTCCAAATCTGAGTCTAAAAACTCAGTTGGATCAAATGGAAATACATCAATGTCATCAAATACAGTGTCACCGTCGAGGTCAGTGACACTTGGCAAAAGCGAGGGTACTTCTGTTTCACTTATTGCTACTCGAAGTGCCGCATTTGTAGGTGTAAAGTTGTTCATCGTTGCAGCATTATTCGCCACAAACACATCACCACAAGACACCGATGCACAAATAATGTCTGGATTAGAAAAAATCGCTAACCCATAGTCACGATTGATATCACCGGTGCCAATTGAACTCATCATAGTATTAAACTTGCCTCGCACAACCAACGCACCGGCCGCAGACTCTGCACCTTGGGAATTACCATTTACCCGCTGATGCCCTGCCCCAAAGTTATGCCCAATTTCGTGGGTAAAGGTATCAAGACAATTTGAACCACCGCTAATACCTACATTGCTTACGTTAACCAAATAGTCGACGTCAGGATTGGGGAACATAGCAATGCCGCACACTTCCCGTTCATTTAGATCATGGGTACGGATCATAGACACCACATCAGCTCCAAAGGTATCTCTCAGACTAGCCACATTTGCCAACGATGGCTCGGTACTGGTACTTGAACTGTCATCTAATGCATCACGCAACTGATTGAGCGCAACTATGCTTGACGGGTTGGGATAATCAACAAACTGACTATGTACAAGGCGTAAACGCATATTGATACCGCTATCAAAAAACGTCTGGTTGGCTTTGAAAACGACATATTCCATTAACGTTTGGGTCATGTCTCCGGGGAAGGTATCGACTATGTTCTGAGTAAACAAAAGCATGAGGTCGACTACAACTAGTTCATCTTTTATAGCCTCTTGATTCAGGCTTTTTCCAAATGCTTTAGAAGCGGTTAGCTCTCCCACCACATCATTTTCATAAAGACCCGGCGTTAAGCCAGATAATCCTAAATCCACAGCAAACACTTTTTCACCACGCTGTTCTATCAACAAATGTTGCCCGTTACCAAATAACTCACCAAAACCACTACTTTGACCTTGGGTATAAATGAGTTTCCAATCTTTATTATCTGTCTTAAATGACGACGAAAATGAGCGTGTTCCAGACTTATTTTGCACAACCTTATCGACACCAATATCGATAGACGCTTGGCGTAAATTAAGTGCAAAACGGTAATTGACTGCGCCTGATTTTTTCGACAATAAGGTTTTACGTGAAGTCGACACTTTTTGAATTGAGTGAGCTTTGATCGTTTTTAAATGAGCAGGCACTGAGGCAGAGGTGTCTGTGGCTTGTGCAAATTTAGGCGTTAAACAAAAAATAAATCCAAGCAGAGTAATTAAACGGATAGGACTAAACATAAAAGATTCTTTTCACGTCATAAATTTTGAAGTTTCAAGAGTAAAGGTCGCACCTTGTTTATGCAAGAACACCGAACAAATAGGACTCAATGCTCCCTTTAGGGATGTAAAAGGTGGTTGCCATGCAACCACCTTTTGAGTTTAGACATCGAATTAAATACTGCCTCTAATATGCTGTTTAACATCCTGCATATAAAATGTAAACAAAGCTTGATGCAAGTCTTTACTCAAAGGCGGTAAACTAGCCACACTGGCATTTTGTTGCACTTGTTGAGCAGAGCTTGAACCAGCAATGACAGTGGTGACTTCTGGGTGATCTATGATCCACCTAAGTGCTAATTGAGACAACGCAATGTCATTTGGCACCAATGATTTTAACGTTTCTGCCAACTGCACGCCTTTTTCATAAGGTAAGCCCGAAAAGGTTTCGCCTACATTGAAAAACTTGCCATCTTTGTTGAAGTTTCTGTGGTCGTTTTCACTAAAGTTAGCTTGTAGTCCAAATTTACCACTCAATAATCCGCTTGCTAGTGGCAGTCTGACAATAATGCCTACATCTGTAGACTTTGCTTTTGGCAGTAATTGTTGAATAGCATCTTGGCGAAAGATATTAAAAATAATCTGTACAGACGTCAGCCCAGGTTTGTCTATACACAGCAAACCTTCTTCAATGGTTTCAACACTTGCACCATAGTGTTTGATAAGTCCTTGCGAACGACAATCTTCTAGAATATTCCAAATATTATCTTGTTGTAATTCTTTAGGCGGCACGCAGTGCAATTGGACTAAATCTAAGCTGTCGACTTGCAATCGAGTTAACGACGCTTCAATACTTCTCATAACGTTGACGGCGCTATAACCGTCTGGATAAAGAGAGCCGTCACGCCCTACCTTTGATGCCAAAACTCTAGGTTTCAAGTGTTGTTGAGTCCAATCACCTATAGCTTGTTCACTTTTACCCGCACCATATACATCGGCGGTGTCCCAAAAGGTAATACCATTACTGTCAGCTGCTTGTAATATTTCTTGAGTGTTTTCGACCCCTGATGGACCAAAATCTCCGCCTAATTGCCAACACCCCAATCCGATAACGGAGGCGCTTAAATTACTTTTGCCTAAGGTTCTTTTTTCCATTGTCATACCTACTTTTCTGAGGTTAAGGAGAAGCTCATATCAGTATAATTACATTGCCTAACTGTTCATTTTACGTTTTGTAGTTTAGCAATAACGAAACATCGTGAAGCAAGGTTTGCAAGTCTATGAATATGTTAACTTATTGCAAAACTGCTAATTGAATAATGTATTTTAAACTTTGTATGAGGTCACTTAAGTGATGAGATCTGTTTTTGTTGTAATCTTGATGTTAAATTTTTTAGTCCTTGCAGGCGTCGCGTCTGCCAAATCGGCTTTTAATGGCGAGGATGGTTATCGCTTATGGATGAAATACGATGGCTTAAATAACAGTCAAAAAAGCCAACAGTACAAAGGTTATCTGCAACATATAGATCTTAGAAGTAAGTCAAAAACAGCGGATATTATTCAACAAGAATTACAACTCGCAGCAACGGGTTTATTGAATATCCAACCTACATTCAAATCATCTAAAGCCAAACTAGTGATAGCCTCAAAAAGTCAGTTACAAGATACTGAACATTGGTTATTGCCTTCTCTTAAAAAGGTAGGTGATGAAGGCTATGTGATCAATAACCATGATGGCGCGATATTTATCAGCGCGAATACAGATATTGGTTTGTTGTATGGCACCTTTCACTTTATTCGTTTAATGCAAAAATTGCAGGCTATCGACTCTCTTTCTATAGTGCAAACCCCTAAAGTCAAACTACGCATGTTAAATCATTGGGATGACTTGAACCGTCATACCGAGAGGGGTTATGCAGGCCAATCTATTTTTGATTGGCATAAACTGCCAGATTATAAAGAACAACGTTATTATGACTATGCACGGGCAAACGCATCTATTGGCATCAATGGCATTGTGCCGATTAATGTTAATTCAGACTCGTTAATTTTAACCCCAAAATACCTAGAAAAAGTCAAAGCCCTTGCTGATATATTTAGACCTTACGGGATCAAAGTTTACCTGAGTTTGAAGTTTAGCTCGCCACAACAACTCGATGGTTTAAGCACCTCAGATCCTTTAAACAAAGAAGTACAACAATGGAGGCAACAAAAAAACCAACCAAATTTATCGTCTCATTCCTGATTTTGGGGGCTACTTAGTTAAAGCCAACTCTGAAGGACAACCAGGTCCAGGCGACTATGGCCGTACCCATGCCGAAGGCGCTAATATGCTAGCCAAAACCTTGCAGCCACATGGTGGCGTGGTGTTATGGCGAGCCTTTGTTTATAGCCATAATTCAGACACTGAACGCAGTTTACAAGCCTATGACGAATTTGTGCCTTTAGACGGTGAGTTTGCCGAAAATGTGAGCATCCAAGTTAAAAACGGGCCTATCGATTTTCAACCCCGCGAACCCTTTAGTCCACTGTTTGGTGCTACGCCTAAAACATCTTTGGCAATGGAGTTTCAAATGACCCAAGAATACCTTGGGTTTAGCACCCACTTAGCCTATTTAGGCACCATGTTTAAAGAAACTCTTAACGCAGATACTCATGTTCTGGGTAAAGGCTCTACGGTCGCTAAAGTGATTGATGGAAGTTTGCATAATATCCCTTTAACTGTCATGGCTGGAGTGGCAAACATTGGTGTCGATCGCAACTGGACAGGCCATATCTTTGGCCAATCGAATTGGTATGTGTTTGGCCGTCTTGCCTGGGATCATGAATTAACAGCCGAGGACATTGCCAAAGAGTGGATAGCAATGACCTTAACCACAGATGACAACGCCACCACGCATATTTTAGCCATGATGATGAATTCAAGAGAATATGTGGTGGATTACATGACACCGCTAGGCCTACACCACTTAATGGATACAGGCCATCATTATGGACCGGGACCTTGGGTCGATAATCTAGGTCGAGATGATTGGAACCCTACTTATTATCACCGGGCAGACAAAAATGGCATTGGCCTAGACCGCACTTCGTCTGGCACCAATGGCGTGTCTCAGTATGCTCCCTATTGGCAAAAACGTTTTTCCAACCCTAGCACCACACCTAAAGAGTTATTGCTTTGGTTCCATCACTTAGATTGGGATTACCCCATGCCTAACGGTGACACGTTGTGGCAAGCTTTAGCCCATCATTACGATAAAGGGGTAGCTGGCGTAGCTACGATGCAGGCCACCTGGTTAACCCTAAAAGATAACATAGAGCCTAATCAGTTTAATCAAGTTGCTATGTCGCTTGCTATTCAATTAAAAGAAGCCAAGTGGTGGAGAGATGCATGTATGTTGTATTTCCAATCTATATCGAAAAAACCTTTCCCCGCAACATTTGAACCACCAAAACAAAACTTGGAGTACTTCCGCAGTTTACAAGCCCCTTATGCACCAGGTCAGGGATAACGTATGTTTGTAAAACTCTTTAAGAGTCTTTTAATTGTTGGCTTAATTTATAGCGCATGTTGTAGCGCTGACGTTAAGTTACCTCGTTTAATTTCAGACAACATGGTGTTGCAGCGAGACGCAGAAATTACCTTTTGGGGCTGGGCCGACCCTAACGAAAAAGTCACTGTGCACCTCGATGGTAAATTAGTAGGTACAGTGCAAAGTGGTGCTAAGCGTTGGTCTATAGTACTAAAACCACAACCGGCAGGCACTCAACACACGATTAAAATAACCGCCAACAATACGATTACGGTTACTAACGTGGCATTTGGTGAAGTCTGGTTAGCCTCTGGACAATCCAACATGGTGTTGCCGATGGAGCCCGTTAAAGAACGTTACCCAAAGGATATTGCCGAAGCAAACTACCCGGACATTCGCTATTTTACCGTACTTACTGTATGCAGTTTCAAATCTCCCGAAGCAGATTATCCAGAAGTGCAATGGCAAGTGGTTAACCCCGAGTCAGTGATGAAATTTTCTGCCACTGGTTTTTTCTTTGCCCGTGAGTTGTTTCAAACCTATCACATACCAGTAGGTATTATTAATGCCAGTGTCGGCGGTTCACCAGTCGAAGCTTGGATGAGTGAAGATGCATTAACGCCCTTCCCTAAACCTTTTGCTGAAGCCAAACTGTTCCAAAACGATTCACACATCCAAGCCATTCAAAACGCCGACAATACACGCAGCGATAACTGGTATGCCGACATAAATGCTCGCGATGCGGGTTTGTCTGATGCATGGTTCAAACCAGAGTTTAACGACCAAAACTGGAAACCATTTAGCCTACCGGGTTTTTGAGAAGATCAAAATGTGGCGCCGATGAATGGGATTGTGTGGTTTCGAAAAACGATAGACGTGCCTAAATCCATGGTTGGAAAAAGTGCTAAGCTGATGATGGGCGCCATAGTGGATGCCGATACCATTTATGTTAACGGCGTCGAAGTCGGTAACACCACCTACCAATACCCACCTCGCCGATATACTGTGCCTAAAGATGTGTTAGTAGAAGGTGAAAATGTTATTGCTGTTAGGGTAATAAATAATCGAGGTAAAGGTGGTTTTGTGACAGAGAAACCTTATTGGTTAGGGGAGCCAAACGCACACATCGACCTCACCGGTACTTGGCAATTTAAAGTCAGCGTATTAGCCGACGAATTGCCTAATCACACTTTTATTCATTATAAACCTACAGGTTTGTTTAACGCCATGATCGCCCCAGCTATCGATTATAAAGTTAAAGGCATTATTTGGTATCAAGGTGAGTCAAACACCGGTAGCCCTTCAAATTATCAGGCGTTATTTACCAACATGATAAAAGACTGGCGTGAAAATATGAATGTCCAAGACTTGCCGTTTCTGTACGTTCAACTCGCCAATTTTATGCCCGCCAGTGAGCGACCTAAACAAAGCAACTGGGCCGAATTACGTGAACAACAACGTTTAAGCCTAAACGAGCCCAATACCGCCATGGCGGTGATAATTGACTCGGGTGAATGGAATGATATTCATCCCCTAAACAAATATGCACCTGGCCATCGCTTAGCCCTAGCCGCGCAAAGTATTACTTATAACAACATTAGCCTAGTTTATTCAGGGCCAGAAATTAACACTGTCCAACAAGAAGACGGCGCATTATTGCTTAGTTTCAGACATATTGGTGGTGGTTTAGTGGCTAAAGGTGGCGACCTTCAAGAGTTTGCGATTGCCGGTAAAGGCGGCAAATATGTCTGGGCCCAGGCAAAAATTATTGGTCAACAAATCAAGGTGTGGAATAACAAGGTAATTTCACCCGTAACGGTTAGATATGCATGGGCTGATAATCCCGCCAATGCAAATTTGTACAACCAAGAGGGGCTACCTGCCTCCCCCTTTGAAGTCACTATAAAAAATAAGCGTTAGGTTAATCTAACGCTTATTACTGTTTAAAGTTTAACTTTCGTAAGCCTTGATACATCAGCTGAATCTAACATTGTACCAATCACTGCAAAGCACTCTTTAACATGAGAAGACTGTGAGTGCGCATTAAGATCATCTTCTGATTCCCATGTTTCGTGAAACATAAAAATTGAGTCATCAGCATTATCAATGTGCAAGTCATAGTTAATACACCCCTGCTCTTTTAGCGTTGGTTGAATCAGTTTTGTTAATTCAGATAAAACAATTTTTTTGTGCTGTTCTTGTGCTTTGATTTTTGCGATACATGTCAACTTACTCATTATGAGTCCTTTTTAATACGTTTAACTAACTTGTTATTTTTTTACCTCAGAACCGACATTAATTGCCAACTCTTCGCCATGTAATTTATGCCTCAAGGCACATGTTTTACATATACATGCTTTATTTTTATCTGCATCAGAGACTTGGCTTAATAAACTATCTGGAAAGCTTATAGCACTATCAACACACCAACAGTCTTCACCCTGATTATTTGCTGATAGATTTCCGCAAAAATTATTTTCACCACACAAAGGACAAAAATTAGGAGTATCATTTTTTTCTAAAACCAAAACTGACTCCTATTAAATAAAACTATCAGGTTACATGACTTATTTGGTCTTTATTGACTAGCTTTGTCACCTTTTGAACACAAGCTACCATCTATAGTTTCAAGCCCAATCATCACCGCCATGCCTAATATACCGATGATAAAAATCGGCCAGTTGGGATCTAATTGACTCGATAGTTAACCTCAATCCTGTTTAAGCAATGGAACTAAATGCCTGTTCCAAGATCAGATCTTTCGACCAAAAACATCTGATTTAAACAAGGAACAGGCATGAAGAATTTAGTTGAGTTGTATTGCGATGTCGATGACTTTTGCAA
>NZ_CAJWCF010000059.1 GCF_913020055.1 uncultured Paraglaciecola sp. | reverse complement strand
CTGCGAATAATCTTTTTGAAAGCAATCAATTTGATGATTTAAAAATACCTTTGATTGTTACTGCTACAGATCTCATTTCTGGAAAGCCAATGCTTTACAAAGCTGGCAATGTAGTTGATGCCGTTGTCAAAAGTTCATCTATTCCTGGATTTGTAGAACCAACATATATTGATAATAGAATGCTTCTTGATGGTGGGATTGTTTTTCCAACGCCTGTACCTCCATTAGTGGGTGAATGTGATTTTATTATTGCAGTAAATATTAGTAAAGCATTTAAGACAGATGATGAACCTGAAAATATCTTTGAAATCATGAATCGATCTAGAGATATATCAACACTACATTTAAATTCTTATTTGCTAAACCAATCTAATTTTGTCATTAGTCCAAAACACGAAAATGTCCATTGGTCTGCCTTTGATAAGACTAAAGAATTTATCCAGAATGGATATAATGCAGCAGAATCTGACATGGAAAAATTATTAATTCAACTGGATTCTATGATAGAAGAGAGTGCCAAAACTACTAAAGAAACATTTTGGACCAAGTTGAGGAAAAGATTATCTTCTTAGCAAATTAATGAAAAAAATAATTTCAATATTAGCATATTTTTCTATTTTATTTGGTCAGTTTAGCGATCCTGCTGAATTTAAATTCAATATAAAGAATACAAATCAAGGTGAAGTAGTTATCTTGGAGGTTCAAGCAAGTATTGAAGATGAATGGCATATTTATGCAATCTATGATGTTCCTGAAGGTCCAGAACCAACAGTTATTAACATCAAATCAGGTGAAATTGTTAAAACAGGTAGAATTATAGAACCAGATCCTATTGTAACATATGATGAAGGTTTTGATAATATTACTAAGTATCATGAAGGAAATCCTTTATTTAGAGTACCTATTGTTTTAGATAAAAAATTATCTAATGGTACATATTCATTTGATGTTACAGTTCAGTATCAAGTATGTACAGGAAATCTATGTTATCCACCTAATGAATATAGCGACACTGTTCAATTTGTGTTGGAGAGCGGTAATATAAGAGAGCAGTTTACAGTTAATAATTTCGATTTTTCAAAAGACTCTGTATTTAGTCGTTTAAAGCTCGATGATTCTGATATTGGAGGATTTCTTCTTATTTCACTAATTATGGGATTTGCTGCATTATTAACACCATGTGTTTTTCCAATGATACCCATTACAATTTCCTTTTTCTTGAAAAGAGGTGAAGATAAAAAAACTTCACCTATTAAAGATGCTTCAGTTTATATGTTAGGCATTGTTATGACATTCACATTATTGGGGATGTTACTAGCTATTTTTCTTGGTGCTTCAGGCGCAACACAGCTCGCCGCTAATCCTTACGTAAATTTATTTATTGCCTTTTTATTCATCTATTTTGCTTTTTCACTTTTTGGTTTCTATGAAATTGAGATTCCTCAATCATTAAAACGTTTTTCATTGGAGAGAGAAAGTTCTGAAGGATATGCAGGTATATTATTCATGGCACTAACTTTTACTCTTACTTCTTTTACGTGTACGGTAGCATTTATGGGTACAATTTTAGTCGCCGCTTCACAAGGTGAGTGGTTTTGGCCTATCATCGGTATGCTAGTATTTAGTTTGGCTTTTGCGTCGCCCTTCTTCTTTTTAGCTCTTTTCCCACATTATTTGAAAAAATTACCTCAATCAGGCGGTTGGTTAAACTCTGTAAAAGTGATTATGGGTTTTCTTGAAATAGCAGCAGCTTTTAAATTTATTAGCCATTAACCCACATCATTATAATGCTCTGAATAATTTAGGGGCTATTTGTAAAGTGCAGCATAGACCCGAAGAGGCGCTGGCCTATTTACAACAAGCTGTGAGCATAAAGGCCGATAGTTTTGATGTGTACAATAATTTGGCGGCGGTTTATCAGCAATTAAATCAGTTTGAGCAAGCCTTGATGTATTATGATCAAGCCATTTTATTGGAGCCAGGTCATGCCTCGGTTAGATGGAATCGGTCGACGGTTTTATTAATGTTAGGGCGTTTAAAAGAAGGCTGGGAAGCGTTTGAATGGCGTAGATCGGCAGGGCATTGGCAGGCTTTACCGTTTCCTGAGTGGCAAGGTGAAGCATTGCAGGATAAAACGCTGTTAGTATTGGCAGAACAAGGCTTAGGTGATGAAATATTATTTGGTTCTTGTTTGCCTGAGTTAATTAAGCTCAGTAAGCATTGTATTATTGAGTGTGATACTCGACTAGGCGACCTTTATCGAACTTCCTTTCCTGAGGCGACAATAAAGGCGGTTGTGCGTCAACAGCGCGATTGGTTAAAGGATTTATCATCCGTCGATGTCTGTATCCCGTTAGGCAGTATTTCCCGTTTTCTACGGAAAAATTTAACTGATTTTCCTAATATGAGCACAAGCATACATATTAAGCAGTTTGCTTTGTTCTGCGGCAGATAAGTTGACTAATCTATCTTGTAGATAGTCAGCCGCTGCTTTGCAGTATGGGTCAGACATTAAATCATCATTATTGTCATCACCGCCAAGCATTTTTAAGGCTACAGGCCCGGTAGAAAAAGATTTGTACCCTTGTAGAATTTCTTGGTCAATATACCCAGCTACTTCTTTTGCGTTACTAAACTCACCAGTCAGAACGTCACCAAAATGGATATGTACCCTGCCTTTTTGACCGGTAATTCCGTTGACTATGCTTCTAACATCTTCATTATCAGGCTTATCATAACTACCTTCTCGTTCTACTTTTTGTAGTTCTTTGGCTTTATTGATGTCGCAGGGATCAAACTCGTAAGATATAGATACTGGCACAATACGTAAGCTTCGAATGTATTCTGAAAATTCGACTTCTTTGGACTTGTTCAATGCCAACATAGACAAAATCGCAGGATTGGTAATGTCGTTTCCGTCTTTTGCTCGCCCTTCTCTCTGGGCAATCCAAATATGTTGTTGCTCAGTTATTAAGGTAAATTCAATATATTCACTTAACAATTTTGCTGCCGACAATTTTTCTCGTCTGTCTGTTGCTGAACGTTTAACAATAAAACACTTATTTAGCCGAATAAGGTCAGCAACCCATTCTTTTTTAAGTAAATTATCACCCACAGCTATACGCACAGTATCTTGACCATTTAGATGTAATGCCCAATTAACAAAAGTAGGATCCAAAGCAATATCCCTATGATTGCTCATAAATAAGCAGGCTTGAGATAAATCTAGGTTATCTAATCCACTGACACTAAACGACTCAGTTGTGGTATTAATCATTCGCTCTATGTAAGGTTCAATTAAACGTTGAAAACCTCTAAGCGTATCGATTTTGGTTATTTGTTTAATAATATAACGACGGGTAAAAAAGCCCAGAGCAGGCCGCATAAAACGAGGCCAAGCACTAAATTTGAAAGCCACAATGCTATCGATAAATTCTTTGTTATTAAACAACTTAGATAAAACGACGGATAAATCAGCGTCGTCAAAAGGGCGAATTGAATCAAACTTAGTAGGCATGTTGTTATTCTTGTCTCTACTGTAAAACAGGCGGCGTATTTTGCCGTCTAATCAGCCAACGGGCAATCTGTTTAGTAATGGTCTGCGCAGTGAACGTATGACCTATTAGCCCGCCAATAAAAAGTAATCTAGTCATCGTTTAATTGCAGGGCTTGCCAGTTAACTTCTACCTGCTTATGTTCGGCGGCGACAAATGCAGACTCACCACTCAAGGTGACTGATAAGTCCATGGTACGAGCAAGCACATCACTTAATGCTTGGATCTCCTGCCAATCAAAACTGAATACGTTCACAGGCAAGGCATCAAATTGTGCTTGAGTTTGTTTCCACCATGCTTTGGATTTTGAATTGAAACTGTAGACGTATGTTTGTTTCGCCAAACGGCAACTTTTTTTGATGCGCTCAAAACTTGGTTCACCAACATCTACCCAAAGATGTATCTGATCATCTAGACCTCGCAACCAAATATCAGGCTCTTCAATTGCACTTAAACCTTTGGTAAAAGACATGAGGTTTTCATCATCTTGATAGGCGTGCAAACAAAACACCAAAACCCGAACCATCATTCGCTCTTTAGTTTCTGAAGGGTGTAGAGCAACAGTTAAATTAAGGGTATCAAAATAATCATGGTTCAGATCAGATACGGATAATTTGAATTTATAAATGGTTGGCTTTAAAGCCATAAATTGGTACGTCCATAGAGTGCGAACGGGCTAATTATGCCTGTCCTACTGGGATAACTTCATTTCAACAAGAGACGCTTTAAAGCCTAACTTTTCATAGGCTTTAAGTGCGGAACTATTGTCTGCGTAGGCTTCAAGATAAAAGTCTTCCATACTTTTTTCTTTACCCCATTTAATCAGTGTTTGGATGACTAGTTTATTTATACCCTGCCCTCTATGGCTAGGTGCAACAAACATAAATCCAAGATAGCAATGTAAGTCATGACTCAAATGGGCTTTAGATTGCCTAATACGAGCATAACCCGAACCAACGATTTTACCGTCATCTTCAGCCACCACTACCGTAGAATTTTCGCCATCGATTAATGCCCCAATATCGTAATAACAAATATTTTCAGACTTTAAACACACATTAAAGGGGCGCTCGGTCGCGATAATCCCTTGTTCAAACTCTTTCAATATTGGCAAGTCTGCTTGCACTGCAGCTCTTATTATTATTTTACCCATAGGAGACCTAGCCTTATAAACTTATCTGTAAAACGATGGAATTATTCCCACTCAATTGTAGCCGGTGGTTTACCTGAAATATCATAAACCACGCGAGAAATACCATCAATTTCGTTGATAATACGATTCGATACTTTGCCTAAAAAGTCATAAGGTAAATGCGCCCAATGAGCGGTCATAAAGTCGATAGTTTCTACCGCTCTTAGTGACACCACCCAATCGTATTTACGCACATCACCCATTACGCCTACTGATTTAACCGGCAAAAACACAGTAAACGCTTGGCTAACTTTTTGATACAGATCAGCTGCGTGTAATTCATCAATAAAAATTGCATCCGCTCGGCGTAACAAATCGCAGTATTCTTTTTTCACTTCCCCTAAAACTCGCACTCCCAATCCCGGCCCTGGGAAAGGATGGCGATATAACATGTCGTAGGGCAAACCTAATTCTAAACCAATTTTACGCACTTCATCTTTAAACAATTCACGCAATGGTTCGACTAGACCCATTTTCATATCCGCGGGTAATCCACCTACATTGTGATGAGATTTAATCACGTGGGCTTTACCGGTAGCCGACGCAGCAGATTCAATTACATCCGGGTAAATAGTGCCTTGTGCTAACCATTTTGCATCGACTAATTTTTTAGACTCTTCATCAAATACTTCTACAAAGATACGCCCAATAATTTTGCGTTTTGCTTCTGGTTCATCGGTGCCTGCAAGTGCATCTAGAAATCTATCTTCAGCTTCAATTTTGCGAATATTAAGACCAAAGTGATCACCAAACATGTCCATCACTTGTTGACCTTCGTTAAGACGCAACAAACCGTTATCAACAAACACACAAGTGAGGTTTTCACCAATAGCACGATGCAACAGCATCGCCACAACAGAAGAGTCAACACCACCAGATAGACCTAAAATAACTTGGTCATCACCGATTTGTTTTTTCATTTTTTGGATGGCGTCTTCGATAATGGCAGCTGGGGTCCACAGTTTTTCACAACCACAAATATCCAAAACGAACTGAGATAAAATTCGCTCACCTTGACGTGTATGAGTCACTTCAGGGTGAAATTGAACGCCATAAAATTGCTTATCTTTATTTACAAAAGCAGCAAATGGGCAACTATCAGTTTTAGCAGTGGTGGTAAATCCTGGAGGTGCTGCACTGACTTTATCACCATGGCTCATCCACACATCAAGTAACGCATTTCCGTTAGTGCCAATGTGGTCTTCAATATTGTTCAATAATGCCATTTCACTAAGCACTTCAACCTGTGCATAACCAAACTCACGTTTATTTGAACCTTGAACGGCTCCGCCAAGTTGCTCAGCCATAACCTGCATGCCATAACAAATGCCTAATACGGGTACACCTGCTTGATACACATATTCTGGGGCTCTTGGGGAATTATCAGCATGTACTGATTCTGGACCACCAGATAAAATAATACCGTTGGGGTTAAACTCGCGAATTTGCTCTTCGCTGACATCCCATGCCCAAAGCTCACAATAAACGCCAATTTCACGCACTCGGCGTGCAATTAATTGGGTGTATTGGGATCCAAAATCAAGGATTAAAATACGTTGGTCGTGGATATCTAAGCTCATTTGCATACTCTTATAAAAATAGAATGTGAACGCTATTTGAATGACAAATAACGTTCATTTAAAATAATATACTTTCGTTGTCTAACCTAGGCGATAGTTAGGTGCTTCTTTAGTAATGCTCACATCATGCACATGTGATTCACCCATACCTGCTGAAGTCACTTTGACAAACATTGGTTTAGTACGTAACTCTTCTATAGTCGCACAGCCTGTTAGTCCCATAGCCGAGCGTAAACCACCCATTTGTTGGTGAATGATGTTAGAAATAGGCCCTTTGTAGGCCACTCGGCCTTCGATACCTTCTGGAACGAGTTTCTCTGCACTTTTGCTGTCTTGGAAATACCTATCAGAAGAACCATTGCTTTGATCCATTGCGCCCAACGAGCCCATACCGCGATAGGATTTATAATAGCGTCCTTGATATAACTCTACTTCACCTGGCGCTTCTTCGGTTCCTGCTAACATACTACCGACCATTACGGAGCTAGCGCCAGCGACCAAGGCTTTTGCAATATCACCAGAAAAGCGAATACCACCATCAGCGATCACTGGCACACCTGTACCTTTAAGCGCTTCCACTGCATCTGATACCGCAGTAATTTGTGGCACACCACAACCTGTCACAATCCTAGTAGTACAAATTGACCCTGGGCCTATTCCTACTTTAACCGCATCAACACCAGCGTCAGCTAATGCTTTCGCGCCTTCACCTGTAGCAACATTACCAGCAATAATTTGTACGTCTGGATAATCCTTACGCACTTTGGTTACTCTATCGATGACACCTTGGGAATGACCATGAGACGTATCAATCAGTAATACATCAACGCCTGCCTCAATCAACGCTTTAATTCGTTCATCAGTTCCCGGTCCAACACTGACTGCGGCCCCGACTCGTAAACGACCTAATTCGTCTTTACATGCATTAGGTTTACTTTCTGCTTTTTGAAAATCTTTAACGGTGATCATGCCTTTCAATTTGAAGGTTACGTCTACCACTAAGATTTTTTCAATGCGGTGTTCATGCATTAATTCAAGTACTTCTTCGGAAGGAGCACCTTCTTTGACCGTGACCAAGTCATCTTTCTTCGTCATCACACTAGAAATCGGTTGTTCCAAACTATTTTCAAAACGTAAGTCACGCCCTGTCACAATACCAATTAGATTATTGTCTTCATCTACAACTGGGAAGCCGGAAAAGCCGTGTCTTTTACTCAAAGCGTTAATTTCACCAATTGTTGCAGTTGGTAAAACAGTAACGGGGTCTGACACCACGCCACTTTCGTATTTTTTCACTATTCGTACATGTTCCGCCTGTTGTTCTGGCGTCATGTTTTTATGAATAAACCCAATACCACCCTCTTGTGCCAATGCAATGGCTAAACGCGCTTCAGAAACGGTGTCCATTGCGGCAGAAATTAAGGGGATATTTAAACTAACACCACGGGTCAATCTCGTTTTAAGATTGGCGGTATGAGGGAGAACAGTGGAGTGCCCTGGGACGAGTAAAACGTCGTCAAACGTAAGGGCTTCTTTAGCGATTCTTAACATGCAATATCACCTATAAATGCGGGTTTTAATTGCGGCGCAATTCTAGCGGCTTTAGGCATGTCAGTCTAGATAAATATCAAAGGATATATGTCAGAATTAAGATTAAATCAGGTAAACTTAATAATAATGTTTTTTTAGAGATCTCATCAATCAATGTTTCCTGCCCAAACCACCACAAAAAACATCTTAACGGTAAGTAAACTCAATCGTTTAGCTCGTTCGGTTTTAGAAGCTGAAATTGGCCAGATATGGCTGTCGGCTGAGATTTCAAACTTTGTCGCTGCTGCGTCTGGCCACTGGTACTTCACCCTTAAGGACGATCGCGCTCAAGTCAAAGGCGCTATGTTTAAAGGAGCAAACCGAAAAGTCCACTTGAAACCCAAAGAAGGTGACAAAGTGTTAGCCAAAGCGAATATTGGTCTATATGAACCTAGAGGAGATTACCAACTTATTGTTGAACATATGGAGCCGGAAGGTGAAGGGCAACTTAAACAACAATTCGAAATGTTAAAAAGGCAATTAGCCTCTGAAGGAATATTTGCCCAAGAATATAAAAAGCCCATTCCCGAGTTTGTATTAAAAGTCGGTATCGTTACTTCACCGACTGGTGCTGCGTTGCATGATATTTTAACTGTATTACAACGCCGTAACCCTGCTATTGAAGTGGTTATCTACCCTAGCCAAGTGCAAGGTGATAGTGCAGCATCACTTATTTGTAACGCGATTACTCAAGCAAACCTGAGAAACGAAGTAGATGTATTAATCGTTGGTCGAGGGGGCGGTTCTTTAGAAGACCTCTGGTGTTTTAACAATGAACAGGTTGCGAGAACGATATTTGCTTCTAGTATTCCGATAATAAGTGCGGTCGGTCACGAAATAGATGTAAGTATCGCTGATTTTGTGGCCGATATGCGAGCACCAACTCCTTCGGCAGCTGCCGAACTGGTCAGTCAGGATCAGTCTACATTGCACCATAAAACTCTCGTCCTACAAGACAAATTAGTCAAAGCTTTTAGTCGTTTGCAACAGGAACGGGGGCACAAATATCAGAATATAAAACAGCGATTGCTGCAAAACCACCCACAAAAACAACTCGAACAAAAAAGTCAGTATGTCGACCAAATTCAAGCCACTTTGCAATATACAATCAAACAAAAACTAACTCAGGCAAAACAACAACAAACACATATAAATAGCAGACTTGCATTATCTTCGCCCCAGAAACTAATGCAACGTCATCAGCTAGGACTAATGGAACTACAGTCAAAGCTACACAAAAATTGCCAACAGCTAGTTGAGAATAAAAAACAAAAATTACTCAATAACATGCATTTATTGGATACCGTGAGCCCATTGGCAACCCTAGCACGAGGTTACACTATCAGCTTTAAGCAAGGTAAAATAGTGAAAAACACTCAACAAGTTCAAGTCGGCGATACATTAGTAACGCGTTTAGAATGTGGGGAAATACACAGCGAAGTTAATCAAATTAATGAGTCTTAACTTCCATTCAAATATGACTTTTATACATATTCCGCTTTTATTCGAGCGTATTTTTTACCCGCTAGGAATAAACACGAGAAGTTAAATTACCAACTTTATTTGGTATGCAATTTAAGTGGGAATCGTGCGTTTTTTAAGCTAAATTACCCCACATAATTTTTGCTCTCTGTTTAATAAAAAAGGGTTACTACTATCATGAAGGACGACAACTCTTTATCAATTTCTGATACAGAAATGTTGAGAGCTATTGTATTGGTCGTTGACGACGATCCGACAACAACAGATTTTTTGGTACAAACCTTATCTCCCTATTACCGCACGTTTTCTGCTCACTCGGGAGAAGATGCCATTGGTTTTTGTGCCACTCATGCTCCTGACTTGGTTATTTTAGATCTTCATATGCCCGTTCTGGACGGATTACTGACTTGTAAGATGCTAAAAGCGATACCAAGTATGATTAATTGTCCCATACTGTTTTCCACCTCAGATTCCTCCACTGAACAAGAAATAAAATGTTGGGATGCAGGTGCAACCGATTTTGTTTGTAAACCGATCGTTGTGCAAACATTAGTGAAACGTATTCGAGTACATGTTCAAACTAAGATGCAAAACGATCTTATTGAAAACATGGTGTTTATTGATCCTCAAACTGGTTTATACAACAGACGATACTTTAATGATTGTTATGAAAAGCAGATCTCTTTGGCAAAAAGAAAAGACGCCCCATTATCACTGATAATGTTTGAATTAAAAAATAGCGATTTATTTGATAAGCAACAAAGTACACCAATTCCAGCAAAACATTTAAGAACATTGGCTGAGCTAATATTGGAAGAGTTAAGTCGCCCTACTGACACTTTAATCAGATATAGCGAAAGTGAATTTGCGATTTTATTACCTGATACTTACATATTTGGTGCCAAACACATCATTCAAAAAGTATTGATCGCAATTTCAGAGCTAAAAAATAAAAGTGATGATTCAACATTTGAAAAAATAGACATTGCAGCGGGGATGGCCTCTCTCGAAGCCCTACAAAAAAATACGAACTTAATCGAACTAGTAGAAAGAAACCTGTCGCAAAATAAACAATCGGGTAATGCAATGGTGTCACGTTACTACAGAAACTAACGTAACACCTACCCTGACTTGGATTGAAGCACCAAGCAACCAAGTCAGGCTTTTTTACACCATTATCAATACTACTCCCTAATGATGATTAGCTACTTTGCATTTTTATGCATTCGCATAAGCTGTCTGCGTTTACGACGCTGAGAGTCATTCAGAGTGCTATGATCTGTTTCAAAAGGATTTGCGCCTTCTCTAAATTCGATTTTAATCGGCGTCCCCATTACTTTTAATGATTTGCGAAAATAATTCATCAAATAGCGTTTATACGAGTCAGGTAAATCTTTGAGTTGATTACCATGGATCACGATGAGTGGTGGATTGTATCCACCTGCATGGGCATATTTCATTTTAACTCGGCGTCCACGCACCATTGGTGGTTGATGGTCCTCTTGTGCCATATCCATAATACGGGTCAACATTGAGGTGTTAACGCGTTTGGTGGCTGAAGCATACGCTTCCTGCACCGATTCAAATAAATGCCCTACCCCTGTACCGTGTAAAGCTGAAATAAAATGTAAGCGGGCAAAATCAATAAAGCCTAAACGCCTGTCTAACTCACGTTTAATTTCTTCTTTAACGTCTTTATTTAGACCATCCCATTTGTTGACTGCTACAACCAACGAACGCCCCGCATTCAGGATAAAGCCTAACAAACTTAAATCTTGGTCGGTAATACCTTCCTGTGCGTCAACAACAAATAACACCACATTCGATTCTTCGATGGCTTGCAATGTTTTGACTATAGAAAACTTTTCTACTGCTTCTGAAATATTTCTACGTCTTCTTACACCAGCCGTATCAATTAAAATATATTCTCTATCATCCCGCTCCATTGGAATAAAAATACTGTCTCGCGTTGTACCGGGCTGATCAAAAACCACCACACGTTCTTCGCCTAATATACGATTAGTCAATGTAGACTTACCCACATTAGGTTTACCAACAATCGCCAATTTGATTGGCAAGGCTTGTAATTTGGCGAGTTGCTCATCAGCATCTTCTTCCTGAAGTTCTTCATCACTTTCTTCAGGAATGTGCATATCGGGAAATTGCTCGGCGATAGGTGCAAGAGAGTGTTGAAGTAATTGTGTGACGCCTCTGCCGTGTGCGGCAGCAATCTGATTCACATCACCCAAGCCTAGCGCGAAGAAGTCGGCACTTTCGCTGTCACCATCAATGCCATCCACTTTATTAGCAACCACATAAACCGGTTTTTCTTGTTTACGAAGATGCTCTGCAATGCCTTGATCGGCTGCTGTCATACCAGTACGCGCATCAACTAAAAACAACACTACATCGGCTTCTATAATGGCCAACAATGACTGTTCGGCCATTGCTACATCGATGCCTTGCTCGTCACCACTAATACCGCCAGTATCTACCACAATAAAGTGTAGACCTTCATATTTGGCAGTACCGTATTTTCTGTCCCGCGTTAAGCCGGGAAAATCAGCCACCAACGCATCTCGTGTGCGAGTGAGACGATTAAACAAGGTAGATTTTCCAACATTTGGGCGGCCAACTAAGGCTACAACGGGTAACATAAATACATATCCTGTAGACAAAAACGGCTTGGAAACATTCCAAGCCGTTAAAAATAGTAAGTGTGATTATTCAGCGAATATCACACGAAATTTGCTCTATAGTGTTTTAATAGCCACTAACTTTCCATCTCTGGTTTGGGTATATAAGACGTCTCCATCGACCACTGGAGAGTGGTAAATACCTTCATCTTCATCATCATCACCCACTTTTAATCGCGCAACAATTTTACCGTCAGCTTGATCAAACCAATGTAAATACCCATATTTGTCGCCACCCACCAAATAGTTTCCTACAGGTGTGACACCTGTCAACAACCGTTGCTTAAGTGCACCTTGGCTCCATAACTCAACACCATTACGACTATCTAAGGCAAACACATTACTATTTATATCGACTACAAATAGTGTGCTGCCAGATATTGACATGTGACGGTAAGACTTATATTCACGCTTCCAAATAACTCGCCCAGTGCGTAACTCAACTGCGGCAAGTGTGCCGTCATAAGAAATAGCGTAAACATTGCCCCCTGCGACCAAAGGTTCGCTATCGATATCCACAATTCGTTCTAACTCGGTCACCCCAGTCGCTGCGGAAATTACCTGTTCCCATGCAGTTTGTCCCGTTTCAAGGATATTGACGACCAGTTTGCCGGTTGCAGTGCCTATTATAGCACCGCCGTTAACTGCTGCCGGTGAAGACACACCACGTAAAGACAAAGGAGGTACATCAGACTCAGAAGACCAAACTTCTTCGCCATCATCTGCATTTAAGGCAAATATAAATCCAGACCCAGTATTAATAAGTACAATACCCGCTTCAATAGCAGGTGCGGCTAACACTTCGCCTTTAACGGTTGTAATCCATTTTTGCTCACCGGTATTGGTATCTAGCGCGACCACTTCACCATTTTCGGTGCCAAAAAATACGGTTTCATAGGCAACACTTAACCCACCCGCAATTTTGGCCGATAAACCATTCGACCAGAGATTACTTATGCCTGAGGTCAATCCTTTATCATCAAAAGTTGCAAAGTTTTTAGACCATACTTTTTTACCTGTAGCTTGATCAAATGCACTGACCGCACCTTGGCGGTTTGCCGCAAAAACTTTGTCATAAGCGACAGCTGGTTTTAGTTTTGAGTAAAATTTACCAATTCCTTGGCCCAAATCTACAGACCAAGATTCAGTAGGAGTAAATTGTGCATCAATAGGCTTTAGCCTGCGAATTTCTAGCTCTTCTTCATCGTAAAACCAATTACTAATTGTTGTACAGCTTGATAACAGAACAGAACAGGTTAACAGTAAGAATAAAAAAGATTGCTTCACTATTTTCACCTTAGCCATTTGCCACAACAGCTAAATTATCTAGCTTCATTTTCAAAACTTGATCTCGCTCATTACTTTCTAAAGCTGCACTATAAGCGGCTCTGGCTTTATCAAATAATTGTTGGGCTTGATATACATCACCCTTAATCTCTTGGCTCTGACTTTTAAAAGCTTGGTCTGTTACCTTATCAGCACTGCTTAAGGCTAGCTCTAACTCACCTTGTTCTATTTGGATACGAGCTAAACGAAGCTGTGCTACCGATTGAACGGCCGATAACTTTGCATTACTGACAACAAACTCTAACTGTTTAGCCGCTTCAGTTAAATCTTTACGTTCAATGGCCTGTTGGGCCATTTCTAAAGCCATTAACATGGCATAACCGGTGTCACTATGACCATCAATAAAGGTTTTGGCTTTACTGAAACCCGCCTCTCCTTTTAACAGTTCTTCAGAAGCTTTTTCATAAGCGAAAGAAGCTTGCTCTTTCGCAGCAATTTGAGAGTCGTTATACCAACGCCAACCTAAAAGACCACCCAAGCCCAAAAATGCACCAATCACTAGCGCTACACCGTTCTCTTTCCAAAAGCGTTTAATGGCTTCAATTTGTTGCTCTTCAGTTTCGTACTGTTCCATCATCCATTCCTATTACTGCTTGGCCATCGAAAATTTGATGGCACATAATGTTAATTCAAAAATTTACGCTGTTAGACATTAAATAGCTTTTGCGTAAAGTGAGCTAATTCGTTAATCGAAACTGTTTCTTGTGGTTGCTTCTCGCGCAAGTATTTAACAGCAACTTGCTGTGACGCCATCTCATCCTGACCGATGATTAAAGCGATACTGGCACCACTTTGATCAGCACGTTTCATCTGTTTTTTAAAATTCCCACCACCACAATGGTTCATTACTTTTATTAGCGGTAGTTCGTCTCGTAATGATTCACTGATATGCCTGGCATATTGTTCAACCGACTCATCCATAGCCGTGACGTAAATATCTACTACTGAGTCTAGGTTCTTGTCTAATTCTAATGTTTGCAACATCAAAACTAAACGTTCTAGCCCCATGGCAAAACCTACGCCTTGTGTGGTTTTACCACCAAGTTGTTCAACTAAACCGTCATATCGCCCACCAGCACATACCGTTCCTTGCGCACCTAAACTATCAGTCACCCACTCAAATACAGTGCGATTATAATAATCGAGCCCACGTACCAAAGCTGGGTTAACTCGGTATTTGATACCTAAGTTGTCTAAACGTTCACACAATCCTTGAAAATGTTTAGCCGACTCTTCATCAAGGCAGTCAATTAGTTTTGGTGCATCTTTTACTGCATTCTGTACTTGTGGATTTTTACTATCGAGTACACGTAATGGGTTGCTCTGTAAGCGTCTTAGACTATCTTCATCCAGCTCAGATTCACGGGTCTTCAGAAAGGCCACTAGTTGTTCTTTGTAAGCCACTCTCGCCTCAGCAGAACCAAGAGAATTAATTTCTAAGGTAACGTTTTCACTGATCCCAAACTTTTTCCACAATCTAGCACTGAGCAATATCACTTCGGCATCGATATCTGGCCCAGCTAAGCCAAACACTTCTACACCAAATTGATTGAACTGCCTGTAACGTCCCTTTTGTGGGCGTTCATGGCGAAACATTTGGCCCATATACCAGAGTCGCTGCTGTTGGTTATACAATAAACCGTGCTCGTTTCCAGCTCGCACCACACTTGCGGTGCCTTCGGGTCGTAGTGTAAGACTGTCTGAATTGCGATCGGCAAAGGTGTACATTTCTTTTTCGACAATATCGGTCACTTCACCTATGGAGCGTTTAAATAAATCTGTGCTTTCAACGATAGGCGTGCGAATTTCTTGATAACCGTAACTGGCGACGACTTGGCGAATACTCGATTCAACGTACTGCCAAAGCCCTGATTCAGTTGGCAAGCAGTCGTTCATTCCTCGAATAGCCTGAATTTGTTTCGACACTAAAAATAATCTCTTATGCAATAATTAGAAAAAGCCACGCATTATAGGGGCTTTATAGATAAACGTAAAATAATGAAGCTGAAAAACGCATAAAAAATTGATGAAAATTTAGCGATGATAATCAGCTAGTATATTAACCTAACTGCTTTACTTCAATCTTACGGCTTTCATCAAGCTGATTGGCTTTGGCACGAATACGTTTTTCAAGTTGGTCGACTAAATCATCATTCGACAAACGCTCTTTTTGCCGTATGCCATCTAAGTAAAAACCACTCATATTACGTGCGCCTGTTAAGCCCAGATCTGATATTTCTGCTTCTCCTGGGCCATTCACAACACAACCAATAATGGATACATCCATTGGAGTAAGTAAATCTTCCAAGCGCTGCTCTAGGGCATTCACCGTACTAATCACATCGAACTCTTGACGGGAACAACTTGGACAAGCAATTAAGTTAATGCCTCGAGAACGGATACGTAATGACTTTAATATATCAAAACCGACTTTGATTTCTTCAATAGGATCAGCTGCCAACGAAATACGGATTGTATCGCCGATTCCCTCTGCGAGTAACATACCTAAACCAACCGAACTTTTAACTGCACCAGCACGAATACCGCCAGCTTCGGTAATACCTAAATGTAATGGTTGATCAATTTGTTTCGCCAGCAAACGATATGCCCCAACCGCTAAAAATACATCCGAAGCTTTGACACTGACCTTAAATTGATCAAAATTTAGTTTGTCCAAAATATCCACATGACGCATTGCAGATTCAACTAAGGCTTCTGGTGTAGGCTCACCATATTTTTCTTGTATCTCTTTTTCTAAAGAACCACCGTTCACACCAATACGTATCGGAATTCCTTTATCTCTGGCACAATCCACTACTGATCGAACTCTGTCCATACTACCAATATTGCCAGGGTTAATTCGCAAACAATCCACACCATATTCTGCCACTTTTAAGGCAATACGATAATCAAAGTGAATATCCGCAATCAATGGCACTGTGACTTGCTGTTTGATTAATTTAAAAGCTTCAGCAGCATCCATAGTAGGTACAGACACCCTGACTAAATCGCCACCTACAGCTTGAATTCGATTGATTTGCGCCACAGTTGCGTCAACATCTGTGGTTAAGGTATTAGTCATAGATTGCACGGCAATGGGTGCACCATCACCTATAGGTACATTACCTATATTGATACGTTTGGACGGTCGGCGTTTAATCGGTGATTCAGCAAACATAGTGATAACTTAGCTCTATTTATTTGTTCAATTATTCAGACAGGGGTAAATCAAATTTGGCAATGCGCCCAGAAGGCAAAAAAGACATATCTAAGGGTTCGCCTGCATAACTAATCTTCACCACCTCTGGCGCACCTAACGTCACGACGAAAGGAGGAATACCCGTGACCGGCATGGTTCTACCGCTCACTTTTACGCCGTATGCAATATTTTCACCTGTGGCGTCAGACAAATTCATCCAGCAGTCACCAGAAAACTCAAATATCAACTCAACGGGCGCGGCTGTTTCTATAACGGTCTCTTCTATTACATCTGCCAAAACAGCGGACTGACTTGCATCATCCACCACTTCTGTATCAATAGATTGATTTTCAAGACCTTGCTCATCAATCACGGCAGGAAGCGTGGCTTCCATAGTGTTAACCGCAGAGTCATCGACAGGTTTATTTTCTTCAGCATCTACTGATAATAAGGAGTCAGCTTCCAGCGTTGACAATTCTTCGACTGGCAAAACGTCAGGGGCAATAGGATCTTGAGTAAGCGTTTTTTGTGCAACAGTTTCTGGATATTTATTTTCATTTGAATCTGTCGTAACAGAAGTAGAACTTTGTTGAAACCACCAAATAACGACTAGCGCAATGACCGCTGCCACAATCAAATAAGTGACTAACATCAACTTGTCATCATTGGCTTGATTAGCCACTCTACGAGAAAAGCTTTGTAGCTTGGCAGGCTCTGTATTCTGAGTACTTAATTTTTCAAAAGCGTTAAGGATCTCTGATTCATCTACTTGCACGTGTTTTGCGTAGAGCTTTAGGTACCCTCTAACAAACGTTAACGAAAGATTAATATCGTAGTTGTCTTGTTCAATATCTTCAATTAGGGTGCGTTTCAATTTCATTTTGTCAGCAATGTCTTGGCTCGACAACTTAGCGCGTTCACGAGCCTGTTTGAGTATCTGACCAGGCCCTTGAATAACCGTTTCTTGCTGTTCTTCTTTATCTATCATAGCTTAGCTTTACTCTACAACGCTTGGGGCAACTAAAGACAACTTCTTACCTTCAAAAATAGCCGACGCATCAGCTAAACCATTCCAGTCTATCAGACGTTGCATTCTGATGTTGTAAAGAAGCGATATCCGATAAAGGTTCTCTCCGTTAGCAACAATATGAAAGTCGGGTGTTTGCAAAATATCAGCTTCTGAAACCTGCTCTGCCAATCGTTCAACCACTTCTTCATTGGGTTGGGCAACTTCATTAGTCTGTATTTTACTTTCTTTTTCGCTTGTTATTAAATCGTTTCTCTGTGACTCTGCCAAAGCATTACTTTGTGAGTTTTCAATGGGATTAGGTTCAACTTTCTCTGCTGTTTTTTTCGATATTTTTGCTAATACAGATGGCTTTGGTTTTTGAGTTATCACTTTAATCGCCGACTGTTGTTCAGTTAACATCGATTTAGTAACTGGATCATTAGGAAATATCTTAAATAACATATCCGAGTACCCCATTGCAGCAATCTCGTTGCCGGTACCTTGCTCTATTTGGATGGCCATCAACAGACTTTGAGGACTTATTTGAGATGTTTTTTCATAACGTCTTAGAATAGCTCTGGCTTCTTGCCATTGCTGCGTTTCAATCAACGACCGACTAAGCAGAAACAAACTGTTTGATCTTCCTGGTTGATGATTAACCGCACTACGTAAATATTGAATGGCGTCTTCAGGTCGGCCTTGGCTTCTGCTGCATAAAGCTAGATTTTCATAGGTTTCGGCGCTAGAAATATAACTACTGGTATTCACCGCTTTTAGAAAATACTTTTTGGCTTTTTCATAATCGCCATTTTGACATAAAAACGCCCCATAACTATTGGCTATGTTGGCATTTTTAGGTTCAAGATCCATTGCAAATTGATAGGCTTCTTCAGCTTGCTCCAATTCTTCAACACTTTGATAATAATAAGCCATAGCAAAATTAGCATCTGCTGACCTTGGTGCAAATTCTAATGCTTTGTCCAAATTAAATTTTGCTTGGCTATAGTTACCATTTTTAAGGTAAGTTAAACCGAGAGAAACACGTGTTTTAGCCGCTTTAAGATGATCAAAATTTTGACCAAAGCTTTGATCATTTTGACTGACACAACCGCTGAGCAGCATCAGCAAAATAAAGATAACACTGATATATTTTAGTATGAAATTCATTGGGACCTGTTTGAGCTATTGCCGATAAAAAATCTATTGTGTCATCTTGACTGAAATTTTCTCGCCCTTCAGCTGTTTTTTCAACATTCTTTTTGTGCGGTCCACTACCTCACCGACTAATTGGCCACAGGCAGCATCGATATCGTCACCTCTTGTGCGGCGAACTACGACTATCAGGCCATATTCCATAAGGACCTTAGCAAATCGATCAATTCGTGAATTACTAGAACATGTATAGGGAGAACCTGGATAGGGATTAAACGGAATAAGATTTAGTTTACAAGGTGTATCTGCCAATACTTTTGCCAATGCATGAGCTTGATCGGTACTGTCATTAATCCCGTTTAACATCACATACTCAACCGTGACTTTACCTTGGTTGGCGTTTGACTTGGCCAAATATCGTCTAACACTGGCTAAAAACACTTCAATCGGATATTTTTTATTAACCGGAACAAGTACATCGCGTAATGCATCATCAGGCGCATGTAAGGATATTGCCAATGCTACATCTATTTGGTCACCTAACATATCAAGTGCGGGAACCACACCTGAAGTACTCAACGTCACCCTACGTTTTGACAAACCAAAAGCAAGGTCATCCAACATCAGCTCCATGGCCGGCACTACGTTTTTCACGTTCAGTAAGGGCTCACCCATGCCCATCATCACTACATTGGTGATGGGACGTTTTGCAGTATCGTTGTTCAAACCTATAGTTGTAGCCACTCGCCAAACTTGACCAATGATTTCAGACACTTTTAGATTCCGATTAAATCCTTGCTGAGCCGTAGAACAGAAAGTACATTCCAACGCACAGCCTACTTGTGAAGATACACATAGTGTTGCTCTATCACCGTCAGGGATCCAAACTGTTTCAACTTCTTGACCGCCTTCTAGTTTCAAGGCAAATTTTATGGTGCCATCTGAAGCATTCTGTTGATAGGCAATTTCTGGGGCCTTAACTTCACATTTTGCTTGGAGTTTAGTCCGCAAGACCTTATTCAGATTAGTCATCTGCTCAAAATCCGCTACACCTTGCTGGTAGATCCATTTCATAACTTGTTCTGCTCTGAAGGGTTTTTCTCCCATCTCATTAAAAAAGGCACGTAAACCTTCTCGAGTTAAATCAAGTAAGTTTATTTTTTTAATTTGCGGTGTTACCACTTCAGTTATCACAATGAACCTCGATACTCAGACTAAACTATTGCTATTTTAACCGATTGCTCAGTTTTTGCAGCATATACAACAAATAACACAAAAGGGAGCCGAAGCTCCCTTTAGTTAAGCAAATTTTAAGCTTAACGAGTGCGTGGACAGATTTCTTCATCACTAAAGAAATAAGCAATTTCACGAGCAGCTGATTCAGGTGCATCTGAACCATGACAAGCATTCTCATCAATTGAAGCAGCATAGTCAGCACGTAAAGTGCCAGCTAAAGCTTCAGCTGGGTTAGTAGCGCCCATTATTTCACGATTTTTAAGAACAGCATTCTCGCCTTCTAGTACTTGAACCATTACAGGGCCAGAGGTCATGAAAGAAACTAAAGCACCAAAAAAAGGACGTTCGCTATGCTCAGCATAGAAACCTTCTGCTTGCTCTTTGCTCAAATGCAGCATTTTTGACGCCACTAATCTTAGACCGGCAGACTCAAAACGATTGTAAATTGCACCGATAACATTTTTAGCAACTGCATCAGGCTTGATAATAGAAAAAGTGCGCTCTAAGGCCATTTTCTTAACTCCAGTATTAGTAATATTTCGTCTTAATATTTTGTCCCTAAAGGACAGTTAAAAAGACAGATAAAATTTCGCGCGGATTATATGCAATTAGACGACAAATACCTAGTATAGATTGCATATTATTCTGTTCCCCCTAAAATCAGGGCTGGCATAATTTAAAGACGAGGTAATCTTGATTAAATTTTTAGTGCTTATTCCTGTTGTGTTGTGTTTGTTTTGGTTTATGTATTTAAAAAAGAAGAACTACAGCATGGGGGATGGTAAACAAGGATTTATATATATTTTTATTTTTTGTGCGGTAATTGCAGTGTTCTACAGTTCCCTATTGTGGATTACAGAATAAGGCAAACAGACTGGTAACCTAAATAATCAATAAATAAAAAAAGAGCGATAATCGCTCTTTTTTTATTCTGCATTAATTAATGCTATTGGAATATCTCAATATCCGCTTGCGCTTTTAAGGACTCAACTACAGCACCATATAATATTTGAGACTTGCTAGAAGCTAGACGAGTTTGTAATAGCGTCATTTGCTGATCATTTGCTTCTGCTGCTGGATTAACTTTAACCAGTTGCACAAGACTAATATCACCTGTGATTAAATCAACAACACTTGAATCTGCAGCAGATAACCTGAACAAAGCATCAACAATAGTCTGAGACAATGCCGCATCATTACGAGTGACACCTTGTTTCTCTTCCCAACTTAACTCAAGAGCGGTTAGTTTAGCATCGACATCGGCACTACTATCAACCAAAGCCGTCTTCACTTCTAATGCCCAATCTCTAGCAGCCTGTTGTGCTGCTTGTGAGGACAATGTCAGCTGAATTTGTGCTGTCACCTCGTCCATAGCTTTGGTACGTTCAGGCTCATGTTCGGCTACTCTAATCACCATTATGTGATTGCGGCCTAACTCAATTATGTCACTATTTACTGCATCTTCGATTAATTCAACACTAAACGCAGTGTTTAAAATATTTGGGCTCGACACCGCCTCTGGGGGGTTAATACGACTAAACAAAGCAGTAGTATTGATTGTTTTACCCGCAATGTCGGACACTTCGTCTAAATTATCTGGCACTTCAAAGGCCACTTCAGCAACCCTTTGGCTGATTTCGTAAAACTTCTCTTCAGCCTTAAATGTTTTCACTTTCGTCGTAATATCTTCTTTAACATTATCGAAGGCAATAACTTGCTCTGGCTTAACATCAGTTAATTTAATAATGTGATAACCAAACTCACTTTTGACTACAGAACTCACATCGCCTTTGTTAACTAATGAAAAGGCGGCTTCTTCGAAAGCAGGATCCATAATGCCTTTACCAAACCAACCTAAATCACCACCATTTTCCGCGCTGAAAGTGTCGCTTGAGAATGTTTTAGCTAATCCAGCGAAGTCTTCCCCAGCTTGAATTTTAGCCAGTACTTCTTCTGCCTTAAGAGCAATGGAATCGTCTTGATCTGCACTTTCAAACAAAATATGTGCCGCTTGACGTTCTTCCTCAGAACGATAATCAACTAAATTTTGTTCGTAATACTCAACAAGTTCCTCTTCATTGACTTCAATCGAAGGCAATAAATCTTCTAGTTGAAGCTCAACATAAGACAAACTAACTTTTTGCTCTGTATCAAATTGACTAATATTGCTTTGATAATAAGCTAAGATTTCATCATCACTGATGTTAACTTGTTCAATGAATTTAGCCGCTGGAATATTTACATAACGAATATCACGGGTCTGTTGTTGCATAAGGTGTGCTGTTTTTGCTTCGCTTGTTAACGCGAACTCAGTTCCCATTAAAGACCGTGACAGTTGCCTGCGCACCATATCAACACGCATGTAGTCTCTAAAGTTATTAGTCTGAAACCCTGCTTGGCGTAAAATGGCCAGATAACGATCATTATCAAACTTACCATCTACTTGGAATTCTTGCATACCCACTATGGCTGACTTAATTTGCTCATCGCTGACTCTCAAGCCTAATTCTTTGGCGGCTTGGTCAAGAAGCTTCTCGCTAATAAGTCGGTCTAAGATACCCTGACGGAAGTTTTGTAGGTAAGCAGTATCACTTGCCAATGTGGCAAAGGCCTCACCAAACTGAGATTCCATTCGCGAACGTTCATTTTGATATGCTCGCTCCAACTCATCGAGGCCTATTTCTTCACCATTAACATTGGCTGCTGCGCCGGATGCAGATGAATTAATGTAACTACCTACTCCTGCAAATACAAAACTTAAAATAACTAATGCTAAGATCCCCATAGCCCAAGGGCCTTGTGATCCTTCTCTGATTCTTTCCAACATACTAAAGTCCAAACTCCAAATGAGCTGTTATTGATAAGTACTAAAGACAGCCTAGATTGGTTGTCTTAGTCGCAAGCGCGCGGGATTATATACCAACCGAGTGCATTTATTAATGATTGATCGCAGTGAATTAAAAATATTTGGCGAGCTTTAATATAGATGAAGATTAAAACAGGACCGACACAAACCGCACAAAAACAAAAGGCGATGATAAATCATCGCCTTTTAATACAAATGAACTAAATGATTAGTTGCAAGCGTCTTTTAATGCTTTACCAGCTTTAAACGAAGGTACTTTAGCTGCTGAAATTTGAATAGTAGCACCAGTTTGAGGATTACGACCACTTCGAGCGGCACGCTCACGTACAGAGAATGTACCGAAACCAACTAATGCAACTTGGTCTCCATCTTTAAGTGCTGTAGTTACAGCGCCAGTCAATGCATCAAGTGCACGTCCTGCAGCTGCTTTAGAAATATCTGCGCTTGCAGCGATGGTATCAATAAGTTCTGACTTATTCACAATATGAACCCCTTCAATTGTTATTATATTTACGGCCCGCACGATGCAGAGCCCGTCGTTTATATCAAGCATGAAACTGAACTTCAAGCTATATATTTACAAATCATTAACTTTCAATGAATCGTCTCAATCCCTTTCATGACAAGGCCTTAAAGGATTCTGCCACAAAGGCTACCATAACTATTTACATAGTGAAGCCCTTTCGATGAAAAAAAACCAAAAAAAGTCGCATTTATGCCTATTTTTTAACCTTCTTCACTTCAACTGGCTTAAATTTCTCCGGATGCTCGACTAAAGCCAAGGCTAAAACTTCATCAATCCATTGCACTGGATGGATACTTAAATCCTGTTTAACGTTGTCTGGGATCTCTTCTAAGTCACGTTCATTGTCTTTAGGAATAATGACCGTTTTAATTCCACCGCGATGAGCGGCTAATAATTTTTCTTTCAGACCACCAATTGGCAAGACTTCCCCTCTAAGGGTAATTTCACCGGTCATGGCCACGTCACACCTAACAGGGTTTCCAGTCAAAGTAGAAATCAAGGCAGTACACATAGCAATACCTGCACTTGGCCCGTCTTTAGGTGTTGCGCCTTCTGGTACATGTACATGTATATCGCGTTTTTCATGAAAATCACTATTAATACGCAGTTTTTCTGCTCGGCTGCGCACAACAGTCATTGCGGTTTGAATAGACTCTTGCATCACATCACCTAATGAGCCGGTAAAGGTCGTTTTTCCCTTACCTACTACTGATGTGGTTTCTATCGTCAATAATTCACCACCAACTTGCGTCCAAGCGAGTCCGGTTACTTGACCTATTTGATTAGACTTGTCGGCTTTACCATAATCAAAGCGCTGCACCCCTAAATATTCATTCAGATTATCTTGGCTCACTAACACTTTGGTTATATTTTTACCCAGCAAAATATTTTTAACTGCTTTACGACAAATTTTAGAAATTTCTCTTTCTAAATTCCTTACACCAGCTTCGCGTGTGTAATAACGAATAATGCCAATAATGGCACTTTCATCAATAACCAATTCGCCTTCTTTTAGTCCATTTCTAGATATTTGTTTTTCCATAAGGTGTTGAGTCGCAATATTCAACTTTTCGTCTTCGGTATATCCCGATAAACGAATAACTTCCATACGATCCAGTAACGGGCCTGGTATGTCCATGCTGTTTGAAGTAGCAACAAACATGACATCTGAGAGGTCATAATCTACTTCTAAGTAATGATCACTAAAAGTACTGTTTTGTTCTGGATCTAATACTTCTAACAATGCTGAAGACGGATCACCGCGCATATCCGATGACATTTTATCAATCTCATCGAGCAAGAATAATGGGTTCTTAACACCCACCTTGGCCATTTTTTGCACCATTTTTCCGGGCATTGATCCGATATATGTTCGACGATGCCCTCTAATTTCAGCCTCATCACGTACACCACCTAATGCCATACGCACATATTTTCTACCCGTTGCCCTCGCAATAGACTGTCCTAAAGAGGTTTTACCCACTCCAGGAGGTCCTACTAAACATAGAATAGGCCCCTTAAGTTTTTTAACTCGCTGTTGTACGGCTAGATACTCAATAATACGTTCTTTAACTTTATCTAGACCGTAATGGTCGGTGTCTAATATTTTATCAGCAGCGGCGAGATCTTTTTTGACTACGCTTCTTTTTACCCAAGGTACATTCGTTAACCAATCAATATAACTACGCACAACTGTTGCTTCTGCCGACATAGGCGACATCATCTTCAATTTAGCTAATTCAGCCGTTGCCTTTTTCTGGGCTTCTTCAGGCATTTTGGCATCAGTAATCTTTTTCTTCAGCGCTTCAAACTCATCTGGCGCATCGTCGAGTTCACCTAGTTCTTTTTGAATGGCTTTCATTTGCTCATTCAAATAGTACTCACGCTGACTCTTTTCCATTTGTTTTTTAACACGAGTACGAATTTTTCTTTCTACTTGCAGTAAATCAATTTCGCTTTCCATCAACGCCATTAGATACTCTAGGCGTTCTGTAATACCCAGCATTTCCAGCACTTTTTGTTTCTCTGACAACTTAAGAGGCATATGTGCTGCCATCGTATCAGCCAAGCGCGCGGCATCTTCAATTCCACTTAAAGAGGTCAACACTTCAGGTGGGATTTTTTTATTCAGTTTGACGTATCCCTCAAACTGAGAAATAGCCGAACGAATTAACACTTCTTGTTCTGACTCTGCTAATTCGGTGTCTGCAGAGCTAATTACTTCAGCGATAAAAAAGTCGTCCGTACTAACAAATGTATCAATCTTACCACGCTGATTGCCTTCAACTAACACCTTAACGGTGCCGTCAGGTAATTTAAGCAACTGTAATATGGTAGCTATAGTACCAACTGTGAATATGTCTTCTGCTTCTGGTTCGTCTACAGCGGCATCTTTTTGAGCGACCAAGAATATTTGTTTGTCTTTTTCCATCGCAGCTTCTAAACAACGGATAGACTTCTCACGCCCCACGAATAATGGGATAACCATATGTGGATATACCACTACATCACGTAACGCCAAAACAGGCATTTCAATGCGACTTTCTCGCTTTTTAGTCATACTTGATCTCGTATTAGGTCATTTAATATTACATCTATGCAATGTATATGGGGCTGGGCAGTTAAAGTTCAAATAAAAACTTCAAACAAAGCAGAATTAAGTGGAGAAAAGAACTTAATGACCGGTATATTTGTGCCAATAAAAAAGGCCCTTTCGGGCCTTTTGTTTGTTTTTATTCTGAAGCGGCTTTTTTATCAACACCGCTGTCGTATATCAAAATAGGTTTTGACTCACCTCGAATAACCGTTTCATCGATGACAACTTTACTCACGCTGTCCATTGATGGCAGGTCATACATAGTATCTAGCAATACAGCTTCTACTATGGAGCGCAATCCACGAGCACCAGTCTTACGTTGCATCGCTTTCTTAGCGATTGCTTGCAAAGCATCTTCTCGGAATTCGAGTTCAGTGTTTTCCATTCCAAATAACGCTGAATATTGTTTAGTTAAAGAATTTTTTGGTTCACGTAAAATTTGCACCAAAGCATCTTCACTAAGTTCTTCTAGACAAGTTAAAACAGGTAAACGACCGATGAATTCTGGGATAAGTCCATACTTTACCAAGTCTTCAGGTTCGACCTTTTTAAGCAACTCACCTTCTAAAGATTTATTGTTAGTCGTTTTAATTTCTGAAGCAAAACCAATACCGGTTCCAGTATTAGCGCGCTGCTCAATTACTTTATCTAACCCTGCAAAAGCTCCACCACAAATGAACAATATCTTAGACGTATCTACTTGCAAAAATTCCTGTTGAGGATGTTTTCTACCACCTTGAGGTGGTACTGAAGCGACTGTACCTTCAATTAATTTAAGCAGTGCTTGTTGTACACCTTCACCAGATACATCTCTAGTAATAGAGGGGTTGTCTGATTTACGAGATATTTTGTCTATCTCATCAATGTATACAATTCCGCGTTGTGCTTTTTCAACATCATAATCGCATTTTTGCAGTAACTTCTGAATGATATTTTCTACATCTTCACCCACATAACCAGCTTCAGTTAAGGTTGTGGCATCAGCCATAGTAAATGGCACATCTAACAATCTAGCAAGTGTTTCAGCTAATAACGTTTTACCACTACCCGTAGGGCCCATTAGCAAGATATTACTTTTACCTAGCTCTACACCTTCGTGCACATCGCCATTTCTTAAACGTTTGTAATGGTTATAAACTGCAACAGAAAGCACTTTTTTCGCATGCTCTTGTCCAATCACATAGTCATCTAGATGAGCATGTATTTCTTTCGGTGTAGGTAACTCATCTTGTTTTTTCTTAGGTGCGATTTCTTTTATTTCTTCTCGAATGATGTCGTTACATAAATCGACACATTCATCACAAATAAATACCGAAGGACCAGCAATTAACTTTCTGACTTCATGTTGGCTTTTACCACAGAACGAACAATACAAAAGTTTGTTGTCGCCATCGCTGCTTTTTTTATCACTCATTTACAATCTTTTCCTATCTCAGACTGACTCTACCAAAAGAGAGCCTACTAACTAGTTGAATGTAGTCTAATCTCGGGCTTATCACATAGTCACTTAATTATTTGTCGCTTTTTGTGTCAGCTTGACTGGTATCTGGTCTACTCGACAATACTTGGTCAATTAAGCCATACTCCATAGCGTCTGTAGCACTTAAGAAATTATCTCTATCAGTATCTTGCGCAACTTTTTCATAATCTTGCCCAGTATGCTGAGCCATCAAACGATTCATCTTCTCTTTGATAGACAGGATTTCTTTAGCATGAATTTCAAAATCTGAAGCTTGTCCTTGAAAACCACCTAAAGGCTGATGGATCATAACGCGAGAATTTGGTAAACAATAACGCTTACCTTTTTCACCGGCCGACAACAAAAATGCGCCCATACTAGCTGCTTGACCAATACACACAGTACTGACATTAGGTTTAATAAAGTTCATGGTATCGTAAATAGCCATACCTGCAGTCACTGAACCACCAGGAGAATTAATATATAAGAAAATATCTTTTTCTGGATTTTCAGCTTCTAAAAACAACATCTGAGCAACGATAAGATTAGCCATATGGTCTTCAACTTGACCAACTAAGAAAATAACATTCTCTTTCAACAAGCGAGAATAAATGTCGTAAGAACGTTCGCCTTTGGCAGTTTGCTCTACCACCATAGGGACTAACGCGTTTGTGGGATCAAAAGGTGTATTCATCATAAATTTAAATTCTTCACAAATAAAAATGCTCGGTAGTTACCGAGCATTTAAGCAGTTGCAGACTAGATAAGTCAATTAACAAAAGGCAAATTAAGCCTGTTTGTTCATGATCTCATCAAAAGATTTCTTAACTTCTTTAACTTTGGCTTGTTCAAGCAATAATTCAACCGCTTGTTCTTCCATCGCAACGTTATTCATTTGTTGCATCAATTCATCATTTGTTTTGTAGTATTCGACCACTTCTTGTGGGTCTTCATAAGCAGAAGCGGCAGTTGCAATCAACGCATCCACTTTAGCTGTATCTACTTTCATATCGTTGGTTTTAATCACTTCACCCAACAACAAACCAATACTTACGCGTTTACGGGCGTTTTCTTCAAATAAGTCAGCAGGAAGCTCTGGCATGTTGTCAACGTTTCCACCTTGTTGCTGGCTAAAACGTTGTTTAGCTTGTTCGCGTAACGCATTTATTTCTTGGTCAACTAATGCTTTTGGCAAATCAATTTGATTTTTTTCAAGTAAACCTGCAATAACTTGTTCTTTTACAGTCGCTTTCAAGGCTTGATCAAGTTCACGTTGCATATTTTTGCGCACTTCAGCATGAAGAGCTTCAATATCACCGTCTTCAATACCAAACAATTTAGCAAATTCTTCATCAACTTTAGGCAAGTCTAATTGCTCGACTTTTTTAATGTTAATAGTGAATTGAGCAACTTTGCCTTTTAGTTTTTCAGCATGATAATCTTCTGGGAAGGTTACATCAGCAATCACTTCGTCACCTGTTTTGTTGCCAACAATTGGCTTTTCAAAACCAGGGATCATCTTATCTTTGCCCATTTCAAGAGCGAAATCTTCAGCTTTACCGCCGTCAAACTCTTCACCATCAATAGTACCAACAAAATCGATAGTCACTTTGTCGTCTTTCTTAGCTTTACGTTTAACTTCTTTATAGTTGGCATGTTGCTTACGCAACGTGTCAATCATACTACTTAAGTCTTTATCACTGATTTCTACTGCTGGTTTTTCAATCTTAATTTTAGCAACATCTTTCACTTCAACTTCTGGATACACTTCGAAAGCAGCAACATATTCTAAGTCTTTACCATCTTCGTCAGTTTTCATTTCAAAACTAGGCATGCCAGCAGGAGTAATTTTCTCTTGAGTAATAGCTTCATAGAAGTTGCGTTGCATTACTTCACCAGCAATTTCCTGACGTACAGCTTGACCATAACGTTTTTTGATAACATTAACAGGAACTTTACCAGGCCTAAAACCATTAATTCTTTGGGTTTTAGCTAATTGCTGTAAGCGAGACTTAACTGCAGAATCAATTGACTCAGCAGGAA
>NZ_CAJWCF010000058.1 GCF_913020055.1 uncultured Paraglaciecola sp. | reverse complement strand
GGCGTTATAGCAATGCCATAATGTGGGAGTTACTTTGCTCGTATTAAAAGAAGTCATTATTTTTATGCTTAAACTAAGTGAATATGTTTATTAAAAACAGCAAAGACCACCTGAATAAGTGTTTAATCCTAGATGAAAACGCTTGTGTTTAGACTACAGAATAACAGGGGCAGAACAAAGCTAAATAAAGCCTAGGCTATTCTGGATATTCGTTTGTCTTAAAGATAAGAAGATCGCAAGTACGCTATGTCCCACAACACTTCTTAAACTTCTTACCGCTGCCACATAGACATTGGCTGTTACGTTCGGGTGAAAATTCACCCGAGTCTTTTTGAATCACACCTGTTGTGTAACACCACTTTTCATCTTCACGCACAAAGTCTGATAGTTCATGCATCACATAATAACGCCCGTCTACTTGGTAGAAGCCTTTAAATTCGACTTGAGCCGTGTTGAGTTGTGGGTGATGCGCTAAAACTTGAAGGTGTAACCATTGTGTATTTTGTGCACTGTCAGTCAGTTGGCTAACAGTTAAGCCAGAACGTTGTTGTGATGCATAGGTTTGTAAAATATAGGGGAAATCTTCGATTACATAAGCAGTAAAACGAGAGCGCATTAACTGTTCAGCGTTTTGTGCTGCTGTTTTGCCGCTAATAATAGGCTGGCAACACTGTTCAAATGGGCGTTGGTTACCACAAAAGCAGTTTTTAGTAATATTGGTCAAAGTGTTAGGTCTAAAGAAAATAGATAACCAAGCCTAGGCGATCATAACGAACTGAGTCAATAGCGACCTATAGTAAATGGCTACATCTATTTTCTACTAAGAGTGATCTATCAGTGGGTTTCTACCAAGGGCCTTGCACTACATTGCCTTTTTGTTCGTTATTTGGCATTAAATTAACTAATGCTACTTGGTAATCAATACACAACTGTTTTAGGCGCTTAAAGCTTACCTCGTCTAATGATAAATGTTCAACAAACAAATTTGCACATTGACCACCTGTGACAATTTTTTCAAGCCATAGTGATAAGCTGCTTTGTTTAGGTTTAGTTAGGCGTATACAGTAGTTTTGTTTGTCAGTAAAACGAATATGCTTGGCTACCAAGAAAGTCCACTTATGCGCATGTTCAACATTTATATCGTTGTTATGCCTATTAACCGCAGGCACTTGCATGGTGGCGAGTGGGGTAGAGCTGTTAGTAAATGCATGTAAACTTGCCATAATGATTTCTCAGTAGTGATGTTATATACAGTGGTTGTATATACAGTAGTACTGTATAAATCATCATGCAAGCTTTTTTTTGCTTTGTTGTGTTTTTGTACGTTTGTTTGCTCGTTTATTCAGTGCTGATTTTATAGGTTTTAAAAATTTTGCCTTTCGACTGGCTAATAAAACTAATAATACTAGTGCATATATTATTGGCTGAATGATTTCTGACTTAACTGACCAAAGATAATGTAGGGCAACCAGTAAGCTGGCAACATATACCCAGTTGTGGGTTTTTTGCCATGTTCTTCCCATGCGTTTTTGTATTGATTTAGTTGAGGTTGCTGTTAATAGACTCAAAATTAACAGTGCAGCAAAACCAACAGTTATATAGGGGCGTTTGATTAACTCAGATAAAAGTAATGGCCATTCAAGTTGTAGTTCAAACAGTAAATAACTCGAAAAATGGCTAGCTGCGTAAGTAAAAGCATACAGGCCAATGGGTCTTCTAAGCGTGACTAATTGTCCTTGGCGACAATATTTAGCCAAGGGGGATATCAGTAACGAGAGTAGCAATAAGTTAAACGCGCCAATGCCGGTGAAATGTAATATCGCTTTTACTGGATCTGCGCCCAACTGATCGGTGAATGCTTGATAGTAGGTGACACACAATAAGCTTAACGACGTTATGTGCAGCGATACCTTAAGCCAAAAAGTATGTGCGGGTGTAATACGTACAAATTTAATCACAACAACACCCACTTAATAATTTTTTCTCAGATCCATATTTGTATACAGAGTAGCCACCTCTGGATAGCCATTGAACATTTGCGTTGCAATACGGTTTCTTGAAAACAATCCGCCTGTGGTTATTCTGCGCTCACTGGCCTGTGTCCACCTGGGGTGATCAACTTGTGGGTTAACATTGGCGTAAAAGCCGTATTCGTTGGCAGCCAATTGTTCCCATGTGGTTGTGGGTTTTTTATCAGTGAGCCGAATGCGTACCACTGACTTAATGCTCTTAAAACCATATTTCCAAGGCACAACGAGTCTGATTGGTGCGCCATTTTGTGGGGGTAATGTTTTGCCATACAAGCCAACAGACATAAGTGTTAATGGATGCATAGCTTCGTCTAACCTTAATCCTTCTACGTAAGGGTAATCTATACCGCCCCCTGAGAATCGATTGCGTTGTCCGGGCATCTGTTCTGGATCGTATAAGGTGTCAAACACTACATATTTTGCTGAGCTAAGTGGGTTGGCTTTTTTAATTAGGTCGGCTAATGAAAACCCTATCCAAGGCACCACCATAGACCATGCTTCAACGCAGCGAAGTCGGTAAATACGTTCCTCTAAATCGAAGCCTTTATATAAATCGTCGTAACCCAGTGTGATGGGTTTTTCTACCAGTCCATCTATGGTTAACGACCAAGGATCCACTTTAAAAGATTGTGAGTTAGTAACAGGATCAGCTTTTCCAGTGCCAAATTCATAAAAGTTGTTATGACTGATGATTTTTTGTTCTGGGGTTAACACGTCTTCTGATTGAAAGTGTTTGGGTTGTGAAAATTCAAGTGCTGAGGTTTTGAATGTTTCATCATCACCTCCACCAAACCAACTACTTGCGCTAGCATGTTGGTTTGTTAATAAGGCTGACGCACCTAAAAACCCCATCGACTTTAATAGTTGCCGTCTGTTTTGATAGACGTGTTCGTCGGTGACTTGGTTTTCTTTTATTTCACTGGATTTAGGTGTGCGAATTAACATCTTGTTCTCATTATTCTGATCAACTACTTATACGAGTAGACAGCGAAATAGGCACAAAAATTTCTTCACGTTTTTATCACGAAATAATCAATTAACATTCCGCGGGGTTTGATTAACCAATTTTTTCACTCACAGCACCAGAGGAAGGCAAAAACAAACTTGCATATAATTTAGAAGCAAAGCCATCTGTCATGCCCGAAATATAGTCGGTAATAACCCTGTGACCATTACCCGCGTCATTGGCTTCAGACCAGCGCAAACGTGTGTTATCGGGAAGTAATCGTTGAGGATCAGAAGCAAATGCCTGAAACAATTCCATGACGATTTGTTGACCTTTATATTCAAGCATTTGAATTTCGGGTTTTCTGATCACACGACTAAAAACATAAGTTTTAAATATACCTAAAGCTTGGTGAAAAGGAGCGGGGAAAACCGCATTGTACTTGAGTAAATCTTGTGAAAACTTAGGTTCAGTTTCCTTTATCTCTATATTGGTAATAAAACAGTTAACCAAAGCACCTATGGCATCTTTACGTTCATGATGATGTTGGCTAAATAACTTTTCACTGAGTGCCACTATGTATTGGTTCATCCAATCGATGTCTAGTTTAAGCAGTGGTTCTGCTACTTCTTGATAAAATTGTGATTGATTCACAATGCCCATCACTATGGCATCTTCGAGATCATGAATACCGTAAGCAATGTCATCTGCCAGTTCCATGATTGAACAGTCAAAAGATTTGTACTGTGTTTTGTGATGGCCCTTACTTGTGTTGTTAAATTGCATAAATTGTTGGGTGTCTGAGCTAGAAAAACCCTCTAATAACCACTCAAACGAAGCTTGATCACACTCATATAAACCTTTGGGTGGATGCCAAAGTGATGCCTTAACTTCACGGTGAGCGACCGATTCTTGTCCTTGTGGCTGAATATTGAGTTGCGGCAGATAATTGGGATATTTGATTAAACCTAACAAGGTACGTCGGCTAAGGTTCATGCCATTTTCGGCGGTATAGGGCTCGAGCTTAGTGACAATTCTAAAGGTTTGGCCATTTCCTTCGAAACCACCATGATCACGCATCATATAGTGCAGCGCTACTTCACCGCCATGACCATAGGGTGGGTGTCCAATATCATGGGCTAAACATAAGGCCTCAATCAAGGTGTCATTCAAACCCAAGTGTTCGGTTAATTCAGCATATTTACTTCTTAGCTGTGCCGCTATACCTTGGCCTATTTGAGAGGCTTCTAAAGAATGTGTCAGTCGAGTGCGGTAAAAATCACTCATGCCTACACCTAGTACTTGAGTTTTGGCTTGAAGTCGTCTGAAAGCTGCGGAATGTAATATTCTGGCCTTATCTCGCTGATAAGGAGTGCGGTGATCACCTTCCCGCTGAAGTTTCTGGCCATGCCTACGTTGTGTCCAAATTTCCATAATTTACATCTGCTCCACACTAAAATTTTAAATGCGACTACTTAAATGCCATGTGACCAGATGCCGCATAGTTAATCAAGCCATCATATTATCTCTGCTAACGATTAAGCACATACTTTTTACTCAATTAATGGAATTTGTTTAGGTTAGTGGTTGTTCAATATTTTATTAGGTCATCTAGTTTAGGTTAGTAGGCGGATTGGTTTTAAATGACCCTAGAAAAGCGTTGTTGATTTAAGTGGTTTTTAAGGTAGGCGTCAAAAGACATACAAATGTTCCTGATCAGTAGTCTGGCTCTGGGTGAAACATTGATGTTTTCAGCCGTGTTTTTTAACAAACCATCATTAATAAAAGGGGAGAGTGAGCGTATATCATCTGCAAAGTACTGCTCAAAGTTAATCTTAAATTCTTGCTCTACAGATTTTTTGTCTAGATATAGATTACACATCAGCTGGTTGATCACCAAGCGTCTAATTTTGTCGTCTTGGCTTAAGCGCCGCCCTTTCACTACCGCATGTCCCTGATTATCAATCTGCTGATAATAGTCTTTAAGTGTTTTAACATTTTGACTATACACATCGTCTACCGAGCTGATAGCAGAGACCCCAAGTCCTAATAAGTCGCAATCGCCCTTGGTGGTATAGCCTTGAAAATTTCTGTGTAATTCAGCGTTTTGCTGAGCTTTAGCCAATTCGTCAGTAGGTTTAGCAAAATGATCCATGCCAATAAACTCATAGCCGTTAGCACTCAGGGTTTCGATGGCCAGTTTCATTAAGGCAAACTTATCATCGGTGCTGGGCATCCATTCGTCTCTGATCTTACGCTGTGCTGCAAACACCTTTGGCATATGCGCATAACTAAATAATGAAATACGATCAGCGTTTAGTTTGTTGATGACGTCGTCCAGTGTTTGGCTAAAGGTTTCTTTTGTTTGATGGGGTAGTCCATAAATTAAATCAATATTAACCGAGGTAAAACCCACCAATTTAGCGCGCTTAATCAGTGACTGAATGAATTCAGTAGATTGGGGGCGATTAATCGCTTTTTGGACTTTCTGATTAGTATCTTGCACACCAATACTCAGACGATTAAACCCGATGCTGGCCAGATGATCTGCTAATTCCAGTTCAATCTCTCGTGGGTCAACCTCGATACTCATTTCGATGTCCTTAGCGAAGCTGAAATTGTTGCGCAAGTTAGCAATTAGTCTACTAAGCTGGGCATGGCTCAAAAAACTCGGCGTGCCTCCACCTAAATGTAATTGACGAATGGACCTTGTGCCAAACGTTTGGGCGCGGCTTAGAATCTCCTTTTCAAGGTTATCAAGATAGATATCCGCCTTTGCTGTATGCCGAGTCACTATCTTGTTGCAACCACAGTAATAACAAAGACTGTGACAAAAAGGGATATGCAAATACAAAGACAACTCTTTAGTGCTAGATGATTGTCCTGCACGTATTAGTTCATCGTTACTAAAGTTATCACTAAACTCCAACGCTGTAGGGTAGGAGGTATACCTAGGACCACTGGTGTCATACTTGTTCAGTAGTTTTTGTTCAAAAAAATTGACTGTCTTCATTTGTACTTGCCTTTCCTGTCATCAGACAATTTTTTTAAGAATATCCATGGCAGATATCACACCCACCAATAAGCCATTTTCGGTTATAAATAAACGATGCACATCCTCATTGACTAACGTGCTGTAAGTGTTAGTAAGTGACGTTTTGATATCAACTGACATGACCTTAGGCGTCATGATCGAATTAACAGTACAGTAGTCATTTGCCTTGTCTTGAATACGGCGAATTTCGGCCTCATCAGGTACTCCGCCAAATGGTCCACAAAATTGCGTCAGCATTTTCTTAACGTCATCTTCGCTAGGGTCACTGCTTTCAAAGCGAATAACATCGGATTGCGTGACTACGCCTACTAACTCGTCATCTGCTGCAATTACCGGTGCGCCGGAGATCTGATGTTTAATAAAAAACTGAGATAATCGGCGAATAGACCAACCTTCATAAACTGTAAGCACATTTTTAGACATAATATCTTTGAGCGATATTTGATTTAGATACTCATGGACTTCATTTTTAACACTTATTTGTGTTTCCATTTTTTATTACTCCAATTGTTTTCTCATTAAATACAGCCACCGCAGCTGCCACAGCGCCAATCATCGACATTCACGGCCTCATAAAACCAGTGTATGTGACTTTCATCAAACTCAATGTGATGTAGATCAAAGACAGCCAATAACCATTCTGCATTTTTCTCAATCCATTGTGGTTCAGGTAGCCCTTCAGCGTAATCTTCGTCATCTGGATTTATCCACGAAAAAATACCGAAGGTGTGCATGTGGTTGTCAGCTTGCTTTAAAGGTAAGACAAGGGGTAAACCTTGGTAGGTAATAGTCCAATGCCCTAGACATAGGGTGTGACCCTTTGCAGACCAGTTAGCCACAAATGGATTGTTTGCATTTGTGTCAGCTAGTACTGGCATTAGGGCGGCTGCCACGTTTGGTTTCGTGTAATTGATAAATATCATCGACCGCTGCTCGACTCGAGGCGGTGACTTTCAGATCTTTTATCAAACCGTCATGCAAACCATAAACCCAGCCATGTATGTCTAACGTTTGCCCTCTATTCCAAGCGTATTGTACCGCTTTAGTGCGTGCCAAATTTTTCACTTGAGTGACTACATTTAGCTCACATAAACGATTCTCTTTTTCCTTGTCTGACAGCCTATTAAGCTCCTGTTGATGGGCAAAACTAATGTCTTTTATGTGCCTTAGCCAATTATCCACCACCCCATATTCGTCATGGCCTAGGGCAGCGGCAATACCACCACAGCCATAATGCCCACAGACGATAATTTGTTTCACTCTCAGCACTTCAATGGCGTATTGCACCACGGCTAAGCAGTTGAAGTCAGTATGCACCACTTGATTAGCGATATTGCGATGAACAAACAGCTCTCCTGGGGCTAAATCGACAATCTGATTGGCTGGTACTCGACTGTCCGAACAACCAATCCACAAATATTCGGGGCGTTGAATGGCCTCCAAACGTTCAAAAAAAGTAGGATCGTCTTGTTTGACTTTAGCCGCCCATGTGCGGTTGTTACTGAGTAGTTGCGCAAGTGTTGGCATAGTTATTTATTGCATTAACGGTGAGTTTTCGGGATTAAAGCTAAAGCCTTTAATATCAGCTTCGCCAATCAGATGTTCAATATATTGGGCTATGGCTTTTCTATGTACTTTGTCATTCAAAAATTGTTTGATTTTTGTTTCTACCATAGAGTAGGGCAGTTCTTTGCCCGGCACTTTACGGCTGATAAACACTACATGAAAACCAAAACGAGATTCGATTGGTCGTGGCAATAAACCCTCATCTGATGCAAACACCTGGCGCTGAAATTCGGCTACCGTTTGGCCGCTAGACAACTGACCTAAACTACCGCCAGTATCTTTTGACGAGCAGGCTGAATATTTAAGCGCTAACTCAGCAAAACTCTGTTCTTTTTGCTGCAAACTGATAATGATTTGTTCGGCGATGGCTTTACACTCTGCTCGGCGATCTAGATCTTTTGGCTCGGCGGGTAATAAAATGTGTTTGGCTTCAACCAGTGGTGAAGTTAAAAATTTCTCTGGATTAGCCTGATAATAACGTTTGCATTCGTCATCAGTGGCTTTTGGTACCTTGGCTTCGATGTCCATTAGGTCATCGATTAAATTTGACTCTTGATCGTTATCTGGCTTGTCGTTGGCCGCAATTAAATCGAGTTGCACCGCTCTTTGTAGGATTAACTCACGAATGATAAGGGTCTCAGCAGCCTTGACCATTGCTTCTCTGCGACTAGCCGCTGGGTGATATTGTACTTCGGTATCAATTGCCGCTGCATCTATAGTTTGGCCATTGATCACAATCTCTGGGGTATTGGTAAGTGACATACAGAACTCCAATAAACAAATGTATGATGATAATTAAAAGATAAATTTGTTGGTCGGGCCTCGATCATCGAGCCCGACCTAGCAATCACTATTTCTGTCTAACAACTTGATAGTTACGTTTTATATATTGCACTGGCACACTCCAAACATGTACTAATCTACTGAAAGGAAATAGTACGAATATGGTAATACCCAAAGTGACATGCATTTTGTAAACCCAGTGCACACCAGCAATATACTCAACCGCTTCATTTGGACGGAATGTTAAGACATAGCGAGACCAATTCATTAAATTCAACATTTCACTGCCATCCATATGCCCAAATGAGATGTAGATACTAATTAGACCTAAGATCAACTGTGCATACAGAAGTAGTAAAATCCCTGTATCCATTAGACTGCTGGTAGCTCGGACTCGAGGGTCAAACAAACGTCTTTTAACCAGCATGGTTAAGCCAACAAAACACAACACGCCAAATAATCCACCTACACCCATAGCAATAATTTGTTTCGCTTCTAAAGAAACACCTAACAAATGCCAAAGTTCGTAAGGGATCACTAAACCGGCAAAATGACCGAGTAAAATCGTGATGATCCCAACATGGAACAAGACACTAGCGATGCGAAAGTTTTTATTACTCAGCATCTGGCTTGAGCCGGTTTTCCAAGTATATTGCTCTCGGTCATAACGCAATAAACTACCGAGTAGAAATATGCCTGTAGCAAGGTAGGGATAAATCCCAAAAAAGAAAAAATCTATAAATGGCATGATTAACTCCTCAATTCACCGTCAGCCTGTTTTACTTGGCTGGCATCAAAAAACTGAATAGGAACATCCTGATCACGTCTTTGTGATTCGGACGGTTTGTTTTGGTCAGTTGGGCAGCCACCATTAACGGCATCGCCGCCAAAGGTTACAGCTTCTTCTTCCCATACTTTATCCATGGCTTTTTTGGTATCGTCACGTTTTTCATTTTTTACCTGCAACGCAATATCATGCATGTCGATATCAGCACCACTGATATGCAACAAACTGGTAAATAACGCGGCGTAGTTGCTTTCTCGTTTTTGTAAACGCACAGCTAACAATGCCAAGATAGGAGCGACGTCTTGCAGCCAACCTTTGGCATTCTCTGCCCCTTGGGTTGAGGCAAATTCAACAAAAAGTGGAATGTAGTCGGGTAATTCATGCACTCCTATATCTAAACCAGCGGCACGGTATTGTTTGAGCAAATCGACCATTGCTTGACCACGATCCCGTGATTCACCATGAATGTGTTCATATAACAACAATGACAACATACGCCCACGCTCAAACAGTCCATCGTACTCAGACTGCCAGTCGAGTAAGTCACCACTAAAGCGTTTGTCGACAAACGCCAATAGGCCGTTTCTTTGTTCATCGTCCAAAAACTCGTCGTGCTCAATAAATTCAGCAATGCCTTGGTGATGAGCAAATAATTGTTCTGTCGGATAATCAATTAATCGCGACAATAAACTTAATATTTTAATCTGTTTCATGATTAGTCTTGCACCTCTACTGGGATCACTTGACGTACCACTTGGCTCTTATTACCAAATAAGTCCGCTGAACTATCGCCTCCGCTGCAACCGTTACCAAAGGTAAAGCCACAACCAGATTTCATGTCGTAGGCATCTTCTGCATAGGCCTTGTGACTAGTTGGGATCACAAAGCGATCTTCGTAGTTAGCCAGCGCCATATAGCGATACATTTCTTCTACTTGAGCGACGGTCAGTCCTACTTCCTGCAATGCTGCCAAGTCTTCTTCGCCTTCCACTTGTTGTGCCCGTTTAAATATACGCATGGCCATCAAACGTTCTAAGGCATGAATAACAGGCTTTTCATCACCTGCGGTGAGTAGATTAGCCAAATATTTAACTGGGATACGTAAAGTTTCTAAGTCGGGGAATACGCCTTTTGTTTTGCCATCTTTGGTAGCCACTTCTTTCATTGGCACGTTGCCGGCCTTAACAGCACTTTGGATTGGGCTCAAGGGTGGTACATACCAAACCATAGGCAAGGTGCGATATTCAGGGTGTAAGGGTAAAGCTACTTTCCAATCCATGACCATTTTATACACGGGTGAGGCTTGAGCTGAGTCTAACCAGGCTTGAGGGATACCTTCTTTACGTGCCGCTTCTTGTACTGCTGGGTCGAAGGGGTCGAGGAAAATATCGCATTGGGCTTGATATAAATCTTTGTCATTAGGTACCGATGCCGCTTCTTGAATTCGGTCAGCGTCGTATAACATCACACCTAAATAACGGATGCGGCCCACACAGGTTTCTGAACATACAGTAGGTTGTCCAGCTTCGATGCGTGGATAACAGAAAATACATTTTTCTGATTTACCGGTTTTCCAGTTGTAGTAGATCTTTTTATATGGGCAGCCACTGACACACATGCGCCAGCCACGACATTTGTCTTGATCAATCAATACAATACCGTCTTCTTCACGTTTATAAATTGCACCACTTGGGCATGAAGCAACACACGTTGGATTGATACAATGTTCACATAAACGCGGTAAATACATCATGAAGGTGTTTTCAAACTCACCGTACATATCAGCTTGTATTTGCTCGAAGTTGCTGTCTTTACGACGTTTGGAGAACTCAGTGCCGAGGATCTCTTCCCAGTTTGGTCCCCATTCGATTTTTTCCATACGTTTACCCGTGATCAGAGATCTAGGGCGCGCTACTGGCTGATGTTTACTCTCACCAGCGGTGTGTAAATGTTGGTAATCAAAATCAAATGGTTCGTAATAATCATCGATTTCAGGTAAGTCTGGATTGGCGAATATGTTCGCCAAAATTCTGAATTTACCGCCTTGTTTGGGGGTAAGTTTACCGCTGTCTGAACGATTCCAGCCGCCATTCCATTTCTTTTGGTTTTCCCATTCTTTGGGATAACCAATGCCGGGTTTAGTTTCAACGTTGTTAAACCAAGCGTATTCCACACCTTCACGAGAGGTCCAGACGTTTTTACAGGTCACTGAACAAGTATGGCAACCAATGCATTTGTCCAAATTCAGCACCATGCCGATTTGCGCTCTTACTTTCATGGCTATTTCTCCGCCTTATTCTGTAAAGGTTCACTCAGTTGTTGATCACTCAGTTCAGGATCACTTAGATTGGTATCAGTAGCGTCGTCGTCTAACCAATCAATCTTAGCCATCTTACGTACAATCACGAATTCATCGCGGTTACAGCCCACAGTACCGTAATAGTTAAAGCCGTAAGATTGCTGGGCATAACCGCCAATCATGTGAGTGGGCTTCATGACGCAGCGAGTCACTGAGTTATGGATCCCACCTCGGGTTTTGGTCATTTCTGTACCTGGCACATTCACAATACGTTCCTGTGCGTGATACATCATGCTCATGCCTTCTGGTACACGTTGTGAAACCACGGCTCTAGCAGCAATCGCACCATTCACGTTAAACACTTCAATCCAATCGTTATCTACAATTCCTGCACGTTCAGCGTCCACTTCTGACATCCACACTATTGGCCCACCTCTAGATAGGGTCAGCATCAATAAGTTGTCTGAATAGGTACTGTGAATTCCCCACTTTTGGTGTGGAGTAAGGAAGTTCAGTGCTATTTCTGTATTACCATTAGGCTGACTGTTCATGATCGGCTTAACGGTTTTTAAATTAATCGGTGGCTTGTATAAACACATGCTTTCACCAAAGTCGCGCATCCATTCGTGATCTTGATAAAACTGCTGACGACCAGTTACCGTGCGCCATGGAATATACTCATGTACGTTGGTATAACCTGCGTTATAGGACACATGTTCATCTTCAAGGCCAGACCAAGTCGGTGAGCTGATGATTTTTCTAGGTTGAGCTTGCACATCACGAAAACGAATTTTTTCGTCTTGTTTTGGTAAGGCCAAATGGGTGTGATCCCGTCCAGTCAATTCACCTAGGGCTTTCCAGGCTTTTACTGCTACTTGACCATTGGTTTCAGGAGCCAAAGATAAAATCATCTCCGCAGCATCAATCGCTGATTCAATTTTAGGGCGACCTTTGTGAATACCTTCTTCAAGGTGTGTATGGTTTAGTTCACCTAAAAACTTCACTTCATCGTCGGTATTCCAGCTGATGCCTTTACCGCCGTTACCGAGTTTTTCTAGTAAAGGACCAATAGAGTTAAAACGTTTGTAGGTATTAGGGTAGTCCCGTTCAACCACTACTAAGTTAGGTGCCGTTTTTCCTGGTATTAATTCACATTCACCTTTCCACCAGGCTTTCACACCAAAGGGTTGAGCAATTTCGGCCGGTGTATCGTGTAAAATAGGTACAGTGACCAAATCTTTTTCCACACCTAAATGACCCACACAGATTTCGGAGAATTTTTCGGCGACACCTTTAAATATCTGCCAATCAGAGCGTGATTCCCAAACAGGATCAACGGCTGCACTAAGTGGGTGAATAAAAGGATGCATATCCGAAGTATTCAAATCATCTTTTTCGTACCAGGTAGCGGTCGGTAAAACGATGTCTGAGTACAAACAGGTGGTAGACATCCTGAAATCTAGAGTGACTAATAAGTCGACTTTACCTTCTGCGGCTTCGTCTACCCATTTTACATCTTCAGGTTTTTTACCACCTTCTTCACCTAAATCTTTACCTAGCAGTCCATGTTTGGTGCCGAGTAAATGGCGCAACATGTATTCGTGACCTTTACCTGATGAACCTAAAAGGTTTGAACGCCAAATAAACATATTACGAGGGAAGTTCTTTGGATTTTCAGGCTCCATACAGGCAAAGTCTAATTCGCCAGATTTAAGTTGTTGAACCGTATAGTCAGCTGGCGTCATATCTGCCGCAGCTGCGTCTTTACATAATTGTAAAGGGTTCATATTTAACTGCGGTGCAGAGGGCAACCAACCCATACGTTCGGCGCGGGTATTAAAATCAATAATTGAACCAGACCACTTTTCTTTGTTGGCAATAGGGGAAACAATTTCGGTCATTTCCAGTTTTTCGTAACGCCACTGACTAGAGTGATTGTAGAAAAATGAAGTACCGTTCATGTGCCGAGGTGGACGTTGCCAATCTGTGCCAAAGGCTAAAGGCTGCCATCCGGTTTGTGGACGTAGTTTTTCTTGACCAACGTAATGCGCCCAACCGCCACCACTTTGACCAATACAGCCACACATCATCAACATGTTGATAAGGCCACGATAGTTCATGTCCATGTGATACCAGTGGTTCATACCGGCACCCACTATGATCATCGAACGACCTTTGGTTTTGTTAGCGTTGTCGGCAAATTCGCGGGCTATATTGATCACATCAGCACGTGGTACACCGGTAATTTGTTCCTGCCAAGCTGGCGTGTAAGGAATGTCATCATCGTAAGACGTGGCAACATTTGGATCGTCATATCCGTTGTCTACACCGTAATTGGCAAGGGTTAAATCAAATACTGTGGCGACATAGACTTGTGTACCATCGGCTAAGGTAATCAGTTTAGCCGGCACTTTACGCTCAATTAAATCATCGTGTTCGGTGTGTTGAAAGTAACCAAACTCATGCTCAGCGCCACCGAAGTAGGGGAAGCCAACTTTGACTATTTCATCATGCTTATCTTTTAGACTTAAGCGTAGAGATAAGTCGTCGCCACTTTTTCCATCCGTTTGGGTAATGTTCCATTTCCCTTTTTGTCCCCAGCGATAACCTACTGAGCCTGTTGGCGAGACTAATTCACCGTCGGGCTCATTCACAGAGATGGTTTTCCATTCTGGATTGTTGTCTTGACCTAAGCCATTATCTAAGTCAGAGGCTCGTAAGAAACGACCTTGTTGCAAGCTGCCGTTTTCTGCTTTTTCAAGCATCACCAATACAGGAAAATCGGTATAACGCCGCACGTAATCGGTGAAGTATTCTGAAGGTTTATCGACGTGAAATTCTTTAAGAATGACATGTCCAAAGGCCATGGCTAAAGCAGCATCGGTACCTTGCTTAGGTGCTAACCATTGGTCTGTCAGTTTCGCCACTTCTGAATAATCTGGCGTGATGCCAATTACTTTAGTGCCTTTGTAACGTACTTCAGTTAAGAAGTGAGCGTCAGGCGTGCGGGTTTGCGGTACGTTAGAACCCCAGCAAATAATGTAATTAGAGTTATACCAATCGGCAGACTCAGGTACATCGGTTTGTTCGCCCCAGACTTGTGGAGAGGCCGGTGGTAAGTCGCAGTACCAATCGTAGAAACTTAAGCAGTTGCCACCAATGAGCGATAAGTACCTTGCACCTGCAGCGTAAGACACCATAGACATAGCTGGAATTGGCGAAAAGCCCGTGATACGGTCAGGACCGTATTCTTTAGCCGTATACACATTCGCAGCGGCAATGATTTCATTAGCTTCGTTCCAGTCGGCTCGAATAAAACCACCTAGTCCACGCTGTTGTTTGTACTCTTTAGCTTTGACTGGATCTTCGACTATTGATGCCCATGCATCAACTGGGTCTTTATGTTGTAATTTTGCCGCGCGCCATAATCTGACTAAACGTTTGCGGATTTTTGGGTATTTCAAGCGGTTAGCGCTGTATATGTACCAAGAGTAACTTGCGCCACGAGGACAACCACGTGGTTCGTGGTTCGGTAGATCAGGGCGGGTCCTAGGGTAATCTGTTTGTTGCGTTTCCCAAGTAACTAAACCGTCTTTAACGTATATTTTCCAGCTGCATGAGCCAGTACAATTTACACCGTGAGTGGATCGTACGATTTTGTCATGTTGCCAGCGTCGGCGATAACCATCTTCCCAATCTCTGTTTTCCTCGGTAGTCACACCGTGACCATCAGAAAATGACTGCTCGTTGCGTTTGAAAAATTGCAATCTGTCTAAAAAGTGACTCACGCCAGACTCCTTTGTTAATGTGAATGCAGCAAACAAAATGGCTGCAAATTCAAGCTCTGAATAGATTAAAGGTGATTAGAGTTGGCTTCACAAGAGGGCAGATTTTCAGGGATTACAGGGTATTACCACCTAAGTGGTATACAGTGAATTAGGCCTTTTACTGAGTTCTAAAGGCGTCTAGACTAGTTGCCAATATAAAAGTGTATAGAATTGACTGGCTAGTGTTCTTTGTAGGTATCACCAGTGAGTTAGTGTTTAAGCAGCGAGTTAGTATTAATGACTAAAAATTTCTTCCATTCCACCGTATTTAAAATTGTGGCATTAATGTTTTCAGTTAGCTTTTTGGCGATCGTCAGTATGTTTAGCTCGGTTTTTATTAGTGATGGTGCGCAAAGCGATGCGTTGGCGGTAAATGTAGCCGGTTCGTTACGTATGCAGAGTTACCGTTTAGCCAGTAAGGCACAAGCACTGGATAAATCAGCCCAGGAGTTGGATGAGTTTTATCAACTAATAGATGATTTCGACCATGACCTGACCACGGGAGTATTAGTCAACCAACAAGCATTGAGTGATACAGGTGAACTGGCTAAACAACAGACCTTGGTTAATAATCATTGGTTATCTTCAGTCAAACCTATGTTAATTGCGGTTTATACCGAATCATCGCCTGATACAAGACAATTAAATCAGACCATCCAAACATTTGTTGATGAGATTAATCTGTTGGTTGAACGTTATCAAAACCATGCAGAATCGAATATCGCTACTATTCGTTTGATACAGAGTCTAGCGTTATTTTGTACGTTAATTTTGATCGCTTTGGCTATGATCATAGTTAATCGACATATTGAGCAACCGCTATCAAAACTCACCCAAGTCGCCAGACAAATTGGTCGAGGTGATTTTACAGTTCGCGCGGATGATTCAGGTAAAGACGAATTATCGGTGTTGGCCCACACCTTTAATACTATGAGTGATTCTATTTACCGGTCTAAATCACAATTAGAAGATCAGGTGAAACGCAAAACCTTAAAACTGTCTCGTTCAAATGAATCATTAGATTTGTTGTTTAAAGTATCCCGTAAGCTTAATGAAATCGATCCAACCTCAGTCGACTTTAAACCCATTCTGACTAAGTTAGCCAAGGTCACTGGGATCAAAGATATAGACCTGTGCATTATGACCGCACAGGGCAGTGGCCCTTATGAACATCTAATGACTGCGAATAAAGATTTGCCTGACAAATGTGTGAAACATCAGTGCGGCGACTGCACAGATCATAATGATCTCTTTCCCGCTAGCACTGCGCAAATGCGCTATCAATTGACCTTAGGTGGTGAAAACTATGGTGTATTAGTGGTTCAACCAGAAGATAATATGCTGCTAGATGATTGGCAGCACCAACTGTTCGAGTCTCTAGCAGAACAAGTAGCTAACGGGTTGAGGATGAAGCATCAAAACGAACAAAATCGACGTATGGCATTGATGAATGAACGTACTATTATTGCAAGGGAGTTACATGATTCATTGGCGCAAGCCCTGTCATATTTAAAAATTCAAGTGACTCGTTTGCAACGGTTACATAAAAAGGAAAACGTACAGGAACAAATTGAAGAAGTGGTGGATGAACTAAAAACCGGATTAGGTGCTGCTTACAGTGAATTACGAGAATTATTAACCACCTTCAGACTTAAATTAGATGGCCAAGGTATTAAAGCTGCCCTTGAACAAACGATCTCTCAATTAAAAACACGCTCCGATGATTTTGTGTTTGAGTTGGGTTACGCAGTAGAAAATATTCCATTCTCTCCTCAAGAGGAAATTCATCTGTTACAAATAGCTAGAGAGGCCATTCAGAACGCGTTCTATCATTCTAAAGGGGATAAAATTTCCATCTCATTACATAGTACGGCTCAATCAGAGGTCATATTAACAATTGCAGATAATGGTGTAGGCATACCTGAAGATCCCAACAAACTGAATCATTATGGTTTGGCCATCATGCAAGAGCGCAGTCGTAACTTAAAGGGTGAATTGTCGGTTAAACGTAACAGTGATTCTGGCACAACAGTGGCATTTTGTTTTATCCCAGAATATGCAATTCAAATGGCATTGAAAACCTAAGTTGCTTAGACATTTTGTCTCTTTTAGAAAAATAAAAAAGGTGCGTTAATACGCACCTTTTTTTTACCTTTCTATTTGCAAGTTCTTACAACCTTTTTAATTAAGGATTGTAAAACTCTCCATCTTTACGCAAATAGAACCAATAGTTAATTAACATACATACCCCGTAGAAAACAGCAAAACCAATTAATGCTACTTCAGGTGTGGTGGCTTTAATTTGTTCACCTAATACCTTAGGAATATAAAACGCCCCATAGGCGGCTACAGCAGACGTCCATCCTAAAACTGGACCGGCTTGTTCTTTTGGAAACACCATGGCAATTGTTCTAAATGTCGAACCGTTGCCTATGCCAGTAGCTGCGAATAATAATAAGAACAATACAAAAAATTGAATGAAAAATTGCTCTGGTGTCGCTGACTGATAGGCGGCCTTCATGTAATACGCAACACCTAAGGCACTACCAATCATTACCACTGAACAAATCTGAGTGACTAATGCACCGCCAAATTTATCTGATATCCAGCCACCTACTGGACGTATAAGTGCGCCTATAAAGGGGCCCATCCAAGCATACATGAGGGCACTAGGACCGTTTTGATTGATAGTATTGTGGGTCATAACACCATCAACCATTATATGGCTGTATCCGAATATGACTTTAATTGACAATGGGAATGAGGCGGCAAACCCAATAAATGAACCAAAGGTCATAGTGTAGATGACACTCATCGCCCAAGTGTGTTTGTTATTAAAAATTTGATACTGACGGGTTAAACTTTGACCTATAGTACCAGGTAGCATTTTTAGAATGACCACTGTGGCTGCCACTACTAAAACCAAGATCAATTCTTTTGGCACGCCAAAACCAGAACCATTGGCTGATTCTGGTAACATTAGCCATAAGCCAAATGCAGCCACTGTTAAGCCGATAGCTAACATCACAGTAATCAAGGCAAAAGAGGTTAAAGGGTTGCCAATATTCGGTGATACATCTTCTGTACGAATATTATTCATGCCGAACCATGTTAATAAAAACAATGGAACCAATAGCAACATCCAAACAAAACCAGCATTGGAAATATAACTTTCAGTGCCTGCTGGGATTTTACCAATCAGTGTGCCGGATGCATTAACCAGTATCATTGGGTCGCCACTAAGCGCTCCAAATGCTGCGAATGTCATGAATAGAGGCACCACTATTTGCATGGTGGTAACACCAAAGTTACCTAAACCCGCATTCAAACCTAAAGCCAGTCCTTGTTGATTTTTCGGAAAGAAAAAACTGATATTTGACATGGAAGATGCAAAATTACCGCCACCAAAACCAGATAATAAGGCTAATAATTGAAATTGCCAAAGTGGAGTGTCTGGGTTTTGTAATGCAAAACCAGCGCCTACTGCTGGGAGCATTAATAAGGCCGTGGTGAAAAATATGGTATTTCGACCACCACATAAACGTATGAAGAAACTACTGGGTATCCTCAACGTTGCACCTGTTAGGCCAGAAATCGCCATTAAGGTAAATAATTCGGTTTTTTCAAAGGTAAATCCAAGATTCAGCATTTGTACCGTGATCACGCCCCAGTACAACCAAACCGCAAAACCTGCTAATAAACTAGGGATCGAAATCCATAGATTACGATTTGCTATCCTTTTACCTTCTTTATCCCAGAAATCCTTGTCTTCCGGGTCCCATTTTTGCAGATCAGACATAATATTTTCTCCATTAAAGAACGACTTTACTGAAACTGACTATGGTTGTTTAGCAAAGCCCAAACAATCTGCATCAATGGGTATTTTTTTGGTTTTTTAGTGTAATAGAATGCGAACTTTGGTCAACCCTAAGGGATATTGGGGGTAGGATTATGTGTTTGATAACGCGTGAATTAAAGGCTTTGCTCGTTTTCAATTAACTACCTACTAAGTGGTAATTGGCTTACCCCAAGTAAGTTAATTTTCTGCCCAATGTTGCTGTATAGTTCACCTAAAGAAAACGCCCACAGAGAGTTAATCTATGTTTCAGGACAGCCCAGCTACAATTATGATGGTTGATGATCATCCTTTATTACGAAAGGGCCTAAATCAGTTAATTGAGTTTGAAGATGATCTTAAGGTGATTGGAGAAGCGAGTTCTGGTCAGGAGGCTATTGGGTTAGCCCTAGAGCTAGAGCCAGACCTAATTACTCTTGACCTAAACATGCAGGGTATGGATGGATTAGAAACCTTGAAACACATGCGTGATAAAGGTGTTGATTCACGAATTGTTATGCTGACAGTGTCTGACAATGATGAAGATGTAGTCGATGCTATTCGTTCCGGTGCCGACGGTTATTTATTAAAAGACATGGATCCTGAAGACATCATCGAAAAATTACGCGAAGCGGCACTGGGTAAAATGGTGATGAGCGCAAAATTAACAGAAGTACTCGCTACAGCATTACGTAAACCTGAAAGGGCAGGTAGCAGAGCGTTAGCCAGTCTAACGAGCCGTGAACTTGAAATACTGAAACTTATTGCTAAAGGTATGAGTAACAAATTGATTGCAAGAGAATTAGATATTTCTGACGGCACGGTTAAAGTGCATGTTAAACACTTTCTTAAGAAATTGAATTTGCGCTCACGCGTCGAAGCGGCGGTGTGGATGGTACATCATCAACACGGCTAGTCTTTGATTGTTAGCTATTTTATGAATTTAGCCTCAGTTAGGGGGAGAAAAATTCATCTTCTATTGACTATTTTGACCAACGGTCCAGGGCTTGTTCATCAGTCTCCTTAGCGTTAACCCATTTCATGCCACTTGGCGTGCCTTCTTGCTTCCAAAATGGAACGTCAGTTTTTAAAAAGTCCATGATAAATTCACAGGCTCTAAACGCATCTTCTCGGTGTTTCGAGGATATGCCTACAAACACAATTTGCTCTGAGGATTGGATTAATCCCACTCGATGAATGACTCTTATTTGGCCCAACTTCCAGCGTTTTCTGGCTTGTAAGCAGATGTTCATCAATGATTTTTCAGCCATGCCAGGGTAATGTTCTATGTGTATTGAGGATACGCTTGAGTCTTGATTGAAATCTCTTACTAAGCCAATGAAAGTGACAATGGCACCATCGCTATCGGCATTAGCTCGTAGACTGTTGTATTCTGCACCTTGGTCAAAGTCTTGCTCTTGAATACTGATCATCTCTAACCCCCGGTTACAGGCGGAAAAAACGCAAGTTCATCACCGTCATTCACTATGGCGTCTTCCCCGGTCAAGGTTTGATTTACTGCGCACAGCACGTCTCGCTCAGATAAAAATTGCCATTTTTCACCACGGCTAACCAATTGCTGTTTGATATCAGCTACGGTTTTTTCGTTGTTTACTTCAAAGTTTAAACTGGCGGTATCTAAATGTTCGCGCAAACTAGCAAAGAAGCGTATTTGAATCATGTTATTGCCCTCGTCCAAGGCCCCGTTTTACCGCCTTGTTTGGTTAACACCCTTACCGTGTGGATAGTCATAGACGGGTCTAACGCCTTACACATATCAAACAGTGTCAAAGCAGCTATTGTCACACCAGTCAATGCTTCCATTTCAACTCCGGTATTACCCGTTAGTTTACACAGGCATAACACGCGTATTTGACTGTTTTCGTTATCAATTTCAAAATCAATATGTATTTTTGTGAGTAGCAGCGGATGACAAAGGGGGATTAAGTTTGCGCAGTTTTTAGCGCCTTGAATACCGGCTATTCTAGCCACACTAAATACATCACCTTTGATGACTTGATTGTTTTGAACTTGCTGCAATGAATCAGCAGATAACGATAGGTAACCTTCAGCCGTGGCCTGGCGGACAGTTTGCTGTTTTTCGGTCACGTCAACCATATGCGCTTTGCCGTGTTGATCAACATGACTTAACTGAAGATTTGGTGTTGAGAGGGTCATGCTTGGCGACTCTCGCACGGTGCGGCAGATTTGTTTAAATGTGGAATAAAATTACACGGGCCTTGGGCTCCGTTTAACTGTGGCTGAATAATCTCAGTCCAGGCCGTCTTACAAGCGCCTGTTGAGCCTGGAACACAAAACATAACTGTACCATTAGCTAATCCTGCAATGGCTCGAGATTGAATGGTTGAGGTGCCAATTTGTTGAAAAGAAATATGTCTAAATAACTCACCAAATCCTTCTACTTCCCTGTCAAAAAGGGGTTTTATCGCCTCTGGTGTGGAATCTCTCTGCGTGAACCCTGTACCACCGGTGATAAGTACCGCCTGAATATTAGGATCTGCTATGTATGCTGATACTAATGCACGGATTAGGTAGACATCGTCAATCACAATATCTCGTTTGAGTACTTTATGGCCAGCCTCAGCAGCACTAACTGCAAGGTATTCCCCAGAGGTGTCAGTGTGTGTATTTCGAGTGTCAGAAACCGTAAGAACCGCTATTGATAAAGGCTCAAACTTTTTGTTTGAATGACTCATGACTGTCCTCGTTGAATATGGGTGAATCGATAGGTTGAAAATGTTGCATGGCAAACCGCCATTCATCAGGCGAGTTAGCATTGAATAAACTGGATTGACGTTTTGCTTTTATTTCAGTTAACGGGAAATGTGAACATAAACGGTTGACTGAAAAACAATTGGTAAAACGTAATGTGTAATCCAGTTTTAGCCTGAGCAGGGGAGAATTGTGTAAAAACAAGGGAAGGTTATGTTTGCCATATCGTACGTTGTTATCGCTTGAATTTCCTTGGTCTATTAAAGTTTGTATTGTCGAATAATTGAGTAACGGCAAATCCACTGGGATAATCAATAAATTATCGTTTGGAAAACGCATGGCCGCGCTATGAATGCCAGAAAGAGGGCCTTTGTGAGGGATTAAATCCGGAATGTACCCAGAAGAACTGTCGTTACGGCTGATCACCACTTGGCTGACTGAAGTCTGTTCGAGTAATTGTAAGGCTCGATCGATCATTGTTTGATTTTGGATTTTTAGTAGCGCTTTATCAACTCCCATTCTGGTGGATGCGCCACCTGCTAGAATTACCGCGATGGTGTTCATATTACCCCCCTAACATGGCTAGTTGTTTAGTTGCACCGGTATAACCTTGGCCTAAATAATGAGTGGCGTCTTTATCTTGTAAATGAGCCACTATGTATCGACAAACATTTTCTACATCGTCATTGGCTAATAGATGCCTTATATCTAAGCCTTGCTCAGCAAACAAACACAGATGTAACTTACCTTGGGAAGAGACCCTTAGCCTATTACATGACTTACAAAAATCCTGACTGTAGGGCATGATTAAGCCAATATTACCTTGGTAATCTGGGTGACTAAATTCTTGAGCTGGACCGGCATCTTTTTCCCGAACAATTCGCTGCCAACCTTGCTGTAATAAGGAGTCTTTTAACATGCTGCCTGGCACGTGGTTGTCGGCAAAAAAAGCACCGTTATCACCGGTTTGCATTAATTCAATGAAACGCCATGTTACGGCATGATGTTTTAAGTAATCAAAAAAGGTTTCGAGTTGTTGGTAGTTAAATTGTTTAAGCAAAACAGTGTTCAATTTGACATTTTTCAAACCAGCAGCAATTGCTTTGTCTACACCGGCTAGAATATCGGTCAGCTTTTGATTGCCAGTGATAGCCTGAAACATCCTAGGATCAAGACTGTCAGCACTGACATTTATCGCATCTAGGCCCGCTTCTTGGTATTTTTGTATGTCGCGATTGAGTAAAAAACCGTTGGTGGTCATAGCCACCTTTTCAATTCCTTGGGTTTGTTTACACAACTTAATAATATCAACTAGATCTTTTCTCAACGCTGGTTCGCCACCAGTGATGCGAATTTTAGTAGTGCCCAATTTAGCAAACGCTTTAACAAGTGTGCCTATTTCCGTAATTGACAACCCACCTTTGGGGGTATCGCAATCATTACCATTTGGCAGGCAATAATTGCAGCGGAAATTACACATTTCAGTAATTGAGAGGCGTAGATAGTTAAACCGTCTTCCAAAAGTATCTTGTAATTGCACTCACACACCTTTCAGTTTTGTGTCAATAAACTCTGCTCGAGCTTGTTGACTGTTGTCGGTTAACTTGGCGTAGCGGACTCTCAAACTTTGTATGGGTTGTAGCTTACTGGTTTAGCAATATCAAAGGTTGGGAGGTTATTTGCTGATTAGATTGAAGTGTGAACCACAAAATGCTTTTTTGTTATTACGCTGAAGGAATACCCCTTAATAGGTAGGACCCCTTCAACTGTTGTAAATAGAAGTGACAAGCCACACACAAATACTTGTGACCTGTTTTAAACAAAACGACTTGCTTAGCTAAAACTTAATCGTGGCCATGGCCCATAGTTTACTGGTGTCTACTGAATAGTCATCAGCACTATAGTTGGCATATTTAATCAATAATCCAACTTTTTCAGCTAGGGGATACTTACCGACTAAGTTAATTTCATTACCATAATCAATAGAACCTACATCTGAGGTGAGTTGGTGAAAAACAGCTGTCAGACCAAGTTTACCTACTTTGCCTGAAGCTTTGATATAGAGGTCATTGATACCTTGCGCCGGGGTGCCTAAAAACTTATCAGTGAACCCTTGGAATTTGTGCAAAGTGGCGAGGGGAGTAGTGAACCCTTTACCCTTGTCGCTACCTAATGATTCGTAGCCAACGCCTAGATTAACCGCTGCGACTTTTGTGCCTAATTCAAGGGTGATGTAGTCTGCTGAAAAGTCTATGGGATTATCACCCGTTTCTGATTGTGTAGCATAAGAAGCATGGATCTTAATAGCTGACACATTGCCATCATAGCTCATACCAATCGTTCTGGTTGCGATTGCATTAGCGCTATCAAAGTCTAATTCATAAACAAAACCCGACACCTTATGTTGTTTATCAATGGCGTAATTAACATTCAATAGATGTAAGTTACCGGCTAAATCAGAGTTAACGCTATTCGGTCCAAAAATACGGTTTACATTGTATACATAGCTATAGTCTGCCTTTAGCCCGTTTTGATTGTCATATTGCAATCGATAACCGTCATAGGTCTGTTCATTTTGACGCCATGCCACGCCACCAACAAAACGTTGGTTATTGTGATTGATCCGTTGTCGGCCTGCTGAGATTGTCATATTTCCTGCTTTGTAACCAATATAAGCTTGATTTAAATCAGTATCGGTTGGGTCGGCGACTACTGGGTACTGGCTATTACCGTTAACAGTACTGTTGTAGTTTTCATTACCAATAGCAGTCACATTATCTACTTCTATAACGGTATAAAAACCATTCAAATTGCCGCTTTCATAACGTAAACGGGTAAGCAGTGTTGACGCATTGGCAGTTTTGTCCACATTGTCTTGGTCTACTCGCTCAAAACGATAACGCATGGATAGATTGGTTTTACCTTCTGATACGGCTTGTTGAAAGTCTTTGAAGCCTTCAGCTTGAACAACCGGGCATACAAACAACCCAATTGTGGTTGCTGTAGTGAGTGCAGCGGTAATTGCCTGTGCGATTGATGTTTTCATAGTCTATTTTCTCCATTAATTAACTATGTGTATTTTAAGCTTTTTGTTTGTAAAAACACTTATAAAACAACGGCATACCTACATTTAGATGGGGTTGGATTAAAGGCGTAAGATCGACTACCTCTTATGAGGCATAAGAAGCAGTACTTTTGGGGGAGAATACAATACATCACTATAGAAATAGGTTAGCCAGGGCGACCATCTATTCTTGGTGCGCTTAGGATAGGCAGATACAACGCCACAAAAGAACCAAAGGTGATACACCAAAGTACAGCGGATACTAGCCAAAATTGCAGGCTATATTGTGGCCAAAGGGCAACCAATAAGCTTCTGGTTAATGCACTTAAAATGATCGCCATAAAAGCCAATTGCATTATGTGACCTACTTTAAGTTTACGCCCGGTATGCCCTAAAGACACGCGCGCGGTCATAGCGCTTATCATGCCACCTATCAAACCCACCGTTAAGCTGTGTAGGGCGGTACTTAAACTGATGCTACCAAAAATGAAATGTATGCCCATTAGCAGTAAACCAATAGGGGCAAATATCATGGCGAAATGTAGTGACCAGACTAACGGTACTTTGAGGGTGACCCAAGGTCGCCACCTTAATTGTCGAATAAGATTTAGTAAGGCACTGCTAAAACACAATATTGCAAGTAACCATTGGTTGTGAGTCAAACCGCTAATGATTAACCCAAACAGTATCACTATAGAAAGTAGCGCGAGTATTTCCAACCATTTAAGCGGTGACACTTTAGCTGTGCTAGTGCCGTTGGCGGTAAACATCGGAATGACACGGCCACCGAGAAAGGCTACCAAAAATGTTACCAATAGCACCATGCCATGAAAACCTTGTGTGGCCAATGAAGCAGAGAAATCAAATTGTGGTAGATAGGTTAAAACATTGGCTGTGGTCATCAACAATAAAACAGGAACAAACACTAAGTTACGATACTGCCTGATTTTGATCAAAGGTACCGCTAACAAAAGCGCTGTTAGTGGTAAAAACGCTAAATCAGCAGTCATTGTGAAGAGCAGGTTGATGTCAGGGTTAAACGCCAACAGTGTTCTGGGCAATAGCCATATCAAGCTCAGAAATAGTAATTTATTGCCTTTAATGCTGGGTATATTGGTCCAAGTCTGAACAGCGGTTAATAAAAAACTCGCTATTATGGCAGGCACAAAACCAAACAACATTTCGTGGCTATGCCACCAAAATACACCATTTACCGGAGAGAATGACAGCTGCCCTGATAATGTTAATAGCCAAATTAACATGGCTAAAAATGCAAATAGACTGCCGAATAAAAACAGTGGTCGAAAACCTAATCGCAATATAGGTGTTAATGTCAGTTCTTCTTTTAGATCAGTGATATTAAGCATCAGTATTTCTAGTCCATATCTAAAAAGTTATATTCTTGGGCTTTTGAAATACGTTGTTGGTAACGTTCCCGTTTTATGGCTAAGTGCATGAGTAACATACATGTTGCGAGTACACCATATAGCAGCATAAAACATGCACTGTAGACGCCAATTGTATCTACAACGAAACCAAAGAGTACTGGAAGCGTGCAACCTCCTAACGCCCCTAACATAGCAACCATCCCGCCGACGCTACCCATTTGTTCTGGGTAATAATCATTAATCAGTTTATATACACTGGCTCGACCAAAACCTTGGGCTAAACCTATAACCAGTAATAAAAAAGTAAAAATCCAAACGTTTAATTCAATTGATAGTTCGACGTCTTTTTCAACCCCATGGATAGTCATGGTAGTGGGGGGATAACTGAGAAAAAACAAACACACTAGACATATCCAAAATACATTCCAATTGACTTGCCTTGCGCCAAATCTATCTGCTAGCCAACCTCCTGCTGCTCTTGCCATACTTGAGCTGATTACAAATAACAAGGTTAATGCCATCGCTTGATTAAAGGGTAATTTGTAGGCATTCACATAGTATTGAGGTAACCACAAAATTAAGGCTAGAAAGCTGCCAAAAACAAAATAATAATACAATCCGAATCGCCATACTTTTGCTTGGCCTAGTGGCTTAATATAAAAAGCCAAATCTTTTTGCTGTTTGTTAGTGATAAACCTAGGAGTATTCGGTGCAATCAACCAAAACGCCAAACAACTAACTAATACCATAACACTGTACGCTGGGCCTATGTACTGCCAGCCCCATACATCTTGAATATAAGGAATTAAGATAAAACTTAGCGCCGCACCAGCGTTTCCTGCGCCAAATACACCCATCGCAGTGCCTTGTTCATTACTATCAAACCAATCGGTAAGATAACGAATACCAATCGTAAATGAGACACCAGATATACCTATTAGTGCACCTATGCATACATAACCAAGGTAGCTTTCAATTTTGGGTAATAAAAATAGCGGTAACACTATGAGCAGCATTTGTATGATCATCAGTGTTTTGCTTGAATAACGTTCGCACAATATACCCACAGGTAAGCGTAATAATGCGCCAGTTAAAATAGGGGCTGAGAGTAGTATGCCAATTTGAGTGCCAGATAAGTTAAGTTGTTGGGTTAACTCTATGCTCATCACAGAGTACAAAGTCCACACCGAAAAGTTCACAGCAAAGGTAATAGTGGCCATAATAAGTGCTCGGGTAGCACGCTGTTTTTTGGTTGCGGAGTTCACTCTGTATTAAACCTGCAAATTTTCAATATGAGTCACTATAATCCTTGATAAATAACATCGCTATATCTCCAACTAGTTGTAAATTTTTACAGATGTTAATTTAGCTACCTATTCGTAGGTATTAAGCCTATAAGCCACGCGGTATAGCGATTAAGCTAGTTGTACCACCTTAGCGTTAGTAAAGTTTTTCAGGGGCATTGTGTTTCAGTTTAGCCACTAATAAGCACCAAAAAAGCGTGCCATTATTGTTTTAGTTACCAACAATATTTGTGTGCCATGTGCACTTTAGGAGTAAACAATGTCTACTGAAAGCAGATTGAATCTGTTTAATTTTGCAGACCCTAAAATCAAAACGCTACATATTACTTGGTTTGCGTTTTTCTTAACCTTCGTTGTTTGGTTCAGCCACGCACCCTTGATGGTATTTATCAAAGAGGCTTTTGATTTAAGTACGGCGCAAGTCAAAGCATTACTCATTTTAAATGTTGCGCTAACTATACCCGCGCGGATAGTTATAGGCATTTTGGTGGATAAGTTTGGACCCCGGCATGTATACAGCGGTTTGCTAATTAGTTCGTCTTTTATCTGTTTTGGTTTTGCTATGGCTGATAGTTATGCGCAACTTGCTTTGTTTCGATTTTTATTAGGATTTGTCGGTGCTGGTTTTGTGATTGGCATTCGTATGGTTGGTGAATGGTTTCCAGCCAAACAAGTAGGGATCGCTGAAGGTATTTATGGCGGTTGGGGCAATTTTGGCTCTGCAGCTGGTGCCATGACTTTACCTAGTTTAGCGCTGATGTTTGGGGGCGATGACGGATGGCGTTATGCGTTGGCTCTGACAGGTGTATTAACTCTAGTGTATGGCGTATTTTATTATTTTCAGGCTCGAAATACTCCAAAAGGCTCAACCTATTTCAAACCTAAAAAATCAGGTGGCTTAGAAGTAACCAGTAAGAGAGATTTTTACTTTTATCTGGCGATTAATATCCCCATGTACTTAGCCTTAGCCGTATTAGCGTGGAAGTTATCACCAGCCGGAGTCAATTTGTTTGGTGAAAATGCAATGTACGGACTATGGATTAGTTTAGCTGTGTTGTTTGTGGTGCAGACTATCCAAATTTATAAAGTTAACAAAGAAAACTTGGCCCATGGTGTGCCACAACTTGAAAAGTATAAATTTAAGCAAGTGGCCATACTCAGTGTTGCCTACTTTGTTACTTTTGGCTCAGAACTCGCTGTGGTATCTATGTTACCGCTTTTTTTCTTGGACACTTTTGCCGGTTTAGACCCCGTTAAAGCGGGTTTGTTGGCGTCTGGTTTTGCATTTATGAACCTAGTCGCAAGGCCAACAGGCGGATGGTTTTCTGACAAATTTGGTCGCCGTAAAAGTTTAATGATTTTGATTGGTGGGTTATCTGTTGGATATTTTATCTTGGCTCAGATTGATGGAAGCTGGTGGATCCCCGTAGCTGTTGCTTCAACAATGATGTGTTCGTTTTTTGTGCAAGCCGGGGAGGGAGCGGTATTTGCGATTGTGCCCTTAGTAAAACGTCGTATGACCGGGCAAATTGCTGGCATGACAGGGGCATATGGCAATGTGGGCGCTGTGACCTATCTGACGGTGCTGTCTTTTGTTGATTACAGTACCTTTTTCTTAGTGATCAGTGGGTCAGCGATATTTATATTTTGTGCCTGCTGGTTTTTGGAAGAACCTAAAGGCCAAATTGCTGAAGTGGCCGCTGATGGCAGTGTGCACCTGATTGACGTAAGCTAAATAAATGAACCATTATGAATGCTCAGTTGCTCGTTTCAGTCTGAGCTTTTATTTCAGAGGTGTAGACGCATAGTTATGAGCGACCATCAGAAACAATCGACAAAATTAGACGTTGAGGTGGGCTGTGCATCTATTGCTGGGGTTAAACCCGTCAATGAAGATGCAGTGCAGGCGTATATTCCAATCACTGAACATGCCCTTATTAATAAAGGGGTAAGTGTTGTTATTGCAGATGGTGTTAGCAGTGCAGAGGCAGGGCGACAAGCGAGTCAATTCAGTGTTGCTACCTTTATTGAAGAGTATTTTCGTACACCAGATACTTGGTCAGTCAAACAATCAGGGCAAAAAACATTATCTGCAATAAATCTTAATCTATTTAAAAAGAGTCACGCCTTTGTGCAACAAGAAAAAGGTTTTCTGTGTACTTTTAGCGGAGTGGTCATTAAGTCTTGTACGGCTTACTTTTTCCATGCGGGTGATTCGCGTTTATATCGATTTAGAAAAGGCGAAATCAGCCAATTAACCCGTGATCACACAGTTAATATTGGCAAAGGTAAAAATATTTTGTCCCGTGCTGTAGGCATGGATAACGTATTACAAATTGATTATGGTAAGTCAGATTTAGCCAGCGGTGATTTGTTATTGTTAACCACCGATGGTGTGCATGATTTTTTAACCGATGAGCAATTGCAGCTGGCATTAAGTAGTGAAGCAACACCACAAGAAATATGTGATGGATTGATCCAACAAGCGCAAAATGCAAAAAGTGATGACAATATTAGTTGCGCTATTGCACATATAAAAACCTTACCTGAAGAAAGCCGTGACGACTTTAACTTTAAGTTAACTCGGTTACCTTTTCCTCCGGATCTTGAACCCGGCATGAAACTCGATGGTTATAGAATAGAAAAAGAGTTATTTGCCAGTAGCCGTAGTCACGTATATTTGGTGACGGATACACAACCCAATCAACAAATGGTGATGAAAACGAC
>NZ_CAJWCF010000057.1 GCF_913020055.1 uncultured Paraglaciecola sp. | reverse complement strand
CACGGCGTTAACATTCAAAATATCCCCATCATTTCTCCGTCGGAAATAGCAGAACTGAACCCAGATAAAATTTTGATTGCGAGTGAGTTTTTTGAGCAAATACAGCAACAATTGGAACAGTTAGTTCCGCAAATAGTGGTCGAAGTGTTGCCTGCAAGACTGATTAAACCAATACAGCTTAAAAACTCTCATCGACAAGGTCAAACCGCAGTGGACTTGCTGTTAATGTTGTCGGAGAATTTAAAATCACACGATGTACCTCATTACATTGATGCTGGTACTTTACTTGGTGTGTATAGAGATAACGCACTCATTCCTTGGGATGATGATTTGGATTTTTCTGTGAATGCAGATCATTTAACACACACCATTCAAGTTTTAGAGCAACAATTACCTAAGATGTTAGAAATAACGGGTGTGACTTGGACCTTACACAAATATATTAACCAACAAACCTACGGCGCGGTGCCAATTGATGCAATTCGAGCACTTAAGTTACTCCCTGATAATGACTGTGAGTCCTTTCCTGGTATCGACTTTTTTGTTAAATATATCCAGGGGGAACATATGGATTATTGCTTAGCCTCCCGTGGATTTCGTATGCCTTCTCGCCATTTTAGTAACATGCAAAGCCATATGTTTTCTGGTGGTGAAGTGTATTTACCGAACCAAGTTGAAGCTTACTTAGAAGGGCATTACGGTGATTGGCAAACACCACAGGAAAACTGGTCTCTAAACGATATTAAATCAGCAACGGTTTTTAAGAGTCAGACGTTATGAAAACAGTGATTACTTATGGCACTTTTGATTTATTACACGTTGGTCACGTCAATATGTTAGAGCGTTTGGCCGAGATGGGAGATAAATTAATTGTCGGTGTGTCCACGGATGAGTTTAATTTATTAAAAGGCAAACACAGCGTATACAGTTATGCTGAACGAGCCAAGATAGTTCAAGCCTTGGGGTGTGTAGATCAAGTGATTGCCGAGCATGATTGGCAACAAAAAGTGCAAGATATTGAGCAATACCAAATAGATATATTTGGCATTGGTGCTGACTGGCAAGGTAAGTTTGATGAGTTAAGTGCAAACTGTGAGGTAGTTTATCTTCCAAGAACACCAAGCATATCAACTACCGATTTAAAGAAAGCCCTGTCTAAAATAGATAGCGCCGCCATTCAGCAGATAAAAACTGGGCTGGATAGTGTATTGGATCTCGTTAAGGCTATTGAGTAGTCATTATGCAATACACACTAAATAAAATTTATTCCGATTACGCCAATGTCCATCAGATATGTAGAGAAGTATTAGATGTGTCTAATCAATCAGCAATTGAGGCTGTTTTAATTGGTGGTTCTTTGTTGGGAATGGTCCGTGACGGTGATTTTTTACCTTGGGACAAAGACCTAGATTTTGCTGTGTTTGAAGCAGATATCGAAGCGACTCTTGCACTTGAATCTAGTTATCGCAAAATTGGCTATGAATGTAGGGTGCACCATTTGGGAGTGAGAACCCCCAAAGAATTAGACGCTGGATTAAATTTGATATTTCAAATAACAAATCTAATGAAAAAGTGCGCATTAGAGCACTGCCTTATTGGCGGAGCGCTATTAAATTTATACAGAGATAAGTGCCTTTTTGCTGAAATAGACACGTTAGGAATATTAATAAACCCTAAAGATGACGACCACTTAGATACTTTACTGAAAAGTTTGAGAATACTAGGCGAAGTATCGTTAAGTTATAGTGATGAACAGGTTAAAAGTATTTTGTTGGTTAGCGGACAATGGCGAGTTAACTTTTTCTTATATGTCTGCCAGGAACAAGGTTTTGGTTGGCGTGACTTAAACTGCGAACATTGGTTTGACCGACCCTTATTCCCCGCACAAAATTATGCTATTGATGATTGCTGTTATTTTGGACCAGCTAATATAGAAGCCTTTTTACAAGCTCGCTTTGGCAGTAATTGGCAGGCAAAACCTGTAGCTAAGTTTAGCGAAGGTAGAACAATAGGATCGATGCAACTTTACAAAGATGAGGTGATGTTTGATTTTATTATGCATTACGTTCGAGGTGAAAAAACCTATTGGTTTGAACCTGCCGCGAATGTGATTAGCACAAAGGGCTTTTTGCCCTGTTCAAAACAAAACACAACTGCTGGTGAAATGTTAATCCCAGATTTCCCTGAAATATTTCTCGAAGAGCATTATCCGAACTGGCGTGTGCCGGTAAAAACTTGGGATGGGGCTGTGGATAATCCAACTATAATTTCATCTGATAAAGCCATGCAGGAAATTATTCAAACTGAAGACTCTCAATGAATCAATGTTCAAAATTTTGCCACGCTTATTTGAATCGGTTTTCGCACTATGACGATATATTTGAACTTGAAGTAGGTGGCTAGTTAATGGAGCTTCAATTACCGCAGTCATCAAATAGCATCCCTAGTGTTCTTTTTCTGGATCAACCTTTTGCCGCAGGTATGGTTCACTTGTGGCTTCGGGAATATTTTTTTGAAAAAGGTTTCACTATTCTTGGGGGGGAGCTTCCTCCTTGGAAGGAAAACCTATTGTTATCAGAGTACAGTGACATTGCAGACGATTATCTCATTGAGTTAGATTGGGATGAAATGATTCGACATACCGTAGCGCGTCTGAATGGTAGATATGGATATAACTTAGAAACTGGAGAACAAAAAGCCAAGATAATAAATTGTTTTAAAGATTACGCTAAGAAAATGGAACGGCAGTTTTCTAATGACAATGTTAAAACTGTAGTCATTTTCGGTAATTATCGCATTGAAACTAAACTAGGCGCTTATTTCAGTCTCAAATACCAAGTGCAGTTAATCTGCATTGAAAGCTTTTTTTTACAAAATTATTTTTATCTTGAACCCAACAGTACACAAATTGCTAACCATCATGCTTTTATCCAAAAGTGGCCGTTTATTCGCAATTTAAAAGTGACAGATGAGCAACTCGATAAGTTAGACGTTTTAATGCGCGAGCGTGAAAGTCACGGTTTGTTGGATGGTTACATTAACATGCCTGAAGCCAATAAAAATTTACCCGATAAATTACACAAACTCAGTCAATGTAAAGGTAAAGTTGGGCTGGTATTGGGACAGGTGTCTTATGATGCGGTTATAGTGAATGATCTAACCGCGTTTCCACAACAGATACTGTTTATACGATTTATTATCGAGCAGTTTTTGCTGCAGGCAGGTGTCGATGATCTGATTGTATGTCGATTGCACCCGTTAGAAGCGCGCTACGGTGATCAAACTATAGAGTTGTTACAGCAAGACTATGCTAAACATCCACAAGTACTGCTGCTTAGTGCTGACGACTGCAATACTTATCAATTAATGGAGATGGTGGATTTTGGTATAGTGGCCAACAGTCAAAGTGGCTTGGAAATGATCTATCGTGATAAACCTGTTTTGGTCTGTGGCAATCCATATTATGCGGTAGCAGGATTTTGTTTGCAGGCAACAGATCAAGCAACAATTCAAGTGCAAGTAAGCAAGTTATTGGCAGGCTGGCATCCTACCGAAAAAGACCTAGCCATAGCTAAACAATATCTTTGTGGGCTGATTTTTCATCACCTCTGCTTACGCAATAAAACGGATGTTTGGCAAAAATTGGACGCTATTCCCAGCCTCTCTTTATTGCAAAACCAACAATCAGCTAAGTTAATAAAAGATAATAAAAGTAAAGGTTTGAAGGTAATGCCCAATGCAAAAGTTGGTCATGTTGTATTAGATGTGCCTGATGATCTGCCAGAGCACGAATCGATACTAGTTTTAGGAGCAGGTACCTTTGCACAGCACTTCGCTTTACATTCCAAATTCAATTTAACATTTTGTTCAGATTTGCCAGCAGATTGCCAACTGACTATAGAAAACCACCCAGTAACCCTCATTGAAAAAAAACTGTTAGTGGAACATCAGGTAATAGTTGTTAGTTGGCCACCAGATAAGTGGCGCCAATTATTAACCATGATGGATAATAAAATTATGAATCTAAAAACAATTTATCATATAGAAAAAATACAAGGTGAAGAGCGTTGTACCTTTCGGTTTATCTAAAAGGCAACAATAGACGTTGGCCTAAAGTGCTTTTTTTAACAGCCGATATAACCATCAATGAGGCCTTATATGCTGGCTCAAAAAGCAATTGTTAAGTTAGGAGTACAGGTTGACTAAAGTATTGATAAGTAGAGAGCAGAGTGAATTTTTTGTAACTGATGAAAAGGGAAGGGTTAGTGTGCCTAATCTTTGGTCAATAGAAATAGATAAACATAGCCTCAAACAACTCAATGCCGAACATGTATTACAATTTATGACCTCTATGGAGACTGACTTTGCGTTATTAAAGTGGTTCACGGCGCTAAGTGTGGGAGGCGAGTTAGTTGTAAAAGTTACAGATGCTGATTACTACGCACGTATTTGGCTAGAGGCTGATTGGTCTGAACAGACTTTACGTGATGCAGATTCTACTTCAAGAACCGCATTTGCGGGATTATGGGGAAAACAAACAACAGCCAATCCTCGTAACCAAGATTATGATTCACAACATAGTGATGTATTTAAGTCAGGGTATAACCAAAAACGGTTAAGCTTCCTGTTACAAAGAGCCGGTTTTGTTGATGTCGATGTTCAGCAATGTGGTGATGGGCAACTCATTGCTCACGCAAAGAAATCCATGGATAAAGGTGAGCGACAAGTCGCGACAGATTATAAAAATATTCGAGAAGACCATAAGAACCGTTACCAATTTGCCTGTGAAAAATTAGCTGAACTAAAACCCGCTAATATTTTGGATTTAGCCTGTGGTATTGGTTATGGTACTTTGATGTTAGCAAAAGCGACAAAAGCCAAAGTTACAGGGGTTGATATTGATCAAAGTGCAATTAAGTATGCAGATCAATACTTCAGAAATAGTCAAACTCAGTTTATTTGTGAGGATGCTAAAAAGGTTGATTTTCAAGCACTGAGTTATGACGCCATCGTTTCATTTGAAACCATTGAACATGTGTCCTTTGATAGAGAGTTATTAGCTATCTTTAATCGGGCTCTTAAACCAGGAGGCAAGCTTATATGCTCAACGCCTAATCAGGATGTTATGCCATTTGATCCAGAAAAATTTAGGTTTCATTTAAAACACTACAAAAATTCAGAACTTGTTTCATTACTCACTGAAACTGGCTTTACAAACATTCAATTGTTTACCCAGCACGACTCCACTTCAGGCCCAGTGGTAAAAGGTGATGATGGTTGTTTTACTATTGCGATAGCAACTAAATAAATGCCTGATTTTTCAGTGATAATTCCGGTATATAATCGGGTGCAGTCTTTGCAACGAGCCATTAATTCTGTGTTGGCCCAATCATATCAAAACTTTGAAATTATCATTGTTGATGATGGATCCTGTCTTGAGATAGGTAAAAAAATTAAGTCACTGATCCAACAGTTGGCAGATTCAAGGATCAGCTTGTTAGGGTATGTCGATAATAAAAATGGTGCCGCGGCTCGAAATGTGGGTATTGGTGCTGCCAAGGCGGCTACCATTTGTTTTCTTGATTCAGATGATGAATGGCATGCCAGTAAATTAGCTGAAGTTAAGCATTGTATTCAAACTAATCAATTGAGTGGTAAAGATTATTTAATTCATCACCAATACATCAATGTTTCAAACTCTGTATTGGGGACGCCGACCCCCAAAACGGCTAAAAAAATAGGTGAATCGATTGCTCACTATTCTTTTATTACTAATAATGTCGGAGGCATACAATCTAGCACCATTGCTGTGAACGCAAATTTAGCTAAAAATAATCCGTTTAACGGGCAGCTAAGGGGGCATCAAGACTGGGACTTTTGCTTGAAGATTGGAAAAGTGTGCGAGACAATTTTATTTATACCTAAGGTGCTCACAAACAGATATAAGGATGATGATGATAGCGTTGCCCGTAACCTAGACTGGCGATATTCACTCGGTTTTTATATCCTCTATCGCCATTATTTCAGTAACAAAGAAGCCGCCTTTTATTTTATCCGCGTAGTGTTAAAAAAAGCTTCCAACCTTGTTTCATATCGCGAACTTTTATTCAATAAATTGACTTTTAGAGTACTTTTTAGCTGGCCATCTATATTTTTTCCTGCTGCCTTTGGATTTGTTAAACAACAAATTGCATTGAATTTAAGAGTCAAAAATGTGTATCAAAAATGTCTTAAACAAAATGCGCGTCACATAGTGATTTGGGGAAGAAATAATTATTGTCATAAATTGATTTTGAAGAAACCAGCAGTAGTACAAATAATGCATATATTAGATGGCAAGGTTACCAATGAAGGAGGTGATTTTCTGGATATAAAGGTTTCTTCTCTTAAGTCGATACCTAAGGACATACTACAAAAAATTGACCTGTTGATATTAGCCACAGATAAGTATCAAACAGAAATGAAAAATGAGTTGTGTGATGTCGCTCCTGAGTTGTTAGATAAGATCATTGAATTGTAATTTATGTTAGTTATCTGCATTAGGGGTTTTAGATAGCTATAGATGTACTGATGAAGAACTCAAAGTTTAAAATTATCCGGACGTTTTAGTCTGCAATATAGGAACAAAAATATGGACGTGAATCCTTCGACTTTAGCACCAATCATTTTTATTTTAGATGTTGATGGTGTAATGACCGATGGAAAGTTTTATTACACTTCTGAAGGTAAGGTCATGAAGGTGTTTGGTGCAGACGATAGTGATGCGTTGAGTTTGTTAGCCGCTCATATCGACATTCACTTTGTCACTGGAGACAAACGTGGGTTTGCAATTAGTCGAGCACGAATTGAAGAAGATATGAAATACCCATTAAGCCTTGTCAGCACCACCAAAAGAGCAAGTTGGATAGCACAAAGGTGGGATGTACAACGTGTTATCTATATGGGTGACGGTATATTCGATCACTATGTGTTTAGTCAAGTAGGGTATTCTATTGCGCCAGCAAATGCCGATAGTGTTTGCTTATCAACCGCTAATTACGTTACTCAACGCGAAGGGGCTAATAGAGCAGTTGCCGAAGCGAGTTTACATATTATGAAAAAGTTTTTTGTTGCTTATGATCCAACAAAACCACCTGCAAATAGTGCAGGCGAATTGAGCGGAGGTTGATATGATTGATCAGTTACTAAATGTTACTCAGCATACCTTATTGTGCAGTGGGCCAATGAGTAAAAATTGTATAGATGCAAGTATTGAAATCGCTAGGCAATATAAAATGCCCCAAGTATTAATTGCCAGCCGCCGGCAAGTGGATTCGGCAGAATTTGGTGGTGGATATGTGGGGCAATTTGATACGGAATCTTTTAGTCGCTATGTGAAATCACATAATTTACCACAAATTTTTCTCGCTAGAGATCATGGCGGGCCTTGGCAAAGCGAGTTAGAACAAAGTACTAACCTAAACGAAGCCGATGCGATGAATAGTGCCAAGCGTTCTTTTGAAGCAGATATTGATGCAGGTTTTGATTTTATTCATATTGACCCTAGCATTCCTATTCGGGGTGAAACATTGAGCCTGGATGTCATCTTACGAAGATTATTCGAATTGTATGAACATTGTTATGACTATGCACAAAAAAGAAATAAAAATATTAGATTTGAACTAGGTACTGAAGAGCAAGATGGTTATGCTCAGGATCTAGATAAATTCAAATATTTTTTGTCTGAAACCGAAAAATTTTGTGGTGCTAATCGTATTATTAAACCAACTTTTGTTGTTGCTCAAACTGGAACAAAAGTAATGGAAACCTGTAATGTCGGGGTGTTTGATCAAGGGGATATGCAAGCTCAGTTAGATTGTATTCAGCACATTAAAGATACTCTACAGATCTGTAATGATTATGGTATCAAGTTGAAGGAACACAATACTGATTATTTATCTAATGAAGCGCTGAGTTTAAGGCCCGCATTGGGTGTGCATGCATCAAACGTTGCACCTGAATTCGGCGTGGTTGAAACTAGAGGGTTGTTGTATCTTATGGAAAAATTTGGCTTTGAAAAAGAGCGAAATGATTTTATGCAGATAGCGTTGAATTCGACTAAGTGGAAGAAATGGATGCTTCCTGGTAGTGAGGCTAACGACTTAGAGAAAGTCAGTATCTGTGGGCATTATGTATTGAGTCACCCTGAAGTGATTGAAATTCATCAAAAGCTCACTTTTGTTTTGAACAAATACAATATTGATTTAAATGCCTTCTTAGTCAATTTGATTAAACAATCAATGATGCGTTATTTACATTTATTTAATACTAAACCACTCACTAGAGGTACTAATGTCTTTAACATTAATAGAAAAGCCGTGGGGTAAAGAAGAGTTACTCGAACATAATGCTAGATATATGTTCAAACGTTTGACCATGTTAAAAGGCCATGCCTGTAGTCTTCAGTATCATGAAATTAAAACTGAGTCAGTTTATGTACTTTCTGGGATTTTGAAACTCTATATTGGTGATTCTAAAGAAGAGCTTAGTGAACAACTCATGCATCCTGGTGACTTCATTACACTGAATCCATTTAAAGTCCACCGTATGGAAGCCTTAGAAGATACAGTATATCTAGAAGCATCTACACCTGAACTTGAGGATGTAGTGCGTTTAGAGGACCGCTACAAACGTTCATGAACATTACCACCCGCCCTGAAAGCCTGGTAACAGGGAAAAGAAATTTGGAACCTTTAATTTGTCTGAAGGATTTCCCTGTTTTTATTGGCTGTACATCACAATCACCTGAACAAGACTGCTTTGCAGACATGAATTGGCACATTTGTCCTGAAAGTGGTTGTATCCAATTATTGAAACTATTACCCCCAGAGGTGATTTATGGTGAATATCATTCAGAAGCCGTAGGCGGAGTATGGAGTGACCATCATGATGAATTTGTATTGTTTTGTAAAAAATTCAAGTTAACAAATGTACTTGAAATAGGTGGATCAAATGGAGAAATTGCGAAACGATATATTGAACAAAGCGGGCCTGTGGGATGGACTATTGTTGAGCCTACGCCTAACTTTCTCGGTAATGATGAAATCTCGGTGATTAAGGGCTTTTTTGACCCTGCTATTTTTACCCAGAATTACAAACATATTGTTCACTCCCATGTGCTTGAACATACTCTGGATCCCCTTGAGTTTTTGCATGAAATTTACCAATTTATGCAAGCGGATAGCATGCAAGTTTTTTCAGTTCCGAATTTATATACCTATTTGGAAAGTAAGTTTAGTAATACCATAAACTTTGAGCACACGTTTTTATTAACTGAATACCTTGTTGATTTTATGTTAGAAAAACAAGGGTTTGAGATAGTAGAAAAACGCTATTTTCAGCAACATAGTATTTTTTATGCGGTGCGAAAAGCCATTGATAAAACCACGCCAACATTAGTCAATCACCGAGCCCACTACGAGAGTTTGTTTCTAGAACTGATCAATTATTATAAAGACGAAGTTAACAGGCTGAATTCACTGTTGGTGTCATTTGATGGTGATGTTTATTTATTTGGCGCGCATATTTTTTCGCAATTTTTGACTTATTTTGGACTTGATGAAACAAGAGTGGTTGGTATTTTGGATAATTCCAAAGAAAAAAATGGCAAACGTTTATATGGCACATCAAGTTGGGTATCTGCGGTACACAACATTGCAGATAAGCATCCTGTAGCCGTTATTGTTAAGGCTGGCCAATACCAACAAGAAGTAATTAAACAATTGCGTAGTATTAATCCGGATGTAGTGATTTGGGAGTAGCAGAGTGTCCTATAGAGTTTTCATTCCAACGGCAGGTCTAGGTAGCCGATTAAAAGGATTATCTAGATACGTCAATAAAGCATTGGTTACCTTGGCTGATAAGCCTGTCATCTCGCACATTATTGAAAAGTTTTCCCCTGATATAGAAATCGTTGTGGCACTTGGCTATAAGGCTGACTCAGTCAGAGAGTTTCTAACTCTTGCCTATCCTGAACGCACATTTTTGTTTAGGCAGGTCTCCATATATGAAGGTGAGGGCAGTGGATTAGGCTTAACCCTATTAGAATGCCAAGATTTGTTGCAGTGTCCATTTATATTTTGTTCGAATGACACCTTAGTCACTGATGATATTCCTGCTCCAGAATCAAATTGGATGGGCTTTTATAACGCTCCCGATAATAGTCAATATCGCTCGTTGCGAATTTATTCCGGTAAGGTTGAAGAGATTTGCGCCAAAGGCGCCGAAGGTGATGTGAAAACCTATATTGGATTAGCTGGGATCCATGATTTTAATCAGTTTTGGCAGGCGATGTCTGATGGTCGAACGACAGGTGCAATTGAAATTGGAGAGAGCTATGGCTTGCGTCAATTGCTGTCTCAGGGAGTGTTGCCAATAGAATTTGATTGGCATGATACTGGTAATGTTGCAGCCCTTGAATCAGCAAGAAAAAAAATTAAAGCTAAGGTAGAAGCCAATGTTTTAGAAAAAGAACAAGAAGCCATTTGGTTTGTAAATAATAAGGTGATTAAGTTTTCAATTGATCACAAGTTCATTCGAGATCGCGTTTTACGCGCCCAAACTTTACAAGGCTTTGTGCCTAAGATTACCGCTTCAACCGACAATATGTACGTATATGATTTGATTGATGGTGAAGTGTTATCAAAACACCCTACCGCTGATAAATTTGCAAACTTATTAGGTTGGTTAGAGGGGTTTTGGTTACCCTGTGATTTGGATGCCTCACAACAAGCTGAATTTAACCAGCAGTGTTTGGCTTTTTATCGTGATAAAACCTTTGAACGAGTCAAACAGTATTTTTTACGATTTGAGCAAATTGATCAAGCTGAAGTCATAAACGATCAACCCATGCCTACCGTTCAAGCTATGTTAGAAAAAGTCGATTGGGAATCGTTATCGCAAGGATCAGCGAGTCGTTTCCACGGTGACTTACATTTTGAAAATATTCTGATGACTTATTCAGATGATAAGTCGTTTTCATTAATTGACTGGCGCCAAAATTTTGCAGGAAATATGGTATTTGGTGATATTTATTACGACTTTGCCAAACTAAATCACGGCCTCATCATGTGTCATGAATTAGTCGATAAAGATTTATTTGATATTCGCCAAAATGGCAAATTGGTGCACATGGACTTTTTACGCAAGCATAGCTTAGTTAAATGTGAAAAGTTGTTTGAAACATGGTTAATTAACAACGGATACGATTACAAAAAAGTGAAACTCTTAACGGCATTAATTTTCTTAAATATAGCGGCGCTTCATCATTACCCATACAGTTTATTACTGTTTTATTTGGGTAAACAAATGCTACATGAACATCTTAATGATGATTAAATCTAAAACATTAATAACCGTTCCCGTATTTAACGGCGAAAAGTTTATTGGCAGAACATTAGATAGTTGTATCTCTCAATCAGTTAAAACTAATGTGCTAGTAGTAGATAATGTCTCTACTGATAAAACCCGAGACATAGTGAACACCTACGTTAAACACTACAGCAATATTCAACTAGTTGAAAACACCAGTAACCTTGGCCGAGTTGGAAACTGGAACAGGTGTTTAGAATTATTTGAGCAGAGTCAATCTGATTATCTAAAGATGGTTTTTTGTGGTGATGTATTGCTTGAAACTTGTATAGAAGAGGTTGAAAAGGTTTTTACCCATCATACCAACCTTGCCATAGTGGCTTGGCCATATGTTTTTGTGGACGCGCTGAAGAATACTAAAAGAACGCCTAAAATATTACACCAAGATATTGAGCTCAATGTCGAACAACTTATACAGATGGATATGTACCCTTCGCAATTTGCAGGAGCTATTATTTGCCATACGTTTGCTCGTTTTGCGATTGCAGGAGAGCGTTTTAATGAATGTTTTTTAGGGATGGCGGAGTTTACCAATAAGGTGCCCTTAAAAGGCAACTTTTATCATATCAATACTCCACTAAGCGAGTTTCACTTAGATAGTCATACTTCCTATGCCAAACAATTCGAATATTTATTTGTGCTAGAGCGGGCGTATACCAAAGCCATCGGTTTAGAAAACATCAAAAACAAAATTAATGAAAATGATTATTTGCGGTTAAAAGAAAGTTTATATAAACAGTTAACCGAGAAGTTTAAATAAGATGTGCGGGATTTTATTTACTCAAAATACCAAAGTAACGAATAAACAATTTCGCTCCGCTTTAATGAAAATGGCATTTAGAGGGCCAGATGCAAATGGGATTGCACAACATCTTGGTGCTTGGTTGGGTCATACAAGGCTAAAAATTCAAGACTTGGACGATCAATCAAATCAACCTTTCTATTCTGACTGCTCTCGATACGTAATCGTTTTTAACGGCGAAATATATAATTTTAAGGAGCTAAAACAGAAGTTCAACTTATTGACTCGTACATCCTCTGATACGGAAGTATTGCTGAAGTTATATCAACTTTTAGGCCCTGACATGCTCCGACAATTAAACGGTATGTTTGCTCTAGTCATTTATGATGTTCAACAATGTAGTATTTTTGCCGCCAGAGATAGACTTGGCATAAAACCTCTTTTCTATTCTGAAAATGCTAGCGGTTTGACTTTCAGCTCAGAGCCTAGTGCGATTCTTGCGCTGGGACAAGCATCGGATGTGTGGGACGAAATTGGAGTGCGGCAATATAAAAAACTTCGCACGTTTTTTAATGGGCACACTATTTACCGTGATATAAGCAATTTTCCCGCTGGACACTATTGGCTTGATGGTAAATTTGTTGAATATTGGTCATTGCCAGAAAGTGAGCAGGCACCCCCATCAGACGAAGAATTGAGATATTTAGTTGAGTCCTCTGTAGATTACCGTTGTATCGCCGATGTACCAGTCGGTAGTTTCTTAAGTGGAGGATTAGATAGCACAATAATTGCGGGGTTGGCAAAAAAAGTACATTCCTTTTCTGCAGGTTTACCAAATGATAATGAATTTGATTGGAGTAAACTTGCTGCTGCTCATCATAACAGCGCGTTAACTTGTATTGAGGTGGATCCTAACGATTTTTTGCCATTATGGAAGTTTATGATACGTCATCGAGCCGAACCATTGTCTGTTCCTAATGAAGTACTAATTTACGCAATGAGTAAAATTTTGAAGGAAAAAATCACAGTGGTGCTAAGTGGAGAAGGGGCAGATGAGTTAATGTTTGGATATGACCGTATCTTCAATTGGGCCAATCAAGGCGTTTGGAGTGTTCAAGAGTTTGATAAACGCTATAGCTATGGTTCGCATGAAGATGACGACATTATAGATTATGTGATGCAACCGTTTCAAAAGTATAAAAGTAATTGTGATCGAATAGCAGCATTTTTTCAGATAGCACATTTACATGGTCTATTAAGAAGGTTGGATTTTGCCACCATGCTCTGTGGTGTAGAAGCCCGAGTGCCTTTTGTTGATCATAGGTTGGTTGAGCGAATGGCCGGAGTATCATTTCAATATAGAATGGCTGGACAACAGGTCAAAGCCCCGTTAAAGCGAGTTTTTAAAGATGTTATTCCTCAACAAATTATTGATAGAAAAAAAGTGGGGTTTCCGGTTCAATTACAGGATGTGATGGATATTGGAAGTACTGAATCGCCAATGGATAGATGGTTGGCCGATAATCTAAAGCTTATGTAGTTTAAATAAGCTAATTCATCGTTTTGTTGAAGATAATGACATAAGTAAGGAGTGTTTATTTTGATAGTAGGCTACACCACTGGAGTGTTCGATTTGTTCCATGTCGGCCATTTGAACATTATTAAAAGTGCAAAAGGAATGTGTGACAGATTGATTGTTGGTGTTAGTACCGATGAACTGGTAAGCCAATACAAAGATAAACAAACTGTAATTCCTTTTGATGAAAGGTGTGAAATTCTCAGAAACATACAAGGTGTGGATTGTGTTGTTCCTCAGGAAAATATGGATAAATTCGAAGCTTGGGAAAAGTACAAATTTGATGTATTAGTGGTTGGAGATGATTGGCATGGTTCGCAAAAATGGAAAGATATTGAGGCAAAATTATGTGCGGTAGGTGTCAGAGTGTTTTATTTGCCTTACACAAAAGGCACATCATCCAGTAAAATTAATCAAATTTTGGATGACAATAGGCGGCCTTCGTGATTGAGGATCTAACCAATGATATTGGTCGTAAAGATATTTGGATTTTTGGAAGCAGAAAAGGCCAGTTTTATGATGATAATAGTAAATATCTGTACCTCTATGTTTTAAATCACAAAACAGATATTTATCCGGTGTGGATAACCAAAAATAAAATTGTTTATGAAAGATTAAAACTAGAAAAATTACCGGTGGCACTGGTTGGTAGTGAAGCAGCGAATTATTTGATAGAAAATGCTAAGTGTGCATTTATCAATATTATTCACTCGGATTTAGAAAAGTCGCGTCTGTCAGAAAATACCAAAATCATTCAGCTTTGGCATGGGACCCCCATGAAATTTAATGACATCTCTCAGTTCAATGAACGTTATGATTTAGTGAGTTTGGCTTCCTCATTGTTTTTAAAAGAACAGGCACTCGCTCCTCATGATATGTTTAATTTTCAGATCACAGGGTATCCACGTAATGATTTTCTGTTGAATGACGACATCCCGCAGATGATTGAACAAGATACCTTGGATAAACTGCAGAATAAAAAAGTCATTACATTTTTGCCTACTTATAGTGAGGAGCGTGATGAACGTAAAATTGGTGACAAACGTGGAAAATCTTACGATATTTGGGGCGAATTAAATTTTGAAAAACTAAACACTATGTTAGTGGAAAACAATGCCTTATTCGTAATCAAACTTCATCCTTTACAGAGCCCAAGCCATTGTGATGTGCATAAAAAACTGGAAGAAAGCGCTAATGTGTTAATCATAGATTCAACCGATCCCTTTGCCGACGTCTATGCTTATCTTAAATATACAGACATAATGATCACGGATTACTCTAGTGTGTTGTTTGATTATTTACTGCTTAATCGCCCGGTGATTTTTTCTTGTTTTGATTTAGAATCCTATAGCCAAAATCGACAACTACGATTTGACTACCAAGCAATCACTCCAGGGGTTAAAACGGCCAGTTGGTCAGAAGTGTTAACTCAAATTGATTGGGTTCTAAAAATGGGTGATGACCAATTTGCAGGGGAAAGGATAAAGGTCAACAATACTTTTAATTTTTATCAAGATAACAAAAGTTGTGAGCGTATTTATCAAAGTGCAAAAATGCTTTAAAGAACCTAAGTTTAGGTTCTTTAGCCGTATTAGTTGTCTTGTAAAATAGCTGTTATTTTATCTTTGTCCTTGGTAATTATCTCTTCAATTTGTGCTTGAGATACCGCTTTAGATAACAAATGTTTCATCTTTACTTTGCCAATGAGCCTTTTCCCTCTTGAACCCCCCTGTGATAGATCATCTCGGTTTTCATCATTGAAACATAGATATAAAGGGTGTTCGTAAACAGTCAAATATTCTGTGGGTAAAATGACCTCTTGTTCAGCAAAAATTGTTTCATTAGAGGTCCAATATTTGGGCAATATCAGTTTACAATTATGATTGTTAAAGCAGGATCTTACCGCTATGGATGAAATGAGTCGTAAACTATGAAAAACCGTTGAATTGTCAAATTTAGGCACCACTAAATGTGTTTCGTTTTGCTCTTGGTGTACCAGATCAAATGAATCCGTTGCGATGACGGTGCTAACTTTACCTTTTACCGACATTACTTGATTTACGTCTGTCCTATGATAGATGCAATAATCAGCTGTAGGCGTTTGTTTTTGGCTTTGCAGGTAGGTCAGTACTGTTACCTTTTCAATCCATGGGTAAGCCGTTCTTAATAAAAATAAAACTATTTTTTTAAACTCAACTGAATTGGTAATAACCAATACTTTTTCTGATTTATAATTTAACTTTAGATATTTCAATTCTCTGTAGAGACGTTTGTATGACGTTGAATCAAAATCACAATTATTGTCAATGGATAGGTTCGATTTTATTTCCTTGATTGTAGATAACCACTTTTCAAATGCTTGATGCCAAATGTTATGAACATTTTGGGTATCCGTTTTATTGTTCATAAGTTTAGTAAAAACTGCATTGGCATAATTCACCGTACCATACAAATAATAGAACAATAATGAGTTGCCATTTTTATATGACGTAAACAACATTTCTTTTTGTTTGTTGATTACCTGCTCGATATCTTCTTTGCTGGTCACATCTTTTTCTAAAAGCGTTTGAAAAGCACTAAGTTCTCCAATTAATAAGTCCTGAGAAAACTGTTTTTCAAATCTCTTTGAGTAATTACTGAGATCTTTAGTCGAAAAGATTTGCGTCTTTAGTTTTTCAACGATTAGAGTTTTTTGATTTACGGTAGCTACGATTAACAATTCATCTGGTCTTATAGGTAAGGTGCCGCTAATTCTTGCGCCATCACTACAATTATAAAACTCTTGCCCTTTTAGCTTCGCACTAGTCACTTGTTCGATAACTTGCCTAGATACCTTAAACTCGTGCTTAGTGTTTACCCGCGGCCGGAAATTTCCTGGCACTATTAGTGAGGTGTTAGCACTTTTAGTGAAATCATAAGTTTCATCTCCGTTCTCTTGATAATAACCTGATGACTTTGAATGGTGATGTTTTACATCAACAAAGCCGAGATCTACACCAATGAGATAAATACTAGTGAAACCAATCGTGCTGAATAAGTCGATTGCAAAATTACTGACTGTAGGAAAAGCGTTAAGTAATGTAGTGAAGTTTTCTCGGCCTAATACATTTAACGCTGATACCGTTGATGACTCGCCTTCTTTAAAGGCTATCATCACGTCTTTATATAAATCACAGGTATCGGGATGGATGCCGTTACATGAAATAAGAGTGATGTTTTTTAGGTAATCTAAATCACCTATCAAAACAGCCCAATCAAAAGTACTTCTGTTTTGTTCTATTTCTGCGTGAAAGTCAGGCGTAATACCATGTCTATGCAGTGCTTGTAGCGTAGTGCCACAGCTGACGACAATGGCTTGGCCTTGCCATTCTTTAATAGCTTCAATCGAACTGTCTAAAGATGGTCCATTGCCGACGATAAATATCGGAACTTCTTTGTCGTCATAACTGAGCTTACTGGCCGGATTTGCGGCCAATACTGGGATTTTTCGCATCATACCTTCTTTGGTATGGGCTATCCCATAATAGGCATGGTCAAAGTATTCGCCCATCGATATCACTACTTGTAACTGTTCCCTTAGTTGGCTGATAGCCGAATTTAAAGAGGCATTGTAGTAACTTTGATAAAAATAGGTACTATTTAGAATATAAGGGCCAATGGCGTAAAATTGACTTAATAAATCTCTAAATAGATTTGTACCGTCGTCGCCAATATTCAGGTAAATCCGCGTTTCTGATTCTTCTACAGTTTCGAATATTGCTTGCCAGTCAATGGCAAATAATGAGGCATAAAAAAAGTCGGGATTTGGCTCACACACGAAGAGTTTTTCAACTGTATGCTCACTAAGCAATGTTTCTAACTGATAACCCACACCTAGACCAAACATGATGATTGAAGGGACATTGTCGGGCAGGGCTCCTACTTCTTCTTCGGCTTGTTTAAGTAGTTCTTCGGTTTCTTTAACAAATTGATAATGAATGTAGTGGGCGAGTTTGGTGCCTCTGTAGCCAAGTATTAAGCCATCTTTGTTGGGTTGTTCGTTAAAGTTTTCAAAATTTAAGGTGCAATCTTGCTTGGGTGATTCGCCATACCACGAGTGTAAGCTATCAATTTTAACAAGATTTACTTCACCATTTGAATTAGTGACGGGTAACCATTTTTTGGGTGTGTAGTTTTGGTATTCTTTATAAATATCAGGAAAATATTTTTTAAATGCAGTTAGGTTTTTAGTCAACTTATCGTTGGGTGCTGATAATAAAGAATGACTGGCTAAGTCTATGTTGGGTGTCCAACTTGGCAGAAAGTCTAAGTAACCTTCTGTTGACTTAAGCTTAAAACCACTGTTTTCAATATCACTCCAGCTTCGCTCAGATAAATCTTTATGTAATGAGTCGAACACTTGATGGTTATAGTGTTTATAAAGGTGAAAGCTAGAAATAGCACAGTGTTCAATTAACTCATTCATGTCTTTAATAAGGTCTCGGCCGTCTTTTTCTAGTTGCAGAAAAATGCCGGTCTCATGCTGTTTAGCTAATGTGAAAATATGCTGCCATGAAGTGGTCATAACTGAACATTGGAAATACTGTAATTCTGGTTCGTAAATCAGCAGATTTTTAATTTTGTGCCGTTTTAATAAATGACTCAAATGAATGCCCAAGCCACAACCAAGCACCACTAAACATTCAATTTCATATGGCATGGGCTGTTGCTGGTTTATCAGCTTTACTATTGATAAGTCTTCAATGCTTAGCACCGCGTCGGTGTTTTCCTCATGGCTTAATGGTTGTTTTTGGAATAAAACCTCAGGGCAGTGTTGCTCTATCCGTGTTAATTGTTCGAGCACTTCTTGTTCCGGATGAAAGCCATAAAAGGTGCGTCCCATGCCGTAATCAACAATATTATTCTCAGCATATTTGTTGATGAAAATTGAGTGGTTAGCAAGATTAGGTGTTTGCACGTAGGGTAATAAAGAGGGGATGTTGCGCTGGAACGCATTGATATTACTGTTGTGTGTTTCAAGTATGTGACTTGCTAACTTTTCATCAAGCACCGCTTGTTTTTGTTCATCTTTTTCAATATGTAAACGTATATTCTTCAGCATACTAAATCTAAACTCGTAATCTACAGGAACTATATACCCATACCATCTCAAAATGCGCGTTTCAGAACAACTGAGGCGCTTCAATTCAAGGCGTGTCAATGACTGAATGTCGCCCAACTTCTGAATTGGCACAACGAAGAAGTGGAGTGCCTCAGTCGTTCCCTTCGGGCGGGTTTTAAAGCGATTTCTCCTTCGTTGGCCATTTTTGACTTAGACCACTAGGTCTGCAAATAGCCGCCTCGCATAAACCGCTTTAAATTCCCGCTGAATCCGTCATTTTGAGATGGTATGGGTATACAATGCTTATTATCTTATTCTATCGGCAGCACTAAAAAAAGAATAAGTCTTTGAATTTATTATGAGAAGTTAAAAAGGTTTAGTTATTTAAGTGGGTTGTATAAATTGTTATCTATAAGTAGTTATCACTTTCCATACCTTTAAACAATTGCTTGTATTTTACACACTCGTGGACACTCTGCTATTCTAACCTTAGGTAAATGAGGAAAAGTCTATGATTGGTTTTAATACTGAATCTAATACATCGTTGTTACAACAAGTTCAAAACAAGCAAGAGTCTATACTTGAGAAGTTATCATCAGGTAAGCGTATTAATAGCGCTGCCGATGGCGCGGCGGCTCAACAGATCATTGACCGTTTGACCACTCAGGTTGAGGGCAACCGTCAATCTATTTCCAATGCCTTCGACGGTGTGTCTTTGACCCAGGTAGCAGAAGGTGGTTTGGCTGGCATTACTGAAGATGTGAACCGTATTCGCGAGTTGTCGATTCAATCGGGTAATGGATTGTTAACTGATTCGGATCGTCAAGCTATTCAAAGTGAAGTCACCCAGCTACAAGACAATATTTCGCAAACGATTGAACAAACAGAATTTGCAGGTAAATCTTTGTTATCCAGTGATGGTAATATTGATTTTCAAATCGGCGCAAATGCTGGGCAAAAAATTGGTGTGGCCACACAAGATGTAGCTGCCAGTTTGAATGATATTTTGAATGTGGATTTAAGTACCGCTCAAGGCGCAGAAGATGCGATAGCAGTAGCAGATGATGCCGCTGAATTTGTGGATAGTGCCAGAGCTGACTTAGGTGCTACGCAAAATCAATTTGAAAGTGCCGCGCGAAACTTAACCCAAACTGATATCAATGTGTCTGCGGCCAGAAGCCGAATCCAAGATACTGATTTTGCTCAGGCTACGTCCGAAAATGCTGCAGCTAGCATCCTGAGTCAAACTAGTCTTGCGGTGCAAGGCATTGCAAATCAACAACAAGGTCAGGTTTTGTCTTTGTTAAATGGATAATTAAATTTTAATGCTTGAAAAGAGTGGCTTGTCTGCTCTTTTTTTATGACTGAACCTTCAGTTTTGTTTTTTCTAGTATGAAATTTATACGACTTTAAAATAGCCTTAAATAATATTGCTATCCCACCTCGAACAGTTAAAATCATATACAATACAGTTAATTATAAAAACTACATGAGGCGAGGAGTGGAATGAGCAATATTTTGATTATTAGTTCTGACATTGAGCGGGCAAATAATCTGAGTACCATTCTGACCTTTCTTGGTGAGCCTTGTAGTAGCGTTTTATTTAGCGCTGCAATAGACACGCTTAAAGAAAAAAGTGATATCAAGTCTGTTTTAATCGATGCTGACACTCATGAATTAGCCAGCGATATAAGTGAAAAGTTTCCTCATCATCCTTTTGTACTCTTTGGCAACTATGAAACCTTTGAACCCAGTACAAATATAGTTGGGTACATCAGCGAGCCTATTACTTACCCAGCATTGACTCAAATGCTGCACCGCTGCCAAGAATATAAACGCAGTCAGCCGAATAACAAAACAAGTGTGCGCAATAAAACCCGTCTGTTTAGAAGTTTGGTCGGGAAAAGTAACGAAATCCAAAGTGTTAGGCATTTGATTGAGCAAGTTGCGCCAACTGAGGCAAACGTTCTGATTTTGGGTGAGTCTGGTACAGGTAAGGAAGTTATTGCCCGAAACGTACATTTTTTGTCTAACCGTACTGACAGTATTTTTATCCCAGTAAACTGTGGCGCTATTCCTGGCGAATTGCTTGAAAGTGAGCTGTTTGGTCATGAAAAAGGTGCCTTTACTGGTGCTGTTAGCTCACGTAAAGGCCGTTTTGAACTAGCTGAGGGCGGAACACTATTTCTAGATGAAATCGGTGATATGCCATTGCAAATGCAAGTTAAGCTGCTCCGGGTATTACAAGAACGGACTTACGAAAGGGTAGGTGGCACCAAACCTATTAAATGTGATGTAAGAGTGATTGCTGCCACTCATCGGGATTTGGAAGTGATGATTGAGGATGGGCAATTCCGAGAAGACTTGTACTATCGTTTAAACGTATTCCCCATTGATAGTCCTGCATTACGTGAACGCAAAGAAGACATTCCGTTATTGCTTCAAGAGCTTGTATCTAGACTCGAGCTTGATAACTCGCAAATAAAATTTACTGCCAACGCGATGGCCTCTTTGATGGAACACAAATGGGCGGGCAATGTTCGAGAGTTATCCAACTTAGTCGAACGCTTGATGATTTTATATCCTAATCAACTCATCGATGTGAGTGATTTACCGAATAAGTATAATCATTTAGATGTACCAGCTTACGAACCTGACTACCCAGATGAATTGTTAGAGCGTGACGCCATCAATGCTATGTTCGGTGGCGCTGATAGTGAGGATAGTGAAGAGGCCAACAGTAGTTTCGAGCAAACCTTGTCGACTGAATTGCCTGTTGAAGGTCTAAATCTGAAAGAATATATTTCAGATTTAGAAGTGAATTTGATTACCCAAGCCCTTGAGCAACAAGACTGGGTGGTCGCAAGAGCAGCTGAAGCCTTAGGTATGCGTCGTACCACTTTGGTTGAAAAAATGCGTAAGTACAACATTAGTAAAGATTAACCCCAGTTTATCTAGTATCAATTCCTTTGTGTCATTTCATTGACGTCATAAATTCTCAGTAATATCTCTTAACCTATTGATTATATTGTAAATCTTTGTTGGCATGGCATGTGCTTTATCTCACCTGTAATTATCCTGTCTAAGTTTTGACGTGAGGAATGTATGGGTAGCAGTAACATCTTAATTGACACACCACAGGATACTTTGTCTGCAATTGGCGAAGTGGTTAGGCAAGATGCTTTGAAAAAAGTATCTCATGTATCCAGTACTAAAGAGTTAGACGCATTGCGTATGCAAGCTAATCGCTTGGAACATTTACTCCAAGTCATGCCTGCAGGTGTGGTGGTGATTGATGGAAAAGGTATCGTAAGGCAGTCAAACAACTTGGCAAGAACCTTATTAGGTGAGCCTTTAGAAGGTCAGCTGTGGCGAACCATTATAGCCCGTTCATTTAAACCTCAAGCTGATGATGGACATGAAGTGTCACTGCATGACGGTCGTAAGGTCAAGTTATCAATAACGCCATTAGAAAAAGAACCAGGGCAGCTTATTGTACTCACTGATTTGACTGAAACCCGACAATTACAACAACGCATTGGTCATTTGCAGAAGTTATCTTCATTAGGAAAAATGGTCGCTTCTCTGGCGCATCAAATTCGCACTCCTTTGTCGGCCGCTATGTTGTATGCAGCGAATCTATCGAATAACACGCTAAACAAAACATCACGAGAAAAGTTTAGCGACAAACTTGTTTCACGATTGCGGGATCTAGAAAGCCAAGTCAATGACATGTTGTTGTTTGCCAAAAGTGGTGACGAGCAAGTTATCAGCGAAATATCGTTACGTAGTTTAATGCATGAAGTGCAGCAAGGTGCTGATGCTATGTTGCAAAGCCAGCAAGCAAAATTAGAGCTTTCCTTGCCCGACCCAGATGTGGTCATTTTGGGTAATAAAACAGCTTTGGCTGGAGCGTTACAAAACCTGATTCACAATGCACTAACAGTAAAACCAAAAAATGCGGTCATTAGGCTAACCGCCAGTCACCAAAAGGATAACCCTGATCTGGTGAACTTATCTGTTTTAGACAATGGACCCGGTATTAAAGTCGAGAACTTAAATCGTGTTTTTGAACCATTTTTCACCACTAAAAGTAATGGCACTGGCTTAGGGCTTGCTGTCGTTAGAAGTGTTGCTCAGTCTCATCAAGGCAAGGTTCAAGTCTCAAACTTAGTAAAGGGTGGCGCATGTTTTACCCTGTGTTTACCTACTTTTGATGACAGTCACTCAAATAAGCAAGTTATAGCATCAACACACCAAGCCATTGCGCCAACACAGACAGCGCAGTCTCAACAATATTATGCCGATGCGGCGAGGAACTAAAGTATGAGTCAAGCTAAGGTATTAATAGTAGAAGACGACGCGGGTCTAAGAGAGGCTTTAGTCGACACGTTATTGCTTGGTGGTTATCAAGTCATTGAGGCCGATAGCGGTGAACAAGCTATGGTGAAATTGTCTGAACAATCAGTCGATTTAGTGGTCAGTGATATTCAAATGGGCGGTATGAGTGGCCTGTCATTACTCAAAAATATTAAAAATAAGTATCCCAATTTGGCTATTTTATTGATGACAGCTTACGCCACCATTGATGATGCTGTGCAAGCAATGCGAGATGGCGCCACTGATTATCTATCTAAACCTTTTGCACCTGAAGTGTTACTCAACTTGGTTGGTCGTTATGCACCTGCGCAAAAAGTCGAATCATGTACACCAGTGGCAGAGGATCCAAACAGTTTGCAGTTACTTGAATTAGCCAAGAAAGTGGCTAAATCTGAAGCCACTGTCATGGTCTTAGGCCCTAGCGGTTCAGGTAAGGAAGTGTTAGCGCGTTTTATTCACGATCAATCTAATCGCAGCCAACAAGCGTTTGTGGCGATTAACTGTGCGGCTATCCCAGAAAATATGTTGGAAGCAACACTTTTTGGTTATGAAAAAGGTGCATTTACTGGCGCAATACAAGCTTGCCCTGGTAAATTTGAACAAGCGCAAGGTGGTACCATTTTACTTGATGAAATCAGTGAAATGGATTTGAACCTACAAGTTAAATTATTACGAGTACTGCAAGAAAAAGAGGTCGAAAGATTAGGGGGGCGCAAAACCATAGCGTTGGATGTCAGAGTTATAGCAACCAGTAACCGTAACTTAAAACAAACTGTAGATTCAGGTGAATTTAGAGAGGATTTGTATTATCGCTTAAATGTATTTCCACTTACTTGGCTACCTCTAGATAAAAGAGCAGGCGATATTATTCCCTTAGCCGAGCATTTAATCGAACGTCATTGCCAAAAACAAGGTAGCGAAATTTTTAAGCTTACGGCTGCAGGTCGCAGTAAATTGTTACAACACAATTGGCCGGGTAATGTCCGAGAGTTAGAAAACGTGATCCAGCGTGCGTTGATTTTATCTGACGGAAACCAAATTGATGCCCAAGACTTAATGATTGAGCAAGAGATTTCGACATTAGCTCAGACTTCTCGGCTTGATTTTGAAAACATTGAGGACGATAACAGTAAGTTAGGCTCTGAGCTGCGCCAACAAGAGCATCAAATTATTCTTGATACATTGCAAAGTTGTAAAGGTCGTCGTAAAGATGTAGCTGAAAGATTGGGCATAAGTCCCAGAACTTTGCGTTACAAACTTGCCAAAATGCGTGAAGTGGGTATTGAACTACCTGCTTAGAATCAGTTTATAGTGTCGCAGATGCGAATCCCTTGGCCACCTTAAACGGTGGCTTTTTTATGTACTTGATTTAATGCTGCCTCTAAGTCGTATGGCAAAGCTTGTTTAATATTTCAGCTGTCAAGAATATGACACCTGTAAATTGATTTTATTGTTGTGTAACTAGCTGAAAATATTGGTTATTTTTTGTTTTTGTGGTTCTTGGTTATTTGGCACTTACCTTGCTAATAAGGTAGTTAGTTAATTCAAAAAACAAATACGTCTTTTGCTACCGGAGCATATTATGGACATTAAAGCACAGTCACTTTACCAAGAAATGCAAGGTATGGCCTCGGAGACAAAGCTGGACTTGGGTCAGCCCAATGCCATCCAGGGAAACCCTTCTTCAAGTAATTTTGCTGATTTACTGAGTAACGCTATCGGTACGGTCAATGAAATGCAGTTGGACGCTAAAGATAGGGCCATGGCATTTGAGATGGGCGACAAAAGCTTAAGTCTAGCGGATGTGATGGTGGCGAAAGAGAAAGCTGGCATTGCATTCGAAGCCACTATTCAAGTACGTAATAAAGTACTTGATGCCTATAAACAAATCATGAATATGCCAGTTTAGGAGCTAACCAGTGGCTGAAGCAGCAGGTACAGAATTAGCAATGAGTGATATGGGGACTGATATGTTCCCAGAAGACGCAGGTGCAGAACAAAAATCTGGGTTTATGGACTCAATTGGCAGTGCCGAAATGGTGCGCCAAATTACTTTGATTATCGCGTTAGTAATATGTGTGGCGATCGCGGTGTTTATATTGATCTGGGCACAAGAGCCCGATTATCGTCCTTTGGCTAGAATGGAAACACAGGAACTTATCGAGACACTTGATTACCTAGATCAAGCGAAAATTGATTATCGCTTAGAAGGGGATACTGTCTATGTCAGCAGCGGCGAGTATCAAAGAATCAAACTAGGTATGACTCGACAAGGCATTTCCCAAGGTGAATCTGCTGGCGCTGATATCATCATGCAAGACATGGGGTTTGGTGTGAGTCAGCGCGTTGAGAAGGTGCGCTTGAAACATGCTAGGGAAAAACAAATCGCTAGCACTATTGAAGAAATGACTGCGGTTTCAAGGGCCAAAGTACTATTAGCTCTACCCAAAGAAAATGTATTTGCTCGTCGTGAGAAAAAAGCGAGCGCTACGGTTGTGATTACCACCAGACGTGGATCGATGATTTCAAGTGGCGAAGTTAACTCCATTATTGATATTGTCGCTTCCGCGGTGCAAGGATTAGAGCCTGATAGAGTAACCGTGACCAACAGTAATGGACGTTTACTTAATTCTGGTTCACAAAGTGCAGAGTCTGCTCGTTCACGTAAAGAATATGAATTAGAGAAAAGACGTGAAAATGCCTACATCGAAAAGATTGATTCAATCCTTATCCCAGTTTTAGGCCTTGGCAACTACACGGCTCAAGCTGATGTCACTATGGACTTTACTTCGGTCGAACAAACTCAGCGTAGTTATAATCCTGACTTACCAGCAATACGCAGTGAAATGACAGTAGAAGATAATAGCATTGGTGGAGTGATAGCAGGTATTCCTGGTGCGTTGACTAATCAACCCCCGCTAGATTCAAATATTCCAGAACGTGCCAGCAGCAGTACTACTCAACAAACTCCTGGACGTAACCATAAAGAAGAAACCCGAAACTACGAGTTAGACACCACAGTGAGTCATACTAAACAACAAGTAGGTATGATCCGCCGTTTAAGTGTGTCAGTTGCTCTAGATTATGTGACTACCACTGCTGCTGATGGCACGGTTTCAAGTGCACCTAGACCACAAGCTGAATTATTGGATATACGCCGTCTGTTGCAAGGAGGGGTTGGTTTTGATGTGACCCGAGGCGATTCTTTAGAAGTGCTGAGTATTCCATTTAATCGTGACGGTGAAGTGGCTCTGACCGACTTACCGTTTTGGGAAGACCCTAAGTTTTTACCTTTGCTTAAACTAGGTGGCGGTATCTTTATCATTGCCTTACTTATCTTAGTAGTTGTTAGACCAATGGTACGTAAACTGGTTAATCCTGATGATATGAAAGCCGATGAGTTTGATGCTGATGAAGGCTTAGACCTAGGCGATGAAACCATTAGTCTATTGGCTGAAGAATTTGATGAATCACAAGTTGGCTTTGCAGCTGATGGCACTTTTATGTTGCCAGATTTGCATAAAGATGAAGATGTACTGAAAGCCGTTAGGGCGCTGGTTGCGAATGAACCAGAGCTGTCTTCACAAGTAGTGAAAAACTGGATGATGCTTGATGATTAGGTTTACACTTAACATCTGGCATTTTGAGGATTAGATTGTGGCTGAAGAAGAACAAACTGAAGATACAGGTTACGATGTTGGTAAATTAGAAGGCGTTGATAAAGCCGCTATTTTACTGCTAAGTTTGACCGAAGATGATGCGGCACAAATTCTTAAACATTTAGAGCCGAAACAGGTACAAAAATTGGGTCAAGCTATGGCTCAAATTGATGATATGACCCAGCCAAAAATTACTGCGGTGCATAAACATTTCATCGAAGAAATTCAAAACTACAGTACCATTGGTTTCCAAAGTACTGACTTTGTGAAACGTGCTTTGACGTCCGCCTTAGGTGAAGATAAAGCGGCTAATTTGATTGATCAAATTTTGATGGGAACAGGCGCTAAAGGTCTAGACTCACTAAAATGGATGGATTCAAAACAAGTAGCCAGCATTATTCGTAACGAACATCCGCAAATTCAAACTATTGTTATGTCCTATTTGGATGCAGAACAGTCAGCAGAAATTCTCAGTCAATTCCCTGAAAAGGTGCGTTTGGACTTAATGATGAGGGTAGCGAATTTAGAAGAGGTGCAACCTGCTGCACTACAAGAATTAAACGAAATCATGGAGAAACAGTTTGCTGGTCAAGCTGGTACTCAAGCTGCGAAAATGGGCGGCTTGAAGTCTGCTGCTGACATCATGAACTACCTTGATACTAATATCGAAGGTCAGTTGATGGATGCGATACGCGAACAAGATGAAGAAATGAGTCAACAAATTCAAGACTTGATGTTTGTGTTTGATAATTTGGCTGATGTAGATGACAGAGCCATTCAGGCTATTCTGCGCGAAGTGCAACAAGAAGCATTACTTAAAGCGATTAAAGGTGCGGAAGGTGAACTTAAAGATAAAATTACCAAAAACATGTCAAAACGTGCGGCTGAAATACTTATTGATGACCTTGAGGCGATGGGGCCGGTGCGGGTTAGTGAAGTGGAAACTGCGCAGAAAGAAATTCTCTCGGTTGCCAGACGTTTGGCTGATGCCGGTGAAATTATGTTAGGTGGTGGTGGTGGCGATGAGTTCTTGTAATCTCACTGACAATTGCTGTAGGGCATATAAAGTATGACGGTTGATGAACAAGATGATGAGTTTAAGGCATGGGATTTACCTTATGTAGAAGACTCTACTCAACGCGAAGATGACAAAACAACTAACGCATTTAATCGTAAGTCAGACTGGAAATACGAGCCTCCTGAGGCTGAAATAGAAATACTTCCTCCCACCGCAGAAGAAATTGAAGCAATCAGAGCGGCTGCTCATGCTGAGGGATTCGCTCAAGGTCAACTCGAAGGTCATTCTCAAGGAGTTGAAGAGGGATTTGCTAAAGGGCATGAAGAAGGCGTAGCGAAAGGTTTGGAAGAAGGTACCGCCCAGGGTTTGGCGACCGGTGAAGAACAGGTACAGCAACATTTAAACAATTGGATAACACTGATTGATAGCATTCAATCCCCAGTCGAAAAAGTAGAGCATGAACTGGAGAAAGAGCTGGTGTTATTAGCGGTTAGCCTTGCTAAAGGTGTCATACGTAGTGAAGTCAAAACCAACACTGATCTTATTTTTCAAGCCTTAAGTGAAGGTTTAAAAGCGTTACCTATTCAAGAAAAACATTATCAAATTCATTTGCACCCCGATGATATTGAGTTGGTGAACAATCATTTTACCCCAGAAGAAATCATTAAGCATAGGTGGGATTTTATTGAGTCACCTAACTTGTCCGCTGGTGGATGTGAAATTGTCACTCAATCGAATGCGGTTGATATCACTGTAGAGCGCCGAGTCAAAGATGTGATCGACAAATTCTTGCTAGAACAAGGGTTGAGTCAGATTAGCGATAGTGACGAATAATTTATGTCTACTGCAATGTTAGACCGGATTAAACTGCTAAAAGATCAAGTTCCACAAGTGCCAGTTGTGGCATGTGGAAAACTAGTCCGCGGCATAGGACTCACGCTTGAAGCGGTAGGTTGTCAAATGCCCGTAGGCAGTCAGTGTTTGATTCAAACTATGGAAGGCGAAATCGAAGCTGAAGTGGTCGGTTTTGCTGAAAATGTCACTTACTTGATGCCAACTGAAGCGGTCAAAGGCATAGTGCCTGGATCTCGTGTACAACCACTCAACCGAGAACAGGGTTTGGCTGTAGGTATGGAGTTACTTGGCCGAGTCGTGGATGGCAATGGTCAACCATTAGACGGTTTAGGTCCGATTAAAGCAGAAAAACGTGTGCCGTTATCTCGCCCTCCAATCAATCCTCTTATGCGTAAACCTATTACCCAACCATTAGATGTGGGCGTAAGGGCCATCAATTCTATTGTCACAGTAGGATTGGGCCAACGAATGGGGTTATTTGCCGGAAGTGGCGTAGGTAAAAGTGTGTTGATGGGCATGATGACCCGTGGTACCTCGGCAGATGTAGTGGTAGTCGGATTGGTAGGTGAGCGTGGTAGGGAAGTCAAAGAATTTATTCAAGATATTTTAGGTGAAGAAGAACGCGCTAAATCTGTAGTGGTCGCAGCGCCAGCAGATACATCGCCGCTTATGCGATTAAAAGGTTGTGAGACCGCCGTTACCATCGCCGAATATTTTCGAGATAAAGGTTTAAACGTATTATTATTGATTGATTCTCTTACGCGTTATGCCATGGCACAACGCGAAATTTCCCTTGCTGTGGGAGAACCTCCAGCGACCAAAGGTTATCCGCCTTCAGTTTTTGCCAGATTGCCTGCGTTAGTTGAGCGAGCGGGAAATGGCGGTGAAAATCAAGGTTCGATCACTGCTTTTTATACGGTCTTAACTGAAGGAGATGATTTACAAGATCCTATCGCTGATGCTGCAAGAGCCATTTTAGACGGGCATATTGTACTGTCGAGAGATTTAGCTGATTCTGGACATTATCCAGCGATTGATATCGAGTCTTCCATCAGTCGAGTAATGCCTATGGTGGTGTCTGAAGAACATGTTTTAGGCGCCAGGCGGATTCGCCAAGTGTATTCTAGTTATCAACGTAATCGAGACTTAATTAGTATTGGCGCATACACCAAGGGTACTGATCCTAGGATTGATTTAGCTATTAATGCTGAGCCCGCCATTAACGCTTTTTTACAGCAAGGTATGCAACAAATTATAGATTTTGATCATAGTACTGCAGACATGACCACCTTAAGTGGTGGATTGGGTAAAGGGTAGATTAACTAATGGCACAATCTCAATTACACATGGTCGCAGACTGGGAGCGACAAAAAGAACAAAAACTGGTGCAGGTTTTTCAGTTAGCCCAGCAGTTTGCCCAAGATAATAAACAAAAACTTTCTGGATTAGAAAACTATCGTTTAGATTATTTGCGCGAAGCTCAACTACTAGCAAAACAAGGTGTTGGTAGTGTTACTTTTGGTCAGCACCAACAATTTATTGGTAAATTGGATAAAGCCTGCGAAATGCAATTGCATACTTTAAATCAAGCAGTAAGGGTCGCAGACCAAAGACGTATGCAATGGATGGCGCAGCAACGAAAACGTAAAGCGGTTGAAATGTTATTAGACAAGCAGCACAAAGCCAAACTAAAGCGTGAAGATCAAATAGAACAGATGATGCTAGATGAGTTGTCTATACAAAAATTCATTCGTAAGTAATCCCTACCAACTATATTGCTAGACCCTCTTAAAGTGCGTTGTTTCTTTGGTTTATGTTTAAATTGATTTGGCTATGTTTTTGTAAACTGTTGCAATACTGTATATAATTACAGTTATTAAGGAGGTGGTCTATGATCCCAGCACAGTTTACAAAGTTTTTAGAGCAATTTAATGGCCTCACTGACAGCCAGTT
>NZ_CAJWCF010000056.1 GCF_913020055.1 uncultured Paraglaciecola sp. | reverse complement strand
GTGAGGCCATTAAATTGCTCTAAAAACTTTGTAAACTGTGCTGGGATCATAGACCACCTCCTTAACAACTGTAATTATATACAGTATTGCAACAGTTTACAAAAACATAGCCTTTTAAAAATGTGAATGAATTGTAAAGGAAACAGAGTTAAACAGGCACTCAGAGGTTATTATGATTTCACATTACTTGAGTTGTTAATAGTTGAGTTTCTACAATAATATACAGCGAGTTGGTTTATCTAAAACTCATTTGTTTTATGCTTGAATCGTTGTCCTATCAGCGGTTTAACTTCGAAAAATCACAAGGTTATGTTTAATTTTTTATTACTTTTTTTGTCATAGTGATACATTTTATTTTGTAATATTGGCTAGGAAAAAGGTTAGTTAGAGTAGGTCAAATTTTTTTTGTTTTGTAGGCATGAAGCTGAATTATCGCTCATTCAAATAACAAAATATATTTTGTTATTTGAATGAGCGATAATTTTAGATTTTTAAAATTCAAACGCGCCTTGTTACAGCTCACTCTGGCAATCTAAACGTTATTGTTTGATATACGGATGTATTTTTTTACATACGTATTTGGGTGATGCAAACTTAAATTTTGCCCATCAAAAACGCCAAGCGACTTTGCTTTCAAAGATAGAAACAAGATATTAAAATCATGCCCTTTGTTAAAACAAATCTTTATTAACGGTTATTTGTGCTGAAAATAATTAACTACCGTGTCAGGAAAGTCAGTAAATAGACCATCCACTTTTAAATTTTCAAATAACAGTTGTAGTGTTTGTTGTGTATCTACATTATCTGGCAATGCGTCTTTACGAAAAGTATAAGGGTGAACTTGCAACCCAGCAGTGTGGGCCTGTGAGACATAAGCTGTAGGCAGCATCGTTTCAAGATTAATGAGTTGAGGGACCCATGGTCCAATGCCTTGTGCAACCTTGGCAATTGCTTCTAATCCTGCGGGTGTTTTTAAAACGTTGTAATTGGTAGGTGACTCTAACCAATCGTTTTCACCAATGAGTTGTATGAGTTTAACTTTCACACCTAGATCATTTCTTAACCGCTGGGTTTCAGCAAAATCAAAACACTGAACAAATATGTCCTTATCCGCATCGTCTAATCCATGTTTTCGCAAAACAGCCACAACCAATTGGCTAATGTCCACCCCTTGCTCTTTATGCCACGCGGGAGATTTTATCTCAGGGTAAAAACCGGTAGATTTGTTGAGTTGGCGATTAAGTTGTTGGATCAATTCAATCTGTTCCTCAAAAGTGGCAATGCGAAATGTCCCTGTGCCTTGATATCGATTGGCAAAAACTTGTTTACCTTGCGCATCTTGACGTTCATGTACTGTGAGGGTTTTTAATTCAGCCAAGGTGAAATCTAAAGCGTAATAACGTCCATCTTGACGTTTTCTACTTGGAAATTGTTGTTCTACGTTAGTCACGGTTTCAAGATGAATATCGTGTAATACAACAATTTTTGAATCTTTAGTGACAACTAAATCTTGCTCAATAAAATCAGCGCCTTGGGCATAGGCTAAGGTAACAGATTCAAGAGTATGTTCAGGTAAGTAACCGGGCGCGCCTCTATGGGCAATGACCAAAGGTTTAATAGGTTTAGCAGCAACAACTAAAGGTTCAGGGGGAATCACCTGACAAGAAGAAACCATAATTAGTATTGCTAAAAGGTAGTATTTCATAATATTCACTTTATTTACGTTCAATTAATTCGATAGCATAACCGTCTGGGTCACGCACAAAAGCGATCACTGAGGTACCACCTTTTACCGGACCGGGTTGACGATACACATCGCCACCTTGTTGCTCAATAGATTTACATAAGGCATAGATATCGTCTACTGCAATCGCTATATGACCAAAAGCATCACCCATTTGGTAAGCGCTTTTATCCCAGTTGTAGGTTAGTTCTAATACTGTTGTATCTGACTCGTCACCATATCCTATAAAAGCCAAAGTATATTGATACTGTTTGTTTTCACTTTGTCTTAGTAATTTCATTCCCATTATGTTGGTGTAAAAATCAATCGAAGCTTGAAGGTTACCAACCCGGAGCATCGTATGCAGTAATCGCATATGTATTCCTTTTTTGTTTTAGGAGCTGAATGTAAGTAGTGGATCAGAGCATGATAGAGCAAGAATAGGAACTAAATATGACAAACAGGCGACAATTTTGACCTGTTAAAATAACACTAAAGGTTAGATTTAGCTGCAAGGGGGATATGGTCAGAGGTATGGAGTAAGACTCTGACCAATTCATTTGGCGGTATGATTAACAAGAAAGTTCGGTACCTGCAGCATTTTCGTTTATGCCATTTTTATCACTGTCGGTACTCATTTTAACTCTGCCTTGTAAGGTTACTGACAATGAACGGGCGTACTCAGCATTTCCATCCTTATGGCAAAGTAAAATTTCGGTGCCTAGATTTGCTTCACCGGTTTCGGCAAACTTTATGATATCGGTAGTGTTGGTCATGATACTGTTTGAAGTGGTTGCACCTATAGTAACCAGTAACTCTTCTGTGTTACCTCGGATAGCGTTATCGTCGTCGTCAATGAACACTATTTTAGGGTCATTCCAGTCTGTTGAACATATGGCGAAATCTTTTGATGGGCATACCACTACTTGAGCTTGTTCATCTATTGCATGGTGTCTGGCATACTGGATCAACGAACTAGTTTCATTAATTTCTGCCACAATCCGGTTTTTTATTAAGATACTTTGAATACTTGGCGCAACAAATGCCAAGATTATAGCAATAATGGAAACAGTGACCATTAACTCAACCAGTGTCACACCTTTTTGTAGTTTCACGTTATACACTCCAATAGTTTGTACCAATTACTTATGGCCATTGGCTTTACTTAAGATAAACTATTTTTGAGATTTTAGGGTATGAAATAGTTATCAAAGGTTAGGATTAATATACACATGTTGATAATATTGCACTGTAACGGCCTTCCAAGTTACAACCGCTAGGTAAACATAATGGCGGAATATACCAATATAAATGAATGATTTGACTGGCATGAAATTACCGAGGGAAAAAATGCAAACAATTACAGTGATAGAACAAATGCGGGTTTTACCTAAAATCGATGTTAAATATGAAGTGGAGCGCAGAATCGATTTTATTAAATCTCAACTTACTGGTAGTGGCAGTCATACCTTGGTTTTGGGAATAAGTGGTGGGGTCGATTCTTGTACTTTAGGTCGTTTAGCTCAGCTTGCCGTAAATGAGTTAAACCAGCAGCAAGATAAAAGGTATCAATTTGTAGCCGTAAGATTACCTTATAACGTTCAAGCTGATGAGGTTGATGCTCAAACGTCAATCAATTTTATTCAGCCAAGTCAGCATGTTTCAGTAAATGTACAACCTGGTGCCGACGCCATTGATCAGCAAACACGTTTAGCTCTTGAACAGATTGGTTTACTGCCAAGTAGTGAAACAAAGTGCGACTTTGTAAAAGGTAATGTAAAAGCGCGTACTAGGATGGTAACCCAATACCAAATAGCAGGGTTACTTGATGGTTTAGTTTTAGGCACAGATCATTCTGCCGAAAATATCACGGGTTTTTACACTAAGTATGGCGATGGAGCCTGTGATCTTGCGCCTTTATTTGGTCTTAATAAACGTCAAGTAAGACAAATCGCTGAGTTCTTAGGAGCCCCGCAAAATATTATTCACAAAGCGCCTACTGCAGATTTAGAATCCTTAACACCTCAAAAATCTGATGAACAAGCGTTAGGCATGAGTTATGACCAAATAGATGACTTTTTAGAAGGCAAAGCGGTAGCTGATGACATTGCGGAAAAGTTATTGGCTATTTTTGCCAAGACCCAACATAAACGCGTGCCTATTCCCACAATTTATGACTAGAGTGTCTTGCCGTTAGGCACTCGGCGACAAATGAGAGCTCAACAAACAGTAATCACTTTTAATTAATAAGCCACACTAATTGAGACATTAAATGAAAAAAATAGAAGCTGTAATTAAACCATTTAAAATGGATGATGTTCGAGAAGCACTATCAGAAGTTGGCGTAAATGGCATGACTGTCACCGAGGTAAAAGGTTTTGGTCGGCAAAAAGGTCATACTGAATTATATCGTGGCGCTGAGTATAATGTCGATTTTTTACCTAAGGTAAAGGTCGAGTTGATAGTCGCAAATGAACAAGTAGAACGTTGTATTGAAGCGATTATGAACACAGCACAAACTGGAAAGATAGGCGACGGTAAAGTTTTTGTATATGACGTTGAGCGGGTCATTCGTATTCGTACGGGTGAAGAAAACGAAGAGGCGGTATAATTCAGCTTTGGGTATTGAGTCACAATAAGTTGTTTATCCGAATTACTGGGTAGTTGGTCGTTTATCAACTCTTTTTAGAAATAAACTGAAATAATAAATAGTGCACTTAGGTCTAATGCACTGAAACCAGACAACAGTGTTTAACAATCGAGTTTTGATTGACTAATAATTTTTTGAAGGAAATCTAATATGCAACAAATTAAAAAAACAACTATCGCTACTGCACTTGGTGCAGTTGTTATCGGCTCTCTTGCGTCAGTTAGTGTGCAAGCTAATACTAGTCCGTTTTCTGTACACACTTTAGAATTTGGCTACATGCAGAGTGCTTCAGAAGGCAAATGTGGTGAAGGCAAATGTGGCGGCGACAAAGCTGAAAAAGCAGCCAAAACAATGAAAGAAGGCAAATGTGGCGAAGGCAAGTGTGGTGGAGACAAGGCTGATAAAGCGGCTAAGACCATGAAAGAAGGGAAATGTGGCGAAGGAAAATGCGGTGGAGATAAAGCCAAAAAAGCTGCTAAGTCTATGAAAGAAGGCAAATGTGGCGAAGGCAAATGCGGTGGCGATAAAGCTAAAAAAGCTGCTAAGTCTATGAAAGAAGGCAAATGTGGCGAAGGCAAATGCGGTGGCGATAAAGCTAAAAAAGCGGCTAAGACCATGAAAGAAGGCAAATGCGGCGAAGGCAAATGTGGTGGCGACGTTAAATAACTAACCAAAGTTTAGTGAAATGATAAAGGTCGGTTCGGTCAATAGGTACTGATTCCGGCCTTTCTTTTAGAAAAAAGTCGGGGCGACAAATTTGATGGTGAAAAAACATCTTTCAGGAGTAGGCTTAGGTTTACGTAGAGAAATGCTCAATGAGTTATTGCCTGACATTCCCGCTTCAGTTGATTTCTGGGAAGTGGCGCCCGAAAACTGGATCCCTCTTGGAGGGAAATACCAGAAAAATCTCACCCAATTTACCTCTGCCTGTAATTTTGTTAGCCATGGATTGTCATTGTCTATTGGCGGCCCTGAACCTCTTGATGTTAACTTTGTTAAAAACGTTAAGACCTTTTTAGATACACATCATATTTTGTATTACAGCGAACATCTGAGTTATTGTTCAGGCCAAGGGCATATGTATGATTTGATGCCGATACCGTTTACAGAAGCCGCCGTCAAACATGTAGTTGAGCGCGTTAAACAGGTACAAGACATTATTGAACGACCGTTGTTATTAGAAAACGTGTCTTATTATGCCGCACCTGGACAAGAGATGAGCGAGCAAGAGTTTACTTTGTCGGTGTTAAACGAATCAGGCTGTTTGATGCTGTTAGATGTGAATAATATTTATGTTAATTCAATTAATCATGAATACGATGCCGAGGCATTTTTGGCTGCAATGCCCACCGGAAAAATTGTCTATGGACACATAGCAGGACACTACGACGAAGCTGATGATTTAAAAATTGATACTCATGGTGCAGATGTCATTGAACCTGTATGGCAATTGCTGAAAAAGGCCTATGAAATTCATGGTGTATTTCCCACTTTGTTAGAAAGAGATTTTAATATTCCACCAATTAGTGAATTATTACTGGAAATGGAAAAAATTAGAACTATCCAGCAGCAAGTATCTGCCAAACAACCTAAACTCTTTAGCGCCTAATGACGTCTTTTAAAGAAACCCAACTTGCTTTTATTCAGCATCTTAAAAACCCTCTAGTTAATCCGTTTGATGATGGAATCGAAGACAGGCGGTTAAAAATATATCGAGAATTGTTTTTTAATAATATTTTAGGTTTTCTAAGTTCAGGTTTTCCTGTCTTGGAAAGTTTATATTCTGAGCAACAATGGAAGGTTTTGGCTCGGAAGTTTTTTAGTCAACATGAATGTCGCTCGCCTTACTTTATCGATATTAGTAAGGAATTTGTAGAATTCTTAAGCAACGAATATGAGTTGATTGAATCTGATCCTATATTTATGCGTGAGTTGGCACATTACGAATGGCTTGAGTTAGATTTAAGTGTTCGTAAATCAAATCAAACAATTAAAGTATGGGATGGGCATTCACCGGTAAACCAGGTTCAGATGTCAGACTTAGCAAGTTTGGTAAGTTATCACTATCCTGTGCATCAAGTGAGTACTTATTTTTATCCTACTGAGGCCAGTGAGGTAGTGTATCTAGTGATTTATCGAGATTCCACTGATGAGGTGAATTTTACTTTAGTTAATGGCGTAACTGCACACTTGTTAAACACAGTATTGCAACAGGGAGTGACAAGTATTGAATCTTTAAGTCAGGTAATGATTGAAGCCATGCCGCAACTTGAGAGTCAACAAATCATTGAATCCCTTCAACAGGTATTGCAGCAGTTATTACATCAAGAAATTTTATTTCCTGCAGAAGAATTGGCATCCCCAAACTAGCTTTTAGGGCTATCAATTTATTAAACTTTGGATTAACATCTGCGCCTTCAATTTAGTTGTTTAATTGGGTGTTTACCCCTCAAGTCTGGAGTGCCATGATGCAAGATGATAACAGTACACATGATCCGTTTAGTTGGGGCTACGTATTTCTGGCCTTAGGTGTTCTGCTCGCGTTGCCATTAATGCATGTCATTTTGGGTTGGTTCGTTTATTACCTTTAATTAATATCTGCAACTTACTCTACCTATCTTAGTTTTCAATTACGGGGAAATTCGTGTCCGCCGAATATATTAAATCGGTTATTAAAACCGTTCCTGATTATCCAAAACCAGGGATCATGTTTCGTGACGTGACCTCAGTTTTAGAAGATCATACAGCCTACTCAGCTTCTATCGAAATCTTATTAAAGCATTATGCGCCAATGGGTTTTGACAAAGTAGCGGGTACCGAAGCTCGTGGCTTCTTGTTTGGTGCACCTTTGGCCATAGAATTAGGTATAGGCTTTATTCCTGTGCGTAAGCCCAAAAAACTACCTCGCGAAGTGATAAGCGAAACCTACGAACTTGAGTACGGCACCGATTGTCTAGAAATTCATAAAGACGCGGTAAAGCCCGGCGAAAAAGTATTGATGTTGGATGACTTGTTAGCAACAGGTGGCACTATGATCGCCACTGCTAACCTGATCAGGCGTCTTGGCGGTGTTGTCGAACACGCTGGTTTTGTGATTTCTTTACCTGAACTCGGTGGAGAGCAAAAACTCAACGATTATGGTGTCACTAGTTTTTCTATTTGTGAATTCGATGGCGAGTAATTAATTAAATGGGTTATCAAGTATTAGCAAGAAAATGGCGGCCTAATCGTTTTGGCGAGTTAGTTGGTCAAGAACATGTTGTCACCGCCATTTCTAATGCACTTGATAATGATAGATTACACCACGCTTATTTGTTTACCGGTACCCGGGGCGTGGGTAAAACGACCATTGCGCGTATTTTTTCCAAAAGTTTAAACTGTGAACAAGGTTTGAGTTCTAAACCTTGTGGTCAATGCAGCACCTGTAAAGAAATCGAAAATGGCAACTTTATCGATTTACTTGAAATAGATGCGGCGTCTCGTACCAAAGTAGAAGACACCCGAGAGTTATTAGATAACGTTCAGTACAAACCTAGCCGTGGCCGTTACAAGGTTTATCTGATAGATGAAGTGCACATGTTGTCCAAGCACAGCTTTAATGCTTTGTTGAAAACTCTTGAGGAGCCACCACCTCATGTTAAGTTTTTATTAGCGACTACTGATCCTCAAAAACTACCTGTTACGATTTTATCCCGTTGTTTACAATTTAATCTAAAGGCTTTGTCTCGCACACAAATTAGCCAGCAATTGGATTTTATACTTGGTGAAGAAGGGATTCAGTCTGATAAAGAAGCGCTAAGTCAATTAGCTAGAGCGGCGCAAGGCAGTATGCGTGATGCACTTAGCTTGACAGATCAAGCTATTGCTCAGGGGAATGGCGTTGTTGGCTTACAAATAGTCACTGATATGCTGGGACTGATGGATAAAAACCAAGTACTGAAATTGGTTCATGCCGTGGTTCAAAAAGACAGCCTAAAAGTCATGCAACAAGTCGAACTGATGTCTATTCAAGCCCCTGACTATGGCTTAGTATTGGCTGAAATTATGAGTTTGTTGCATCAAATTGCATTAACCCAGTTTGTTCCTGATGCTTGTAAATTAGAAACCATTTCTGCCAGAGCGATTTTTCAGCTGGCTAAATCAGTACCAGTTGAACAAATTCAATTGCTTTATCAAATTGCCTTAACAGGTAAAAAAGACTTACCTCATGCGGCAGATGCCAGAACAGGGTTAGAAATGACCTTGTTACGTATGTTGGCTTTTAGTCCGAGTAATTTGAAGTTAGATGCGCTGGATATTGCGGCTAAAACACCAGATGTCGAAGTTGCTATCCCTCAATCTGTTAGTCAAACGCAAAACGCTGATGTTGCAGCTCCGGTGGTGGAAACTCCAGTGGCGCATGTGACTGATGATTTGGTCAATCAAAGTGAAGCTGCTGTTGAGCATTCGAGTCCAGAAAATTCACCCGTTGAAGTGAATGAGGAAAGTCAGCCATCATCTCATCAAATAATGAGTGCTGAGCCTGAACAACATCAAGATGAATCCCACGCAGTTGGCCAATCAGAGTCGACAGATGAAAGTTTAGTTGCTCAGCAACAAGATATTATGCAACAGGCTGAAGACTTTGGTCATCAACCAATTGATTATGATCAATACCAACCTGTTTCTATGGAAGAGCAATCGGCTGAAGCATTTTCTGGTGATTACCCCTCAGCCAATTTTGAAAATACGCATGTCGAAAATGACGCTATGCACCCCCGTGAAATACCGCAGGCTGCTACTCAGCAACAAGTTGATGCACAACCTAGTACTTCTACTGCAGATTTAATTGCACTACGTAATAAACTTAAGCAAAGCCAACGTGATGAGGGGGAAGGGGCTGAACAGGTAAAAAAGTCTGATAGTGCCGCGCCATTTGATTTAGCTTCGATCCGCAAACAAAACCAAGAAGCTGAGAATAAGCCCGCTGAGGAAAATAACTCAAATCAAAAACCTCTTATTCCAGCAGTGAATCATTCTGAACCGTCAGTCACTCCCGTTAATGCAGAGCCTATGGTAAATACTGTACCGCCATGGTCAGTCGATAATGGTTCTCAAATCACGCCGGTGGTCAGCCCGTTCTCTGCTGAAAAAATCATTGAAGAAGCAGATATTTTTGACTCTTCCGCGCATTTGGATGAAGAAAATGTGGGTGATGTCACTCTTGAGATATCTGCATTTTTGCCTGACCAACAAAAAGTGATAAAGGCATTGCAAGTCGATGATTGGAGTAAGTTAATCGAAGACATGCAAGTTACGGCTTTAACTAAACAATTAGCCTTGCACTCTGCTTATAACCGACAAGGTGATACTGTCAAGCTAACGCTTTTAGAGACCAAGTCACATCTTATTTCAGATACCGCGCAGCAACAGCTAAAGGAAGCCCTTTGTTTAGCACTAGAAGGTGCTATTGGACTTGAAATTGAACTAGGACAACCCATAAATACTCCTTATGCGTTGCAACTTAAAGTCAATCAAGTGCGCAAAGAATACGCCTGTGAAGTGGTCAAAAATGATCCTGGCATTCAATTGTTGCAACAACAATTTGCAGCCAAAGTTGACGAACAAAGTATTCAGGCTAGATAACCTGTAACACAGTTAATATTTATTTAAGACATAGAGAGACAAATTATGATGAAAGGTGGAATGGGTAACATGATGAAGCAAGCGCAACAAATGCAAGAGCGCATGCAAAAAAATCAAGAAGAGTTAGCCAATACAGAAGTTACAGGAGAAGCCGGTGCCGGTTTGGTTAAAGTTACTATGACGTGTAACCATGCAGTACGCCGGGTTGATATCGATCCAAGTCTGATGGAAGAAGACAAAGAAATGATCGAAGATTTGGTAGCTGCAGCCTTCAATGATGGCGCAAGACGTGTGCAAGAAACCACGAAAGAAAAAATGGCTGATGTGACTGGTGGTATGCCTTTACCTCCTGGTTTTAAAATGCCTTTCTAATGTTTTAAGCTACGAGCAAATAGCGACAAGAACAAGTAATAAAAAACGTAGGTGATGGATGCAATTTAGCCCCTTAATTAAAGAATTAATTGATGCCTTTAAGATCTTGCCAGGTGTTGGGCCTAAAAGTGCTCAACGTATGGCGTTTCATCTTTTAGAGCGCAACCGTCATGGGGCGTTGCAGTTAAGTCATGTATTACACAATGCAATGGAACACGTAAAGCATTGTGAGCAGTGCCGTACTTTTTGTGAAAATAAATTGTGTGAAATTTGTGCCAATCCCAAGCGTCAAGAAAACCAAATATTATGTGTGGTCGAATCGCCACAAGACATGTTGGCAATTGAACAAACCTCAGAGTTTAAGGGTCGTTACTTTGTGTTGATGGGGCATTTGTCACCTATAGATGGAATTGGTCCTGCAGATATTGGTTTAGAGCAATTATCCCAAATATTTGAAAATGACGAAATCAAAGAAGTGATTTTGGCAACAAACCCAACAGTAGAGGGCGAAGCGACTGCACATTACATCGCACAAATGTGTAAGACCCAAAATATTCAAGCTAGTCGTATAGCTCACGGAGTCCCTGTTGGTGGCGAACTCGAGTTTATTGATGGCAACACCTTAACCCATGCGTTTTCGGGGCGTAGAAATTTAGTTTAGCTGAAATACTGCAAACCTAGTTCAGCTAAGTGAGTTAATTTCTACACATCGCTTTAACCAATAAAATCCGCTACTTTTTGCAACACTTCGGGTGACTGCATTATTTTTCGATGTCCGAGTCCTTTAGTCGCATAAAACTCCCCATGTGCAATAGTGTGTTTATATCGACTCGCACCAGTAAACGGCACCTCAAGATCATCTTCGTCGTGGATCACCAATAAAGGCTTATCAAGGTTTGCCACCCTAGACGCCAAGTTAAGCGTTGAAAACGGTAATTCTACTTCTTCCTCTGCTTTTTGCAGAAACATATTTAGGGCATTTCCGCGTAAGTCAATAAACAAAGCAAATGCCCTCACTAAGTTTTCAAAATCACTTGGGCCAGCAATGGATATGACTTTATTCACATTTAAGTTTGCCAGTGTAGCATAAACGGCTGTGCCGCCGCCCATCGAATGTCCAACAATAGCGTGAAAATCACCAAAGTGTTGTTGGGCGGCAAAAATTGCCTTAACGAATTTATGAGGGTGGCTGCGTATGCCATCACTCAAACCGTGAGCTGGTGCATTTAACGCGATTAATTGATATTGACTAGACAAATAGGGAAGAAACACCGCCATTTGACTGGCTCGACCTTCCCAGCCATGCATCAGTAGAATTGGTTTGCCTTCGCCCCAGACTAAACAATTAATACCTCCTTCTAAGGTAATGCTCTTGGCCGATTTTAGCGCATCAGTTTCCCATGTTTTACTTGGGTGTTTTTTAGGCATAAAGAACATGTCCAACGCTTTCTTTGCAGCTTTTTGAGGAGCAACAACACTTAGCGTGCGCATATAAAAATGCAATAAAGTGAAACCTAATTTATTCATGAGCATTGTCCACTTGTAATAAGTTATTGATTGATTTTTCACAGCTATCAAAGACCAATTGATCACCATTGACCCTAGCAGTCAGCAACGCGCCTTGTAACATGGCAAAAACAGTTACCGCTACATCTCTAGCAGGTGTTTGATTTTGCAAGAAGATTGATTGGTCATAACCCTTTTGAATGACAGACGTTATAAACTCGATGTGGGTTTGATATAAGGCTTTAATTGCTTCCTTGACCGCATCAGTTTGGGCAGGCCAAGAAGTAATAAAACTCACACCTGGGCATAAATTTTGTAATGACGAAATGTGTACAGAAAACAATTTTATATAACTGCCTAATTGTTTATCAGGCTTCTGCAGAGCAATGCTCGTAAAATACTTTCCTAGTTTAGTATTGGCATCTTCAATTACCCCAAGAGCTAATTTTTCTTTAGAGGAAAAGTGATAATAAACACTGGCCTTTTTTATGCCTACTCGGTCGGCTAACATCTGAAAAGATAAAGCACTGAACGCCTCTTTTTGTACAATGTCTAATGCTTCGTTAATGAGTAATTGTTTGGTCATAAAGGTATTTACTTGTGTTATTCACTGAAAATCAATTCACCTACCTTACGTATGGTAGGTTGTGATTGCAAGTGAATTTATTCCTTTGAGAAGTGGAGTGTGGCGAATTAATTTGATTTTATCGGTTGCGTTTCCTGCCTGTAGAACATTGCCGTTCATTATTTTTTGACATGATTTTTTTCTACAAACCATTAGAGTAATGGTTTGATGACTATTGTTTATTTTCAAGAGTGGCGATATTGATCGCCATGAACTTAGGCATTACTCTAGAGATTAGGATAATGCTTATTGTCTTATCAAATGCAGTCACAGAGATAAAATATGAAGAATGAAATAGACAGTAAGTTTGTGTTATCAGTATTTGAGAAAATGCGTCAACATGGCGAAAAACAACAAGAGAACTACGTTTTAGGCGGGGTAGAGGCATTTACCGACTTCGACGGTTACACTCTGTTCATTGAAGACGCCTTAGTGAAGTTACGTTTTGGTTTTCACAACCAATATGATTTTGAATATGCAAAAGAAGAACACTTCGAACAGTTTATTAAAAAAATGTCTGCGATAGAGCAAAACTATTAAAGTAAACAGCTGAAAGGCTTATGCTGCATCCATAACTCTTGCTGAAACTACTAAAATAAACTACTGTGTAAAAAAACATGAAGATGATTTTTAATGCGCCTTTTTATTGCCGAAAAACCTAGTTTAGGTCGTGCTATCGCCGAGGTCTTACCCAAGCCACATAAAAAGGGCGATGGTTATATTAGTGCGGCCAATGGCGATACTGTGAGCTGGTGCATCGGGCATTTACTCGAACAACAACAACCAGAGGCTTACGATCCTGCTTTTAAAAAGTGGAGTCATGAACATTTGCCGATTATTCCCCAGCAGTGGCAACTCGGGGTTAAAAAACAAACAGCTAAACAATTAGGGGTGCTGCGTAAGTTAGTTAAACAAGCTGATCAGTTGGTGCATGCCGGCGATCCCGACCGTGAAGGTCAATTGTTGGTAGATGAAGTGATTAACTTTTTTGGTGTCACAGGGACTAAGAAAAGCACTATTCAACGCTGTTTAATCAGTGATTTAAACCCTTCTGCGGTGAAACAATCACTGAACAATTTACGTAGTAACCGAGAGTTTATTCCATTATCCACTTCTGCTTTGGCTCGCTCTCGCGCTGATTGGTTGTATGGGATCAACTTAACTCGCGCTTATACTTTGCAAGGTCAAAAAGCAGGGTATAACGGGGTGTTGTCGGTAGGGCGTGTGCAAACACCCTTGTTGGGCTTGGTTGTTCGCCGTGATAAAGCCATTGCTGATTTTGTGAGTAAGGCTTTTTATGAAGTATGGGCGAGTTTAGAAACAGACCAAGGGCAAGGTTTTAAAGCAAAGTGGCAACCCAGCGAACAGTGTGCAAAGTTTTTAGACGAGCAGGGGCGTAATTTGTCACAGGCGTTGGCGCAAAATGTCGTTAAGCGCGTCAGTGGGCAACCAGCACAAGTCAAAAACCTAAAACGTGAACACAAGAAACAAGCCCCTCCATTACCTTATAATTTGTCATCTTTGCAAATAGATGCCAGTAAAGCGTTTGGCATGAGTGCCCAACAAGTGCTGGATATCTGCCAAGGTTTGTATGAGCGTCATAAATTAATCACTTACCCTCGTTCAGATTGCCGATATTTACCTATGAGTCACTTTGTGCAGGCCAAAGAGGTACATGCCGCTGTGATGGCTAATAGCCAACATTTGGGCCAGCAGGGGAAATTGTTAAGTCAAACTCAGATTGATTTTAGCCGCAAATCAAAAGCGTGGAACGATAAAAAAGTGGATGCTCATCATGGCATCATTCCCACCCAAAAAGTCAGCAATAATTTGTCTGGTAACGATGCCAAAGTGTATGGCTTGATATGCAGAAATTATGTGGCGCAATTTTTAGCACAGCATGAATTATATGCTGTAAGGGTTGACGTCGAAATTGCTTCTGGTTTATTTGTCGCAGTAGCAAAAGAGTTAATTGCACAAGGTTGGAAGTGCATTTTTGTGCGCCCAGTAAAAAATAGTAATCAAGATAACAACAATCAATATAACAACAGTGAAGTGCAGCAAATGTTACCTAGCTTAGAAAATGGGCAAATGCTTAAATCCTTACAAGCTGAAGTATTAGAAAAAAACACCTCGCCACCCAAAGCTTATACAGACGCTACTTTATTAGCTGCTATGACAGGTATAAGTAGCCATGTGAACGATCCACAGCTACGCAAAATTCTGCGTGAAACTGATGGTTTAGGTACTGAAGCCACCCGAGCTGGGATTATCGAGTTACTCTTTTCTAGAGGGTTTTTGTCTCGCTCAGGTAAAACGATTACGTCCACAGTGACAGGCCGGGGGTTAGTTGAAGCATTACCAGATGTCGCTACCTATCCAGATATGACAGCTCGCTGGGAAGCTGAGCTATCTGCTATCAGTGAAGGCAGAAGTCTGTACAAAAAATTGATGGGGCCACTCGAAGCACAACTTAAAGATTTGGTTACGCAAAGTCTAAGTGTGTTGCCTCAGGGATTGTCTGGTTTAGGCAAAAAAAGTTTTGCAAAAAAGCGAAAAGGTAACTCAAAAAGAAAGTTTTCGCTTAAACAGCAAACTAGCTAAACATCAGGTGGATAGGTGTTATAAGAAATTGCTAAGCTCCATTCGTTGCCTAAGTGAGTGTGCTGGAATTCAATTACTGGAGTCTGTTTATCAGTTTAATAGAAACAAATTAGTGAATTGTCCTTGAAAACAAACTAACCAACCTCATCTCCTATTCATCATTTTAGTAACCACAACTTAGGAGACACTTGGCTATGGCTGAAGCAGCCCATCAAGAAACTCATGGATTTCAAACCGAAGTAAAACAATTACTTCAACTGATGATCCATTCGCTTTACTCGAACAAAGAAATTTTCTTACGTGAATTAGTCTCTAATGCGGCTGATGCTGCAGATAAATTGCGCTTTAAAGCCCTGTCTAATGACAGCTTGTATGAAGGCGACGGGGATCTACACGTTAAGCTTAGTATCGATAAAGAAGCTGGCACTATTACCATTGCCGACAACGGTATTGGTATGAATAAAACCGACGTGATTGAACACCTTGGTACTATCGCTAAGTCTGGTACCAAAGAATTCTTTGGTAAATTGTCTGGTGACGATGCTAAAGATTCGCAACTTATTGGTCAGTTTGGTGTGGGTTTTTATTCTGCATTCATCGTTGCTGATAACGTCACAGTGCGCACACGTGCTGCGGGTGATGACAAGGCACAAGGCGTGCAATGGCAGTCAGCCGGAGAGGGTGAGTTTACTATTGCCGATATCGAAAAAGCTGAACGCGGCACTGAAATTACTTTACATTTAAAAGATGATGAAAAAGAATTTTTAGATGATTGGCGTTTACGTTCAATCGTTAGTAAATACTCTGACCACATCAGTATTCCTGTGAAAATGTTCAAAGAAGAAGAGCCTGAGCGTGACGGTCCTAAAGGCCCTGATGGTGAAGAGAGCGAGAAGATCGCTGCAGTGCCAGCATTTTGGGAAGCAGTGAACAAAGCGACTGCGCTTTGGACTCGTGATAAATCTGACGTCAGCGAAGACGAATACAAAGAATTCTATAAACACATTTCTCACGACTTTAGTGATCCCATGACGTGGTCGCATAATAAAGTTGAAGGTAAAACGGAATACACCAGCTTGTTATATATCCCAAGCAAAGCACCGTTTGATATGTGGAACCGTGATCACAAACACGGACTTAAGCTTTATGTTCAACGTGTATTCATTATGGATGACGCAGAACAAATGTTGCCTACCTACCTTCGCTTTGTGAAAGGTTTGTTGGACTCAAATGATTTGCCGCTGAATGTGTCTCGTGAAATTTTGCAAGACAACAAAGTCACCCAAGCAATGCGTCAAGGCTGCACTAAACGTGTGTTACAGATGCTTGAAAAAATTGCGAAGAATGATCCTGAAAAGTATCAAGCATTTTGGGCTGAGTTTGGTAATGCATTAAAAGAAGGTCCAGCTGAAGATCAAGCCAATAAAGAAAAAGTGGCTGGTTTGATGCGTTTTTCTTCTACTCATACAGATTCTGAAGCGCAAACGGTTTCTCTTGCTGACTACATAAGTCGCATGCAAGAAAAACAAGAAAAAATTTACTACATCACTGCAGACAACTATAAAGCGGCTAAATCTAGCCCACATTTAGAAATCTTCCGTAAGAAAGGCATCGAAGTGTTGTTAATGGCTGACCGCGTTGATGAGTGGCTAATGTCTCACCTAACAGATTTTGATGAGAAGTCTTTCCAATCTATTACCCATGGTGCATTGGATTTAGGTGATTTAGACGACGAAGAGAGCAAAAAAGCCCTAGAAGAAGCAGAAAAACAAGTTGAAGGTTTAGCTGAGCGTGTAAAAACGGCCTTAGGTGACAAAGTGAAAGAGGTTAAATTCACTCATCGATTAACTGATTCCCCAGCGTGTATCGTGGCTGATGAACAGGGTATGACGACTCAAATGATCAAGTTGATGCAAGCTGCAGGTCAACCAGTACCTGAAGCGCAGTATCACTTTGAACTGAATCCTGAACATCAATTGGTTAAGTTATTGGCTGATGTGCAAGATGAAGAGCAGTTTTCTCAATGGACTGGGGTGTTGTTTGACCAAGCTTCATTGTCAGAACAGGGTAGTTTGAAAGACCCTGCTAGCTTTGTGCAAAACTTGAACAAGCTACTAGTAAGCTTAGCCAAATAGGCCCATTAAGGCTTACACTAAGATAATAAAAACGGGCTTAGATGCCCGTTTTTGATTTAACGGCTTAAAAGTTTATTTAATACGACCTATGTCTTATATTTAAAGCCTTAATACTGTTGTAACTTTAAAGTTGAATGTGTAAAGTTGCGGCTTTACTTTTTTAAAGCAAATTATTAATCAGAGGACACAGCATGCGCATTATTCTTCTTGGTGCTCCTGGTGCAGGTAAGGGGACTCAAGCCCAATTTTTAATGGGTAAGTTCGGGATCCCACAAATATCTACTGGAGACATGTTACGCGCAGCGATAAAAGCTGGCACAGAGCTCGGTATAGCTGCAAAACGCGTAATGGATGAAGGTAAACTCGTTTCTGACGAATTGATTATTGGTTTGGTGAAAGAGCGTATAAGCCAAGCAGATTGTGCAAAAGGTTTTCTGCTCGACGGTTTTCCTCGCACTATTCCACAAGCTGACGCAATGCAAGACGCAGGAATAAAAATCGATCATGTCATCGAATTTGATGTGGGCGACGAAGTTATTGTTGAACGTATGAGCGGTCGCAGAGTACATCCTGGTTCCGGTAGAGTTTATCATCTTCGCTATAATCCGCCGAAGGTTGAAGGAAAAGATGATGAAACAGGTGATGACTTAGCTATTCGCCCGGACGATGAAGAACAGACTGTACGTAAACGTCTTGGTATTTATCATGAGCAAACTAAACCATTAGTTAATTATTATACTCAGTTGGCTGCTAAAGGTGACTGTGCATATCATAAGATGGATGGCACCCAAGCTGTTCAACTTGTCAGCAGTCAGTTAGAGACATTGTTGAGTTAATTAAACTTTACTTTAGTTTGATTGAAGCCCGCGTATAGTGGGCTTTTTTGTGGATTTTTTTTATTTATTGGAGTTATTGTATGCACACACCCATTACAGCTTTTTATGCGGGATTGTTGGGGATTTTATTTTTCTATTTTTCTGTTCTGGTTGTTAAAGGCCGGTTTAGTAAAAAGATATCCCTTGGTGATGGAGGCGACCATCACTTCCAACAGGTAATCCGTGCCCATGGAAATTTTAGCGAATATACACCTATTGTGCTCATCTTGCTTTTTGTTGCCGAAGTAAACCTAAGTAATTCTATTATTTTACATCTGGCGGGTACAGCGTTGTTATCTGGCCGTTTTCTTCATGCCTTTGGTTTAAGACGTCATTCGGGTTCGAGTTGGCAGAGGATATCTGGCATGTTGCTGACATTTGCCTCATTGCTAACCTTGTCAGTGATGAATATTTTAGTTTTATACCGCTAAATTATTCGATTACTAAATGTAAAAAACGGCGCTCACTAGGCGCCGTTTTTGTTTACACATAAAACAGGGAGAGTTGTTTAAAGCTTATTCGTTATTTTCAATGAGCTTACTACCTATCTCTATTTTTCTTGGCTTTTTCGACTCTGGCACCACACGTTCTAAATCAACATGTAATAAACCATTTTCTAAGTCAGCTGCTAGTACTTTAACGTGGTCTCCTAGTTGGAATTTACGTTCAAAGCTGCGCTCTGATATGCCTTTGTGTAGAAATTTACGCTCTTCCTTAGTGGAAGCTTCTTTGCTGTCTTTTGCTGCTTTAGTGCCAATCACCTGTAAGGTGTTTTCTTGCACTTCTATGCTAACTTCATCTTTAGCAAATCCAGCAATAGCCATAGTAATTCGGTATTTATCCTCGGCTAACAATTCAATATTGTAGGGAGGGTAAGAAGATTGTTTTTCGTTTCTTGATGCAGTGTCCATCATTGATGCCAAGTGGTCAAAACCAATGAAAGAACGGTAAAGTGGAGATAGATCGATGTTACGCATTGTGTATATCCTCGTAAATTAAGCAATATAAAATTTAATGTGTCCCGAATATTCGGCGACGTTTTTGGTATAGATTTCCTATCACCAAACCCAGTATGGGATGTGTTATCTAATGTTAGTTAACACGTCAGAAACAAGTCCTGTGTTTCTGTGTCAACCCTTTCGGCGTCGACAGGATATATATGTAGATTACATAGTGCTTTTCAATGACAAGGTCTAAATTAATTTTATTTAATTGTCTAACTTATTGAATTATATAGAAAATAAGTCTTTATTTATTTTAATGCTTTTTCAACTGCAGCCAGTGCATGGATAACAGTAGTGTCATAAAGTGTGCTTTTTGTATGACTTTTCTCCACCAATAAACCTATCTCTGTACAGCCTAAAATGATCCCTTGTGCGCCTCGTTGGGTCAAATTTTGGATTATTTCCACATACTGTTCGCGAGATGAATCGTCTACTATGCCTAAACATAACTCTTGGTATATAACACTGTGGATAATCTCTTGCTCATCGTCAGTGGGAACCAACACGTTAATTGAAAATTTATCGGTTAACCTGTCTTTATAGAAGCCCTGTTGCATAGTGAACTTAGTACCGAGCAGCCCTATAGTGTTTAAGTTATCGGATACAAGTTGTGCACCAGTCGCATCAGCAATATGCAGTAAAGGAATCTTCACAGCGTCAGACACTTGTGATGCCACTTTATGCATAGTGTTGGTGCAGATTAGAAAAAAATCAGCACCTGCCGCTTCAAGTGACTTAGCTGCAGTGGATAAAATATCCGCGGTTTTTTGCCAATTACCTTGATGTTGCAAAGCTTCTATTTCTGCGAAGTCGACACTGACCAAAACAAGTTTTGCAGAATGCAATCCACCTAACTGTTGTTTAATACTTTGGTTGATTAACTGATAATAACTCGCTGTAGACTCCCAACTCATGCCACCTATTAGGCCAATTGTTTGCATATATGTGTTCCAAGTTATTTAGCCAAGTTTTATCAATATCATACTGAAAAGACAAAAAAAAGCCCGCAAGAAAGCGAGCATAAACACACATGAGAACTACCTACTTTTACTTTTGAACAAATATAAAAGATCACAATAATGTTTTAATTTCAGTGAGTAATAAGCTTTTCATATATTTGTGTGGCATTCCTTTTACACGCAGTTTACCTATATATTTGGATATCTTGGGTGAAGTTGTCCTTCTCCTATTTCTAAGTAACTTTTTAAACTATCGGCTTAAAAAACTGCCTATTTGCAATTACAGTGTTGATAAAAGTCGCCTTTCTAAAGCTCTTTTATGTGTTTAGTCACAGCAGATTGGCTGATATCAAAAGGCGCTGATAGATCGGCAATAGACAGCTCTTTGTCTGTCTATTTTAGCAGCGGGTTATCTTGTCAATATTTTAAACGGACTTAGGAAAACGAAAAACCCAGCATTTGCTGGGTTTTGTATTTATCCATATCTTGTTTTACGTTCGCAGCTCAGGCAGCGCCCGCTAAAAACTATATTGTGCACCAACCGAAAAGGTGCGGGTTTTGTTAGGGCGAGCACCATAAGGCTGTCTGCTTACAATATCTTGTTCGTCAGTTAAGTTTTCGATGCGAGCGAATAGTTTTAGCGCATCGGATACTTGGTAATTACCACTTATATCCACAGTAAAGCTACCATCGGTTTGCTCAAACGCTGCGCAAGACGCTTTTACGCATACTGCGTCAACATACACACCATTGACGTAAGCAGACCAATTATTACCTTCTAAGCCTAGTGATATTTGCCCTTGGTTTTCTGGAATATAAGGGATTGAATCACCCGCGCTCACATCACCAAAAAAAGCAGTGTCGGCGATGTCTGTATCAAATTCACTGTCAATATAGGTATAAGTGATATTAAAGGGAACGCTGATACCATTAAATTCAGTCAGTTCTGTTTTTAGAACAAATTCAATACCTTGTACTGTTGCCGCGTCACCATTAAAGGCGTCACCAATTTCACAATCACTGCCTGAAGAAGCGGTACACTCACCTAATAAATTGTCATAGTCGCTTAAGAAATAAATGGCTTCGGCATTAAATGTGTTATTGGCAAAACGAAAACCAAATTCGTAGTTAATTGCTTCTTCTTCTCTTACCCCAGATGAGTTGCTAGGGGCAGTAAATCCTTTATGCGCACCGGCTACTAAAGTGAAATTTTCGTCAATTTTATATAGGGCACCGAAACCCGGTAGTATGACCTGCGTATCGTTTTCGCGATCATCGCGAAACGTTCGGGCTTCACCATCGTTGAAACGTGTACGTTTTTGTTCAATATCTTCGAAGCGTATACCAGGCGTTAATACCCAGTCGCCAAATTCGATTCGATCATAGATATGTAGTGCTAATGCTTGTGCTTCTTGTACACGATTTCCAGCATTACCTAATTCACCCAAGTCATTGAGTTGCAATTTCCCGTTAACTTGCTGATAGGTGCTGTTACGTTGTAAACGGTCTTCTTCATCTTCGTGCACTCTTAAGCCTACTTCCAATTGGTGTTTAACCTCACCAATTGTTTTGTCCCAGTAAAGGCCAAATTGCACACCGCGAGAGAAATATTCACGAGCATTAGAGCGTATTTGGATACTACCTTGGGCAGTATCAATATCGCCATCTAGAATACCTTGGAGTTGCTCAGCACTGAGGCCGTTGAGGCCTTCATTATTATTCAGTGCGGATATGACATTTGACCAACTACTACGAGAAAAATCTTGAGCGTTATCACTGCCGTCCACATCAATGCCTTCCGTTTTAAACCAATTACGTTCATGTTGGTTGTTGTAGGCTGTTGCTGTGAAATTAAAGTCATCACTAATTTTGTAGCCATAACGAAGAATAACTTGGCTATGTTCGGTGCTGATGTTATCAAGTTCAGACAAACCGTAACGTCTTGTACTGTTCTGGCTAAAATCGTTATCGGTTAAGCCTAAATAACTTTGTTCAGAGTCTTGATCCGTCATTTGCAATTTTAACTCAACACTGTGAGCAGAATCACTAGGTGCATAGGCAAACTTAGCGGTTAAGTCAGTTACATTTAATCCTGTGTTTGTATCGCTACGGTCAATATCTTGAAACCCGTCAGACTGCCATTGATGTGCTTCAACCAGATAACCAAAGCCATTGTCGAGTTTATCGCCAACGTTTGCGTGTAAGCGATAGGTAGCATCTTGCGCTGCTTCTAATGTAACTTGTCCACTTTGGGTGTCTGGAATAGGTGTAGACACCATATTCAAAGCCCCACCTATAGTGTAAGGCCCTTGAGTAATTGCGGCCGGACCTTTGACTACTTCAACTGCACTCATTCGACCCATAGTAGGAAAATAATAGGCTGAAGGTGCAGAGTAGGGTGCTGGAGCAATTAAAATATTATCTTCAAGTAGGGTTATTCTACCGCTACGTTCTGTCGCTACACCACGAATACTAATATTAGGGCGCAAGCCATAACCGTCTTCTACTTGTACTGACACACCTGGAATTTGACGGATGACTCTTTGAATATCGCTATAGTCAAACTTAGCCAGTTGTTCTTCACCGATATATTGTGCAGCGCCTGTGGCTGCTTGTGCACCTGTTGAGCTGCCGTAAATAGTGACGGTTTCGTCTGCTGCTTTTGGGGAATGTGCAATGGCACTATTTGCAAAGATGGCAAGGGCAATAGTGGAGGCAAGAATACTCTTTTTCATTTATTAACTACCTATAGATCCGTCAAGGATAAAACATTAAATGGAATTTTATTTTATGGGGGTATGATAATTAAAGAAAAATCTTAATGCAAATGATTCTTAATAAGAATTACTATTGGTGGTGGTGGTGTTTTAAATATTAATGGATAAAAAAAACCGACAAAATTGTCGGTTTTTATTTTTAAAGTAACAAGTATTTAGCTAATGTTACTTGTTGGTAGCCACTTTCAAGTAGTGGTTAAAGTCAGCTTGATTCGCTTCTTTTAACAATAAGCACTGTTTGGCAGAGTAGCTAGCTATATCATAACTGCGCGCCATGCCCTCGTAATTTGCTTTCTTATTTGCATAAAAACTTTCGGCAAGCTGAATATTGCTTGCATCACAAGAGGTTGAAAAGTACTCAGGCATTCTAGCCATATGATAGGCCGGCATTTTTTTAGACAATGCATCAAAGTTTTTATCTAACCAAGCATAAAACATTGTTTGATCATCTAAGCCTCTAATAGCGTAATACACCTGAGTAATTGTATTGGCAGGACTGACATGATCTGTCAAAGCAAAGTCTAGTGTTTTTGCGATATCTTGTTCATCAGTGAAAATCATCGCACGGCTGACTGTGCCACGAATATTCGCATCTGTATGAGTGATGTAAAAGTCTTTTAATTTAGTAAACCAATCTTGCTCACTAAAACGCGACATGTTTTTCAATGCTCTAGTGGCAATGCTTCTTGGAACACTAGTGGGATCAGCTAAATATCTATTGGCTAACTCAGAGCTGACTTTTTCAACTTGAGGAGTATTGGCGTAGCGGCTTAACAAACCGTAAACCGAACCACGTAAACGTGTTGTATCTGTTGAATCAGTAGGTTTATCATCCACTCCTAAACGTTCAAACCAAGGAGAAAGCTTTTTAGCTACAAACTGGCCAAACATGACTTCATTTTCTTTGTTTACTAAATACAGGAATTCATTCATAGTGCTAACGACAGCTCGACCAATCATTGGATTCTCGTCGTCAACTAAGACATTCATCACAGCCATCATTTCACCTAGCTCAATTTCACCCGCTGAGAACAATGCTTCTGTATTGTACAGTAGTGATTTTTTCTCTCGTGCGTTTAAAATCGATATATCGGCTAAGAGGGCAGACAATTGTTCGGTTGATACTTTCCAGCGCATGTAACCCATAGCGTTTTCATTAGGGAAAATCCAATCAGCTTCGGCAAGTTCACTAGCCATTGTTTTGGCTGAACTTAAGAACATATTAGAACGAGATATTTTGCCGTTTTTCTTATAACTAATCGCAAGTGGCACAATCCAAGTTTGTTCTTCTACTTCTGCACCCTTCAGGTGATAACGGGATTGGCTAACCTCACCATTTGCAGCAAATTCTACTAACGGATAGCTAGGTTGCTCTAAATACGTTTTCATCATGGCAGGTACATCAAAATCGGCTACAGTAGACAAAACCTTCCATAAATCGTCGGCCTGAGCATTGCTAAATGCGTTATTTTTCATATATGTCTGAACGCCTTTTTGAAAGGCCTCTACACCCACCATGGATTCAATCAGTTGTAAGATGGACTCGCCTTTACTGTAATTTAGACCTAGGCCATCCATTACATCAGTTTGAGACTTCACCACTTTTTTAACCGGTTTGACTGTTGGGCTGGCATCCGCACCAAAGGCACCTTCTTGGACTAACCGGCCTTTAAAATTTTGTTCGGGGTACAAGTCCATCATCACTTTACTGGCCATCCATGAAGCGAAAGCTTCGTTTAGCCATAAGTCATCCCACCAAGCCATAGTGACTAAATTTCCATACCACATATGGGCTAATTCATGGGCAATCACGTTTAATGTGCTGCTTTGTTCGGCTAAGCGAGGTTCGTCTTCAAGTAACAACAAACTACTACGATAGGTCACAAGGCCAACGTTTTCCATAGCGCCAAATGTGAAATTCGCCACAGCGACAAAATCAAGTTTTTCGTAAGGATAAGAAGAGCCAAAATAGTTTTCTAGGTTTTGTAATATTCCCGCTGTGTGTTTGGCAGCAAATTTTGTTCTGTGTGCTTGGCCTTTAGGCGTGTATATTTTTCCTGGCACACTTAAATTAGGAATGTCATAAGAGTCCAATTCTCCCACCGCTAAGGCGACTAAATAAGTAGGCATAGGTTTTGTCTTATTAAACTCTACTGTTTGCCAACCGTTTTTAACGCTGCGTTTTTTAACTAAGGTATTAGATAAAACAGTGTGTTTTTCCGGGGACGTAATGGTCAATTGATAAGGGATTTTAAACCCTGGCTCATCAAAACTAGGAAAAGCACGACGAGCGTACATATCTTCAAATTGGGTAAACACATAGTTAAGCCCTTCAAACTTTGACAAATACATGCCGTCTGAAGACGTATTGAATTTCCCATCAAATACTATGTGTAAGGTATAACGATTGGCTGCAATATTGCCGCTGGCTTTAGCATGCTGTATTTCGTAATCATGAGAGCTAACAGTAAGCGGAATACGGCTATCCCCATTGGTTAAATAAGCTTGTTGAATATTCAGACCTTTTTGGTAAAACCCAATGATGTTTGTGGTTTTTGTAACATCTATATTGATACTTGTTTGGCCACTGAATGTTGGGCTATCTGGATCAACTTTTAGCGATATCTGTTGAAAGCTAGGTTTAATAAATGTGGATAATCGGTAGGCTGTTTCTTTGGCATAGCTGTTGACTGAAATTGTCATACTGAGCAAAAGCCATGAACATAAATGTTTAAGCTGCATAATGTTTCCCTGAAATATTTTTATAGTGAGTGCAGTAATTTTAATGCACGCACCCTAAATAGATTTCTGAAAAAAGCAACAATGAAATGGTTAACAAATGTGTACAGAACATTATTTATGAGGAGAGAATATTAGATAAAGTTAGCTGAAGGTTTTCCTTTTCCATTTACGTTTTTTTGGATGTTAGTCTAATTTATTGATCGGACGCTTTAGGCAGCATATGCTGATTTTTGCATTTAAAAACACAGCATACATAATTACGGGGTTAAACATGCCGCAGCACAAACTACTATTCTTAACACTTATTTTATTATTTTTGACTTCCACACTCGATGCTAAAGAGAATGACAAATTAGGAAAATTTAATATACAGAAAGACCTATTACTTGCTCAATTCGACAGTAAAACCGACGTTGACGACATCCACTCAATTGCCGCAACTGCGACCATGCTTGCCGATAAAAGATTTCAGAAGGTAAACTTTTATGCTGTTGCAGGTGCTTACGGTGATCAAGAGGGATTATATGTACCTGCTCCTAAACTGTTTGATTTGTCCTTTGGCCAAAGATGGGTTAACGCGCATACAGACTACGATGAGGCGCTTAAATTTGTTATCAGTAAAGTCGCAGAAACGTTAGAGCAGTCAGGTACTATCTGGATTGCCGAAGCTGGGCAGTCAAACTTTACCGCAGATGTTATTAGAGCGATAAAACAGCAACATCCTCAAGTCGATACAAAAACAAGGATACAGGTAGTACAACATAGTGATTGGAATGAAGGCTCAACCAACCCAGTAGACTTGGCTTATACCAAACAAAATTCGGGTTATCATAAAATTCCTGATGGTAACGGCAAAAATAATGGTACACCTGGGTTTAAGTCACATCAAATGCCAGATTGGCGCACCTATATTAAAGAGCCTCGACTGGTTTCTATTTGGGAGCTCGCTATTGTCATCGCCAATAAATATAACGGTGAGGATAAACGTTACAATAATCCAGCTATCGCTGATGGCGGGATAGATTTTTCTGACGTAGCGGAAGCATCTTGGATATTTGGTTTTGAAACACTGAATGATGAAACTGCATTTTTTAAAGAATTTGCGCAAAATTAATTAATACTCGTGCTTAGAAATTCCCTTGAAAAGTACAATTTGAAGAGTGTTATTGATGGTCTAGCAAAGTATACAAACCTAGGCGCTGCAATACGCCTAGGTTTGAACTAGATTAAGCTTTTGTAGGGAACTGATAATCCTCTAAGGTTTTTCTCAAAGCCAGTTTATTCAGTTTGCCTGTCGCCGTATGCGGCAATTCTTCGACAAACACCACATCATCTGGCATAGATATCTTGTGTAGTTTGTTTTGTAAAAACTCTAACATTTGTTCGGTTGATACATCTGTACCAGCCTGACGAACTACTACTAATAACGGTCGCTCTGTCCATTTTGGATGATAGCGGCCTATAGCTGCTGCTTCTGCTACATCTGGGTGACTCACCGCGGCATTTTCAATTTCTATCGAGCTGACCCACTCACCACCGGTTTTAATCACATCTTTGGTGCGATCGGTAATTTGCATAAAACCTTGTGGGTTAATCGTGGCGACATCGCCCGTATCAAACCAGCCAAGTTCATCCACAGGACACCCTTCTGAGCCAGGCACTTGAGACAAACCATAATAACCACTGGAAACCCAAGGTCCACGAACTTTAAGCGCACCAAAGGCCACGCCATCCCAAGGTAATTCCTGATTGTTTTCATCTACAATGCGCATTTCAATGCCAAATACGCCTCGGCCTTGCAGACATTGTAAATCTATTAATTCTTCTTCAGATAAATCTTCCATGCCGGATTTTTTGCAAAAAATCGTACCAAGAGGGCTGGTTTCTGTCATGCCCCAACCTTGGACCACTTCAACGTTATGTTGCTGTTTAAAGCGCTCGATTATCGTTCTTGGGCATGCAGCACCACCAACACTTACACGGTTAAGAGTAGGGATGGTCTTACCTGTTTTATCTAAGTAGTCTAATAAACCAAGCCAAATAGTAGGTACGCCAGAACTAAATGTGACTTTTTCGCTTTCAATTAAATTTTGTAGCGCTTCTCCGTCTGCCATTTTTGGACCAGGCATTACCATTTTTGTGCCTACCATCAAAGAGGCATAGGGCGCACCCCAAGCATTAACATGAAACATAGGTACGATTGGCAATGTTGTCTCTTTGTAAGACGCGGCGACCACATCAGGCATACTGCCGCCAAATGCATGCAGAAGGGTTGACCTGTGGCTATACACCACCCCTTTAGGATTACCTGTTGTACCAGATGTGTAACACATGGCGCTTGCGGTATTTTCATCAAATTCAGGCCACTCAAATGAAGTGGATTGTTTGCTTAAAAGCGTTTCGTAACACATTACATTAGGTAAGGATGTTTCTGGCATGTGGGCTTCATCGGTTAAGATGATATAACCCTCTACTTTGGGTAGATGATCTTTTAAGGCTTCTAATAAAGGCACAACCAACAAATCCACAAAGATAAATCTGTCTTCAGCGTGATTGATAATGTAATTCACTTGCTCGGGGAATAATTTAGGGTTGATGGTATGACATACCATGCCACTTCCCGACACCCCATAATACAGTTCAAGATGGCGATAATCGTTCCACGCTAAGGTGCCAATGCGATCACCAAATTTAGCACCAAGTTCGGCTAAAGCGTTTGCTAGCTGACGGCTACGGTTAGCAAAATCTTTGTAGGTATGTCTATGTCTTGGGTTATCAGCTGTGACTGAAACAATTTCCGTATCTGGAAAATTCTTGTCTGCATGTCGTAGTATTGAAGAAATCATCAATTGAGAGTTCATCATCAAAGCTTGCATATTCTTTCCTTTAAATTAACTGTGTCTTTTGTTCTTTATTCTATGTGATTTATTTTTACCAAGCCGTTACGCCGCCATCAAGGGCGATGGTTTGTCCGGTCATATATGAATTACCCGGAGACAAAATCAATAACATGGCATTCACCACTTCTTGTGGCTTGGATAGACGTTTCATAGGTGTACCGCGAGCCAATTGTGCTTGACCTTCTTCTGAAGCAAACTCACCTAAAATAGCGGTTGGGCTGTAAAAAGGGCAAATCGCATTGCAGCGCACGCCTTTTCTAGCATATTCCACAGCGGCTGTTCTGGTTAAACCTACTACTGCGTGTTTAGCTGCTGCATAGGCTCCACCTTTTGGTGCACCACCTAAACCCGCTAAAGAACTAATGTTCAGAACATGGCCTTCGCCTTGTTTTAACATGGCCTCAATTTGGTATTTCATACCAAACAGTACGCCGTTGACGTTGACATTAAATTGGCTGTGCATAGTGTCTTCAGTCAATTTATGCAGGGGAGTCATTTCGTGAGCAATGCCCGCATTGTTGACTCCAATGTCTACACGACCAAATTTTTCTAGAGCGCTGTCTACCATGTTTTTGCAGTCTTGTTCTTTGGACACATCACATAACATTGAAATTGCGCTGTTTTGGTCTGGTAACGAGGAAAGGGTCTCATCCAAGTTTTGTTGATTGATATCACTAATCACCAATTTACATCCGCGCTTGGCCAGTCCTTGTGCTAACAAACGACCAAAACCGCCTCCCGCACCGGTAATTAAGGCTACTTTTCCGGTAAAATCTAATAACTCATCCATCAAATTGTTCCTGTTCTTGTATAACTAAAAATTTAAAGTGGGTTGGCATTTATAAAGGTTAATAAAACTTCGGCGAGTTGTTCGCCTTGATCTTCTTGTAAAAAATGCCCGCCTTGTTGAATAGTGGTATGCGCCTGACCTTGGCAGCCAGGTATCAGTTTGTGCATAATCTTGTCACCACCTGCTGTAACCGGATCTGAATCGCTAAATGCGGTGATAAATGGTTTATTAAATTGTTGCAGTGATTGCCAAGCTAACCTATTTGCTTGGCTGGCTGGATTATCTGGTGTTGTTGGCACAAGCAGTGGAAACTGTCTTACCCCTGCTTTGTAGGTTTCATCAGGAAAAGGTGCATCATAAGCGGCCAACACTTCTGGGCTCAGAGGCGTAACGGTGGCACCTTTAATAATGCCAGCTACATGGAATACTTCTACTTCTTGAGAAAAGGTTTGCCACTTTAAGAACGCTTCACTGGCAGCATGATCACCAGTAGGCAACATCGTATTGGCGGCTAAAACCCGTGCAAATAAATCCGCATGCTCAGCAACTAATCGTAAGCCCAATAACCCGCCCCAATCTTGGCAAACTAAGGTAATGTCCTTTAGATCTAATTGGATAATTACTTGGCGTACCCAATCAAGATGTCGTTGAAAGGTATAATCACTGCGCTCAGTAGGTTTGTCGGATTTACCAAAGCCAATTAAATCAGGTGCGATGACTCTATAACCCGCTGCGACAACTGGGTCTATCATCTTACGATATAAGAATGACCAACTTGGTTCACCATGCAGCATTATTACAACATTGGCCTCTTTTGGGCCTTCATCTACATAATGAAGTTTTAGCGAACCGCCTTCATTATCATCTACTTGCAAAAAATGAGGAGAGTAATGAAAGTCTGTTATTTGTTCAAAACAGTGTTCAGGGGTGGTTAAATACTGCAAAGCTCGTCTCTCAATGTAATTTTTTTGTAAAATAATTGTGGGGTAGAACATCAAAAGTGCCATGAAAAGTCAACTTGCTCAGACTAATGCAGAATTATCCATTTAGTGAATAGACTCAGAGTTAAAAGTGCCGACACCAATAAACCTTGTTTATTCTGTAGTATAAAACCAATAAATTAGAATGATTGGGAAGGGTAGCCTAGTATCCGCTGATAAATATTAAGCTGGTAAGAGGTCTATATGAGTCAAGTTGAATCACAAGCCGTTGTTTATGAACTAATTGAAACCCCGTCTGCAAATAAAATTGCAGCTTTATGGATGCAAAATCCTCCGGTTAATGCATTGTCTAAATCAGTGCGTGTCGGACTTATCGAACACTTAAATACGGCATTTGCTGACGACTCGGTCGAAGTGATCGTTATTTCGTCAAAACAAAACTTGTTCTCTGGCGGAGCTGATATTAGCGAGTTCTCTGGCGGTGACCTAGAGCCTAACTTACCTGCAGTATTAGATGTTATTGAAAACGCACCTAAGCCAGTTGTCGCGGTTTTAAACGGACCTGCATTTGGTGGTGGTTTAGAAGTCGCTTTGTCTTGTCATTATCGTGTCACATTTGCATCGAATAAAGTGGGCTTGCCAGAAGTGAACCTAGGTATTTTACCTGGAGCGGGTGGCACCCAGCGTTTACCTAGATTAGCCGGTGTGCAACAAGCACTAGACATGATTGTTTCTGGCCGACCTGTTGCGGCTAAGAAGTTACCTGGTGTGTTTGACGTTATCGTTGATAGCCCTGAAACGTTGCTTAGCAGTGCGC
>NZ_CAJWCF010000055.1 GCF_913020055.1 uncultured Paraglaciecola sp. | reverse complement strand
TTAAGCGTTATAAGTAGACGATGAAGTATTACCACCACGTCCAGTCCAGTTGGTATGGAAGAACTCGCCTCTTGGCTTATCTGTGCGCTCATAAGTATGGGCACCAAAATAATCACGTTGCGCTTGTAACAAGTTAGCCGGTAAACGTGCTGTGCGATAACCATCAAAGTAGTTAAGGGCTGCGGTTAAACAAGGAGCAGGTACACCAGTAGTAATGGCATTGACTGCAACACGTCTCCAACCTTCTTGAGCGGCAACAACGGTATCTCTGAAATAGTCATCTAATAATAAATTGTTAAGTTCAGGATTTTTGTCATAGGCTTCTTTGATTTTGCCTAAAAAAGCAGAACGGATGATACAACCACCACGCCACATCAATGCGATGCCGCCGTAGTTTAGGTTCCAATTGAACTCTTTGGCTGCTTCGCGCATTAGAGTGTAACCCTGTGCGTAAGACACAATTTTAGCGGCTAACACTGCTTGACGTAAATCTTCGATAAACGCAGCTTTGTCACCAGTAAACGTTTTAGCAGGGCCAGTTATAACTTTAGAGGCTTCAACACGCTCATCTTTAAGTGCAGAGATACAACGAGCAAATACAGATTCAGCAATCAGTGTTAATGGCACACCTAAATCTAGCGCCACTACGCCAGTCCATTTTCCAGTCCCTTTTTGGCCTGCAGTATCAAGTATTTTTTCGACTAGTGGACCACCGTCTTCATCTTTAAATGCGAGGATATCGCGGGTTATTTCAACTAAATAACTATCTAATTCGGTAGTGTTCCATTCTTTGAACACTTCATGCATTTCATCAGCAGACATGCCTAGGGTGTCTTTCATTATTTGGTAGGCTTCACACAACAATTGCATATCGCCATATTCAATACCGTTGTGTACCATTTTCACAAAATGGCCGGCACCATTTTCACCTACATAATCACAACAAGGTGAACCATCATCAACTTTGGCTGAGATATCTTGGAAAATAGGTTTCACTGCTTTCCATGCTTCAAGTGATCCACCAGGCATAATAGAAGGTCCTTTAAGCGCACCTTCTTCACCACCTGATACACCGGCACCCACAAAGTTAATACCTTTTTCAACGCAGTACTTTTCACGGCGAATAGTGTCTGGGAAATGTGTATTACCACCATCAATAATGATGTCACCTTTGTCTAACAAAGGCAGAAGCTGATCAATAGTGGCATCAACAGGCGCGCCTGATTTAACCATAATCATAATTTTACGGGGTGTGGCTAAGGATTGAACTAACTCTTCAACCGAATAGGCACCGCGAATACTTTCGCCTTTAGCTCGGCCATTAATAAAGTTTTTAACTTTATCGGTAGAGCGATTATAAGCAGTAACGGTATACCCTTTACTTGCCATATTTAGAATAAGGTTTTCACCCATCACAGCAAGGCCGATTAAACCAATATCAGATAGTGTTTTCATAGAATTCCAATGTTTATTTAAATTAAAAATGCCTGCTTAGCCATTTAACGTAATACGCTAAATGCTTTAGTAAAGTCCAAAGGTGTAGGGCCAATTGAACCAAGCAATTTAAGGTATGGTTTATTTTAACCACTAAAACGAAACTTAACACTTCATAAATACATAAATAAATAATGCATTAGTATATGACATATTGGTCAGACCATTTTTTTGCTACTAACTATCCATGCTGAACACTCTCTTAAAGCGCTAGAATGCCACTAATCACTACCACGTAACACATGAACAACAGGTTGATTGATGTATCGACGTAATGGCCAATAGCAGGCAAATAACGACAAGAAAGTGATAGAGGTAACCGTTAGAACAAATGTCAGTACTATATTTGTGTGAAGATAATCATTTAAGTTATCGCTAAATCCTAAATACAACATTAGCAACACCAACACACTAGTCAGCATGCCAAGTAAAATCATCGCCGCATTGTCTTTAACAATTAGTAGAATTATTTCTTTACGCTTTGCACCTATGGCTAATCGGGTGCCTATTTCAAATCGGCGCATTTGTGTGCTGTAGCTTAATATTCCGTACAGACCTAATCCAGCCAAAATAAAAGTGATAATAGCCAAAGATCCGCTAGTCACTGCTGTGGTGTATTGGGCAAACAAACGTTCAACCAGGCGGGAGTCTAATGTAGACAAACTAAACAGTTTTAGCTCACTGGAGACTTGTAGCAAAACCTTAACCACTTGCTCCCGAGTGATAACTTGGCCCTCTTTGGTTTTGACAAGAAACATATTTCTGGCCGGTGATGCCGGGAAATAAAATCGCGGCTCAATGCTGGTTTGACCGGGAATCATTATGCCCTTAACCACACCCACCACAGTTGCGCCATTATCAAATGTCAAACCAAGGGCGTTACCATCTGGAGCGAGTTGTTTGGCAAATACGTCATTGATTATCATGACATTATTTTTGTCTTTGATATCGGCTTCGCTGAAATAATTACCTGCCAGCAAGGGTTGCTTAATTAATTGGAAATAAGCGTGATCAACGTCTTTCGCTCTCATTGAATAAGACTCATCACCGCCCAAGCGAGTAAGCGCACGAGTAAAAAAGGGCATAGGAGCCATAGCCTGACTTACGCCTTCTACCTGCGGTAACGCGGCTAATTTATTTCTAACCTCAAACACATTTGCCACTAACCCGCTGCGTTCGGTTTCACTAACCGCCGGCAAAGAGATGACTAAAAAGGAAATATGCTTTGTTTCAAATCCAGAAGTGCGATTAATTGTGCTGACGGCTTCATTGAACAACAGAATATTGATAAAAACCAACACTGACACAATGGCTATTTGACACAGCACTAGGCCCTGCCTTAGTTTTTTAGACACTTGTATGCCCGTGCCTTTACCACCGCTTTGCATTGATCGATTTAACTCACGGTAATCGATCATGCCCATGCTTAAATAGGCAAATAACCAGACAAATACCAACATCAAAATCAAAGCACAAGCAAGGGTACTGAAATGCAGGGACAACTCATCAATTCTTGGTAAATAATGGTTTAAGAACAACTGCATGCCTTTAAATCCTAAGGAAGCAATATAGATGGCAATAAACGTAGCTAGCCCCACTAGGAGCGTCGATTCAGCTAACAACATTTTAAATATCTGCCGACGCGAGGCGCCAACTGCGGCACATATAGCAATTTGTCGGCTGCGCTCAACGGTTCGTGACATAAACAAATTTGCGATATTAGTACTGGCTATCAGCACTAAACCAATCACACCGGCAATGAGTAAATACACTGTGTTCTGACTATTGGCCAGAATTACCGACTGCAATGAGTGTAATTTAATACCAATACTCCAGCCGTTAAAAAATTGTTGCCCAGCCACCTCTTGTTGCCAGTTATCACTCACCAATGCAGCAAGTTGTTGTTCAACCTGGGCTGGCGAATAACTTGACTTCAATTTGCCAAGCACCATCAGACCACCATCATCATTGCCCCACTTTTTGCGCTCACTTGGACTAATAGAATTATAATCCCAAGGTAAAAACACTTGGGATTTATTACCCACACCATAAATTTGCGGCTCAACGAAATCTTCGCTGAGCACACCAACAATGCGATAACTCACCTCACCAAACTGTACCTTTTTTGACAAGATATTTGCTTCTAGAGCAAATTCATTTTTCCAGGTTTGGTAACTCAATACGGCAACCGGATTGTAAGTATTTAGCGCTTCTGTGGCCTCAAAGCTTCGACCCACCGCCATTTTTGCCCCCAATAGGGAAAACCACTCTGGGGTAACAAAAGAAATGGGTAGAGTGGGATGAGTAGGCATAGAAACAAGCACATCAGCATCGTAGTACATCACTGCTAAATCACTAAAAGCAGTTTGCTTAGCGTATAAATGCATCAGGTTAGGATAGGTAAAGGCCGTACCGTCAACCCCTCCTTTTTTATCAATCAGGTTATGCTCTACTGTATATAAGCTGTCACTTTCTGGGTAAGGAAGTGGTGATACCAATAATAAATAGGCCAAGGTCAGCACACATAAGAGTGCACCTAAAGTTAGGCTCATAGTATTGACAACCGCTGAAACAAACCCAGGCTTATTTTTAAGGCTAGCCCAAGCTTATTTCAGTAAATACAGAGATTGATTCATACCCTAATAACCTAATCACTAACACGCAACGAATGAATCGCTGGGTGATTGATGTATTGACGCAGAGGCCAGTAACAGGCAAAGAGTGACAACAAGGCAATGGACAGTATTGTTGCAATCAGCATGGGTAACAACTCAACACTCATATAGCCTGACAACACGTCTTTATAACCGATATAAATACCTAGCATCACGACTATACTTGAGGCCACCCCAAGTAAAATAACCCACACATTATCTTTAACAATCAAGCCAACTAAGTCTTTGCGTTTAGCTCCAATTGCCATACGTGTGCCCAACTCAAACCTGCGCATTTGTGTGCCGTAACTCAAGATGCCATATAAACCTACACTGGCTAAAAACAAGGTAATAATAGCAAGTGCCGAGGTAGTAGTTGCAGTGGTATATTGGGTAAATAAACGTCTCTTTTTCTCACTGGCTAAGGTGTCCAAACTAAACAATGCATATAAACTGCTTACTTCGTTAATAGCAGTGACTACTTGTTCTCGACTGACACTCTGACCATCGCGAAGCTTAAGGGTCATTTGTGTGCTGGACAATCTTGATGGTGTGTAAACACGCATCGGCATCTCAGTTTGAGCGGGCATTTTCACCCCTTTGACCACACCAATAATGGTGAAAGGGTCATCTTCTGCGCCAGAAGAAATCTGAAATCCTAACGCACTACCAGTAGGATTAATGCGTTTGGCAAATACATCATTAACCACCATTACTCGATTACCATCCTTGACATCAGCTTCACTAAAATAATCACCCTCAAGCAGTTCCTGACCAATCATAGTAAAGTAGTTGTGACTGGCGCCCTTGTTTTCCGGAGTGAAATTTTCACCTGAAGCGACCGCAGTCAATGCCCACAACCCATAACCATTCAACACAGATCCTGATTGTGAAATACTTTCTACTTGAGGTAGTTCCAATAGTTTTTTCTTAAGTTCAGTCATAGTGGCTGCAACTTCTTCTTGCGGCGGAAATTCTGGCGCTGAAACTGACAAACTCATTTGTGTCATATTATCCACAGTGTATCCAGGAGGTTGTGTGATCATGTCGACCGATTCTTTAAACAAGGTGATGTTGGTAAAAACCAATATCGTTGCTATTGCCACCTGACTCACAATCAAACCTTGCCTAAAACGCTTAGAAACCTGCACACCTGTGCCTTTACCACTAGCTTGTAACATGGAATTCAAGGCTCGGTAATTAATCATCTTGCTACTTAGAAAGGCAAATAAAAGAGCAAAGAAAAGAGCAAGCACAACCGATGCTAAAAAGGTAATCGAGTTGACTCCAAGTTCATTCACTCGCGGTAACTCAGAGGCCAGATTTGCTTGCAATAAGGAGAAGCCCAAAGAGGCGATAATTAATGCTACCAATACCGATAAAAACATCAGCACACCAGACTCAGCTAGTAGTCCACGAAAAAGGTGTGATTTTTTAGCGCCAAGTGCCGCATAAATCGCTAATTGTCGTTGTTGCTCGGCGGTACGTGACATAAACAAATTTGCAATATTGGCAAACGCAATGAGTACTAAGCCAAACACCCCAGCCAACAATTTATAAACGGTGTTTTGACTATCCCCTACAATAGCTGTTTGGAAAGATTCAAGCTTCATCTGGATTGACCAACCGCTAAAGAATGGAATTGAAACCACATTCTCAGTCCAAGTATCGTTCACTAAGGGGGTAATGGTTTGTTCTGCTTGTGTTGCAGTTAGCGTTTCTTTTAATTGACCGACAAAAGTCAAAGCACCGCTGATATTGCCCCAACGTTCTTTCATCCGCACATCGAGGTTATAATCCCAAGGAAACCAAACCCCTACAACACGACCCGTTTGCTTTATTTGTGGTTCAACGAATTGCTCGCCCAATACACCTATCACTCGAAAACTCACACCACTGAACGACACTTTTTTATCAAGCATATCCGAGGCCGAAGCGAATTCTTCTTGCCAAATTTTATGGCTAATGACGGCAACGGGATTAAAGGTATCCAAGGCTTCAGTTGCTTCGAAATAACGGCCCATCTGCATATTTGCGCCCAATAGTTCAAACCACTCTGGTGTGGCATAACCGGTACTTAAGGTGGGCTGATTAGGCAAAGACGTGAGTACGTCTTGACCATATTGGATCAGTGCAGCTTTCTCAAACACATCTTGGTTTTTGTATAGATGGATAAGTCCAGGATAGGTAAATGCCTCGGCATTTGTCTCACCAGATTTGTCACCGATAGCATGAATAACGTTATACAGTTTGTCTTGCTCGGGGTAAGGCAAAGGTTCAACAATCAATAGATAACCTAAGGTCAATATACAAAGCAACGCCCCTAATGTTGTGCCCATAGTGGTGACAACCGTTGCGACAAAACCTACTTTTTTCTTAAGGCTGGCCCAAGCTTGCTTTTGTTGATAGAGAAACTGGCTCATACAGCCTCCTTCAACTCTGGTGTAGTTAAGATTGAACCATCTAATAATTTAAGCTGTATATTGGCCATATCCGCATAACGTGGATCATGGGTTACCATACAAATAGTAGTGCCACTGTTGTTAAGTTTTTCCAATACATCCATCACTTGGTCGCCACTTTTAGAGTCCAAGTTACCTGTTGGCTCATCCACCAGCAAAATAGCGGGATTGGCAACAAGGGCACGAGCGATGGCGATACGTTGTTGTTGTCCACCAGACAGCTGGTTGGGTTTATGACTAATGCGGTGACTCATATCAACTAATTCTAGGCATTCGAGCACTCGGTCTGAAATTTCTTTGTCGCTTGGCACTTTGGTTTTGTAACGTAAAGGCAAGGCAACGTTGTCGAATACTGACAATTCATCAATCAAGTTAAACGATTGAAAAATAAAGCCTATCTTGCTGTTTCGAATTTCTGCTGCTTGATCGAGTGACAAGTCAGTCACATTGGTGCCTTCAATAAAATATTCGCCACCTGTGGGCATATCCAACAAACCTAAAATAGATAACAAGGTCGACTTTCCGCAACCAGAAGGGCCAGCAATAGACACGTAGTCCCCTGCATAGATGGTGATATCTACATTCTTTAAGGCATGAGTCTCAAGCTCATCTGTTTCAAAAACCTTAGAGATGTTTTTCATTTGAATTTTAATATCGCTCATAAGTGTCTTCCTTTGGTAATCGTAAAATTGAATATCGTTAAGTTATAAATTAGTTTCTAGTTAATACTGATGGTTTGACTGGTCGCTTGAAGATTCGACAAGTCTGAAATAATGAATTGTTCGCCGACCGCTGCGCCTGACAATATTTGAATAAATTGTCCGGCTTGCACGCCAAAACGTATGTCTTGAGAGGTCGCTTTTTCCTGACTTATTAGTCGATAAAGTGAAACATTAGTATTCGACTTAGCCCCCGCTGGGCGTTTGATATAGCTCACATTTTTTAATGTGTCGGCAACAATAACGCCATCCACACTTAGTTGTGGTCTGGCACTTGCGGGTAACGAGGCGGGCAATGCGATTTCGACTTCTACTGTATTGTTATCAACTATCGGATCGATTCGACTGACCACACCTTCAATTTTGTCACGACGAGTATCGATAATGGCTACTTTACCAATGGCGATTAACTGGGCTTGGCTTTGTGGTACTCGGATAAGTGCAATTAGGTCTGTTACGCTGCCGATTAACGCAACTTCTTGCCCTGCAGCTAGGCTTTGGCCAAGCTCTACAGATAAACGTTGTAATACCCCGTCAAAACCAGCTCTAACCGTCAATTTATCCAATCTTGATTCGGCGATATTCAGGCGGCCTTGTTGCTGCTTCACGCGTTCAAGTTGGATATTAACCGACTCATCATGCACCAATTTAAGCTGATCGATCCGCTGCTTTAAAATAGCGATACGTTGTTTAAGTTGTCTTTCATCCAAGGCTGACTGCTGAAATGTCAGTTGTGACACTATGCCTTGTTTAACCAATTTTTCTTCTGCGACACGTTTTAGTGCGGCCGTATCAAAACGTGCGGTTATTTCAGCTAAATTTGCAGATTCGTTAAGGATTTCTCGTTGATTATTTAGTTTTAATTGGCGTAAATTAGCCCGCACCTGAATTAACTCTTGCTCAGCATTTTCGACTTGTAACACTAATTCTGGATTTTCCAAACGAACAATCACACTGTTAGCACTGACTTGGGCACCTGGCTTGAGCACAATTTCTTTCACAGTAGCAGGCGAAAACGAAGTGATCAGTTGCTGTTTATCTGAAGTGAGCGTGCCATAACCTTCGATAATGACCTCTAAGTCTCCTTGTTGAACGGACTCAATTAACAAGTTTTCCCTATCAACATACACCGCACCATTATTGCTAATTGCGAAAAATATCAGCACAACAATCAGTCCAATCAAACCTAACAGCAAGTTACCTTTAGTGGGCTTGAAAGAAGTGGCCTTTTTGGTTTTCGCTACATCCATTTTATTCTCCAGCTCGATTATATTCGGCATTAATAACCTAGCTATTACAAGAGTCGTGCCAAACTAATAAACACATTGTTTACAAGCAGTTAAGTTAAATAAGATGAGTGAAAAATACAGATTGGTCCGATATCGAAATATTCAGGTAACAAATTGAGTTAAGAGGAGAGTGGCGACGTTAAAGGTAACATGATGAATACAGTCACCCCTTTTACTGACTTTGAATTATTTTTAATCTCTATTGAACCACCATGCTGTTCAATGATATTTCGACAGAAAGTTAAACCTATGCCCTGCCCTTGCTGTTTAGTGGTAAATAGCGGTACAAACAAATTATCTGTGTTGGCAAAGCCATGACCGTCATCGATGATTTTAATCAACGATTGTTGCGCTTTTTCAGTTATTTCTATTTTGACTTGAGAGGCTTGTGCTTCAAAGGCGTTTTTTAATAGATTAATAAACACTTGTTCTATAAAGGTAGGATCTGCCCAAAAATTCTGTGGCTTACTCACAAAAATGAGTTTGTTTTGCGAAAACAAACCTTCAAGACGCTCAACAAAGGTTGCGACATTGATTGCTTGTATATCCAAATTTAAAGTCTGAGACAAAGAAGAGTAACGATTCACAAAATCTTGTAGATGATGGCAACGCTCAGAAATAACGGCTAGCGCTTGTTTATCTCTAGGCGAATCCGATTTACTGCCAAGACTTTCAGCCAAGGAAGACACTGGCGTTAAGGAGTTTCGAATTTCGTAGCCCATCACCCGAATAATTTGTTGCCAAGCGTTAAGTTGACTGGCGCGAATAGCAGAGTCAATATTAGTAAATACAAGTAACTGATGTCGTTCGCCGCTATCTATAAACTCACTTTGACTGACATGCCACTGTTGTTCTTTACTAGGTAAACTCCAGCCTTTATCGGTATAAACCAAGCCAAGGAGTCTGGGTGAGGCAAGTCGATACATTTGCCAAGGTTGGCCAAATAAAGTCGAAAATGCGGCGTTAGCGTAAGATAGTTTTTGCTTTTGATTAAACACCAACATGGGCGTATCGAGTTGATCTATTAGTTGATACAACAACAAGGCATGTTGATCATATTGAGATTTATGAGTCTGCATTTTTTCGCTAAGAATTGTCAGCTCGTTGTGAAAATTAGCCGTTACGCCCTCTTTGAATTCAGACTTGGCGTATTGATTATAATCTTCGACTTTTACCGCTTCGATATGTAAAAGAGCGCGATCAAAAGATGCCAGCACTTTATGTTTAAAGCGCATAATAGCGACCAACAAAAACAAGCTGAGTACAACCAAACTCAAACCAATATTCCACGCCTGCCAATCTGCGGCAATTAAAATCCAGAATACGCAAAGTAAAAATAGACAAGCAAAAAAGCCTAAAAAAGAAAAAATATAAGCGCTTAAACTGTTACTTTTGAAGATCGACATATTTCTCTAATCTTCGATAAAGTGACGACTTAGTTAATCCTAATAACTTGGCTGCTTTTGGCACATGTTGATCAACCTGATTAAGCGCCTGGGTGATAAGTTGTTTTTCAGCGTTTTCTAAAGTCATCATGGGTAAACCGATACTCGATGAAATAGCGTGATTGCTAAGCCTAATATTGAGGTCTGTAACAGACAAGATGTCATCCCGACAAAGTAATACCGCTCTCTCCATAAGATGACTCAATTCACGAATATTGCCAGGCCAGTGATAGTCTTGTAGCGCACTTGTAGCTTCGGTACTCAATTCTACTGTTGGTGTAGCGTATTTTTTACAGTACATCGTAATAAAATATTCAGCCAAAGGCACGATATCCAAAGTACGCTCTTTTAGAGAGGGCACTCTAAACTCGATAGTGTTGATCCGATAAAACAGATCTTCACGAAACAATTCTTTTTCAATCAACTGTTTAAAATTACCGTTGGTCGCACTAATCAAACGTATAGAGGTAAATTGGGTTTGGCTAGAGCCTAACACCTCATACTCGCCGGTTTCTAATACCCGTAATAATTTTGCCTGCTGTGACAAAGGGATATTAGCAATCTCATCCAAAAACAAGGTGCCATGTTTGGCCAGTTCAAAACGCCCAATACGACTCGATTTTGCATCGGTGAAAGCGCCTTTAGTGTGACCAAACATTTCGCTTTCAAATAGAGATTCGGATATTGCGCCCATATTTACGGCAATAAAAGGCCCACTACTTGCCTGCGATTGTGCATGTATATAACTGGCTAATTGGCTTTTACCTGTTCCGTTATCACCGGTAAGTAATATCGCTACGTTAGCGCTGGCCACGCTATCAATTTGTTGCATGAGCTGGTGCATACATGGCGAACGCCAATGAAACTCACCTTTTTCAATCTCGCTGTTATCTAATCGTTGCTGAAGTTTTTGATTTTGTTTTTTAAGACCACTGACCTTGATTTGTTGAGCGACCACTTGTAATAAACGTTGATTCTTTCAAGGTTTTTCAAGAAAGTCCCCTGCCCCCAATTGCATGGCTTTAACCGCTAGCTCAACATTAGACCAAGCAGTCATGGCGATTGCAGGTATACCCAAATCAGCTTTGTTTAACCAAGCTAACAATTCCAAACCTTCTTCGCCTGATGTGGTATCGCGAGAATAATTCATATCCATCAACACTAAATCAATCTGATGTTGTTTGATTAATTCTTTTGCCATAGTCGGACTCTCAGCTTCAGTCACTTGATACTGATTATCTTCAAGTACAAATCGCGCACTGATACGTACATCGGGTCTGTCGTCCACTACTAACACATGACGTTTACTGGTACCTGCTAAGGGCATCTATCAACCTTTTATCTAAACGTTAGGGCATTCTGCACAAATCATACAAGATGTGCATCGATAAACATAAGGTTATACCCATACCACCTAATCATGCACGTTTCAGGTCGACTTGGGTGCTTCAATTCTGGGCAATTTCTCCTTGCATTGCTCTACATCCTGCATCCCTACAGTCGAAGGCCAAGTCATCAATTACTGAATGTCGACCACCTTCTATATTGGCACCAATACAATAATCATATTTAAATATCTAACCGTCACTAGAACGAATGACAAAAAGAGGTAATCGTTTACTTAAAAATAATAATTTTGAACGGTTCATTGAGTGAAAATCACACCCAAATAAATTTAATTGATAGTCAGGATATTACAAACTATCAACAATCTAAATGTAATGAACTCGTTACTTTTATGTTAAAAATGATGTCATAGTGATTTAGATGATTTTCTAATCAATCATAAATAAATAATGAACCACTAATAAGTTTGTACGTTATTAATTTTTAAACCAATAATGAGAATAATCCAATGCTAAAAACAAGACCTGATGGTGAAGTGCAACCTGGCATAAAATGGGGCCCATTTACCATGCGGATCCCTCTGATTCATTTGCGTTTTTCATTATCTGATATGTTACAAGGACTAGCAGTCGCTGGCGCCACTGGCATGGCCTTAGTGCCTTATTTTATGGCCTTATTAGGACTGAATTTTGAAGAAGCGGTAACTATGGCGATGTTTCATAGTGTGCTTATTTCTTTTTCTTGGATGTTTTTTGGAGATCCCTATGCACCAGGGTGGTTAACACCAGCGATCCCCTTTGTAGTTGCATTTATTACCGCGCCTGCTTATTTAGGCGATCACGCTTCACAGTTCCAAGCGATGACAGCACTATCATTAAATTTTGCATTTATTTTGATTGTATTGGGGGTCACTGGGCTAGGCGCTAAGTTAATTACAATTGTGCCAAATGTGTTTAAAGGCGGCATTATACTGGGTGCTGCAGTTGCTGCTTTTTTGCGCGTTACTAAAGACGGTGATGCTGCGAATGTGTTTCAGTCAGCTCCCATAGCTGGAACCTTAGGAGTGGCAATTTGTTTGATCTTTGCCTTTTCAAAACCTCTACAAGCGCTGGCTATAAATAAAAAGTGGCTGGCGACAATTCTTGGATTTGGTTTATTACCAGGATTTGTTATAGCGGGCAGTGTTGGATATTTTACTGGAGAGTTTCAATACAATATTCGCTGGGAATTTCTGGATGTAGCAGCATCGACTGCTTCCCTTTGGGAAAAAGCTTCGCCCTTCGCTATCGGTTGGCCGCCAATTGAGACCTTTATTGCGTCTTTCCCGTTGGCATTAATAACCTATATTTTGTTCTTTGGTGATGTCGTGACTGGCAATGAAATGATAGAACATGCACAAACTAGTCGCACAGATGAAAAACTCGAATTAGATAGTAGCCGAGCACATATGGCCACTGGTATTAGAAATATTTTAATGGCTATTATTGCGCCTTTCTTTGCCACTCAAGGAGTGTTGTGGACTGGTATTCAAGTTATTCTACTTAAACGTTGGGCACAAGGACGCGACAAGGTAAATTCTATTTACGACAGCATTGGTAGTTTTTATGCGTTTGGCTTACCCTTTTTGTTTTTAGCACTGCCGCTAGTCACCTTGTTGGAACCCTTATTACCACTGGCGTTAGCGGTTACTCTTGTACTTACTGCGTTTGCTTGTGCTACATTAGCATTATCACTAGTGCAAGACGCTACAGAGCGCGGTGCGATGGTCATTACGGCAATGGCATTCAGTGTCTTTGAACCTTGGATAGGTTTGTTGGTGGGCCTTATTGTTATTGCAGGTTTATGCGGATTTCAGGTCTTTATGCCCAAAAAAGACAGCTGATCTCGAATGGATAGTTGGGCGTAGGTTAACCCAGTCACTAAAAACGTTTGTCAACAACCTGAAGGAAACGCGATGGATCACCTCAGCGGCTTAGATGCGGCCTTTTTACACTTAGAATCTCCCGAAACCCCGATGCATGTTGGTGGTCTAAGTATAATGGAGCTGCCTCCTGAATACTCAGGAGATTTTATGGATGATGTGCGCCACCATATCCAAAACCGCATGCACATGGCGCCTATCTTTCAGCGCAAGCTTATCAATATGCCATTTGATATCGCCAACCCTATTTGGGTAATGGACGAGGCTATCGATATTGATTACCACATACGTCATGTCATCGTGCCTCCTCCTGCAACTCGAGCGACCGTTGATAAATTGGTAGCGCGATTACATTCAAGCTTACTAGACCGAAGTCGACCTTTGTGGGAGATGCACATACTCGACGGTTTACCTGTGCCCTCAGACCTACCTAAAGGTACCCGCTACGTCGGACTTTATTCAAAAATGCATCACGCTGCGCTTGATGGTATGGGCGGACAAGTCTTAATGGAAGCCATTATGGATGTAACAGCTGTGCCGCGAGCAGCGAATAAACTCAAACGCCGCAGAGACTCCGACAGAGGCGACAACTACGGCATTGCCGAACTCACAGCCTCAGGTGTAATGCACAACGTCAGCCAAACCATAAAACTGGCTAAAAATTTACCAAAGTTATCGCTTAAAGCCTTTGATATTCTCAAACCAACAAAAACCACAGAAGGTAGCGATGACCAACGGATGAATTGGCTTGCGCCTAAGACACCGCTGAACACCACTATCACTAATCAACGCAGCTTTGCGCGTTTTTCGATTCCTTATGCCGACAGTAAAAAAATGGCTAAACTTAATAATGTCAGCCTTAATGATGTTGTTATGGCAATCTCGGGCGAAGGTATGCTGCGCTATTTCGAGGATGAGGGGTTTCGCCCCGAAGATTCCCTATTGGCTGCTATTCCAGTCAGCGTTCGTCCAGAAGGCAATACCGAGTTGAGCAACCAAGTGTCCATTGCTCGGATGAGTCTTGCGACAACGATTAAAGACCCTTTGGAGCGGCTTCAGGCCATCAATGCGTCTTCCACTCATACCAAAACACTGTTATCCGATGTTAAAGCCATCATGCCTACCGACTTCCCCTCAATCGGTGCGCCATGGTTGATGAGTAGTCTTGCCTCTACACTGACAAGAACCAGAGTCGCAAACTCTATGCCGCCCTTTGCCAACGTTTTGATCTCCAATGTGCCGGGTCCTAACATTACACTCTATTTTGCGGGCGCCAAACAAATCAGTACCTATCCAGTTTCAATTCCCTATCACGGAATGGGGCTGAATATTACTTTACAGAGTTATAACGGTTGGCTGGACTTTGGATTAATTTCCTGTCAAAAACTGATGCCTGACATACATGAACTGGCACAGCATATGAAAGATGCACACAAAGAACTACTAGAACTCAGTTTGAGCGCCCATGGTGAAACTACAGATTAATTAGCCTGGTCAAAAAACGTTAGTTGATGTTTAGATGCGTAATCTTCAAGAGCCGTTTGTAGTTTTCCAAGATGAGCAGATTTAGCAGAAATAGCATAGTAGGTTCGAACATCTAAAAGAGGCAAAACGGACACGCCATCCTCAATATCTAGGTTGTTTTCTTTGATATGGTATTCAACGGGGGAACGATATGAAATTAAATGACTACTACGTTTTTTGAGAAACAATTGAATAGCTGATGTACTGGTGGGTAAGTCAAAAAAATCATACCCATCGCCCATTAATTTATCTCTAAAACCGTGGTAACCAAAACCGCGGATAGCAGCGACATTTTTTATCTCTATAGAGTTTTTGTGGGTGTACAGTGCAAGGTATAAAGTGTTGAAGGGAGTTTCAACAAAAATAATATCTTTTGGCAAAGCTTTAGTACTTTTAATGTTGATTATAAAATCAACTTCAGCATTTTTTAATAGCCTATATATCCGAATAGGCGGAGCACAAACAACATCAACATTGATGGCATGTTCGGCTAGTATTTTTTTAGTGGCAGTAACAAAGCCGCCCACACACTCATTGGTTAATTCATCAATGAGTGAGTGAGGAGGAAAGACAGGTATTCCCAAGGTAACATTTTCTCTGGCACTAATTGACGTACTCAAAACTATGAATAAAAACATTACGATTTTCACGTTAAAAGCACTTTTCTTGGAAACAGTTCATACCTCAAGTTAACAATATGAAGCTAAAGATCCAAATCTATGTTTAAACAGTGGTTTTCTACTTACAAAGAATAAAGTGTGTAAGACCTTTACTAAGCGTTTTGTGAATAAATAGTAAACTATTAGCAAACAATAAACTTAGCTACGAAAACAAGCGCGGGGCTGGGATAAGAGGTTCAGGTCATGATACTAAGACAAGGACATTTCTGATTTTAACAACTCAGATAAACACTCATAATGTTCATCAATTAATTTCATCTTTTCTTCAATTCCAATGATGTTTAGCTCCTGTGCGGATTCTTCCAGGAATTGAAAATCCATTTGTAGACTTGCTGCCCCAATCCCTCCTGCCGATCCATTCAAGTTATGGCTTATGGTGCGTATTAACTCAAAATCTTTTGCGTGAGTCGCCTTGTGAAGATTTAAGATTTTTTCTGGGACAGTTTCAAGAAACAAAACACATATTTTAACCAACAGCTCATGATTATTAGAAAGCCGCAGAAGAGCGTTACTTTTATCCCAAACCATGATTTTTGCTGCTTTATTCTCAACCGCTTTACTCAAATCATTAGTGACTTTTAAATTTGGGGTATACACAGATTTAATCCAATTTGATAATTTGCTAACAAGGTTTTCAGCCTAAATGGGTTTTGTAATCTTGCTCTTTTTTCCCATTCATGACTTTTGCCTTAAGAAATCATTTTTACCTGCAAATAAACCTCACCCAGCGCGCAAATACTGCCAGCATTACGCCCGACTCTAATTAATTCCATATCGGTTTGATCTGCACTGACAATGCTGATTGGCTCATATTCACTGTTTCATGTTAAAACAATAGACCTTGACTAGAACTTAAGCAACTAGAGTAGTGAGCCAATCAAAAATGCTAGATTACTACGTTAGTTGCCAACTTGAGCAGCTACTAAGCATTGAGTTCTGCAACATAATTGACTGTTTTATAAATTATTGTTCTGTAAAGAGCCTAATGCTATGTTAGTCAATATAATTACCCTATATATTTACTACATCGCTTTTTTGCAGTGGGTACTTATATTAGAAGGATTTTGTAATTATAGAATTGTAGATGCTTAAAAGCTTTGTAAAGTATTGAAGGTTTTTCAAAGCTAAATATACAGACAATTCTATTCACGATCTAAAAAGGAGTATTTGGTGTTTTCTAATAATCAATCAGAAAATTCAACTGTGCTCATTGTTGACGACGATCCCGCTATTTTGCTTATTTTAGAAGAAAGTCTAAAGTCTATCGCAGACGTCATTTGTGCCGAAAACGGTGAACAAGCACTACTAAAAGCGATAGAGCATCGTCCAGCCGTTGTTTTATTAGATATCGAAATGCCGAATATGGATGGCTTTGAGGTGTGCCGCAGACTAAAAAGCAATCCTCTCACAGCTCATTCTTCTGTGATTTTTGTCACCTCACATAACGAAAGTAAATTTGAATCCCAATCCTTGGAAGTCGGTGGAATAGATTTTATTCAGAAGCCGGTAGACATGAATATTTGTCGTCTGAGGGTTAAAAATCACCTGCTGATAAAGCACCAAGAATCACTATTGAAATCGGCTCAGCAGGATTTGCACACACTGGTTTCTATAGTTCCCGTGCATATATCCTATTGGTCGAAGGATCTTATAAATCTGTTTAACAATGACTTTTCTGGAAAATGGTTTGGCAATTCGTCAGAGCAGAGTATCGGTCGAGGCGCAGAAGACATTTTGCCTAGAGAGATATACTTATTACTTCTTCGTTATATACATCACCCCGAGACCGATCATGTTTTCGACGCTATATTAAAACAAAACCTAAACGGTATTGAGTATGTACAAGTTCATATCAATGTAAACAAAGACGAATCTGGTGTCACAGGTGTGATTTTGACCCTGTCTGATATGACCTACATTAAGTTAGCTAAAAAATCTTTGATTACCGAAAAAGAACGTTTACGCGTCATCCTCAATTCTATAGGTGATGAAGTGATAGCAACAGATGAAAAAGGTTGCGTTACCTTTATGAACCCTATTGCTGAACGTATGACTGGGTGGATATTACTCGAAGCAGAAGGCCAACCTATAGAAGATGTCATGGATTTGTGTGACGCCACAACAAAACGCAAAAGCCCAAACCCCATTCAAATTGCATTAAGAGAACAGAGAGTTGTTGCCATGACTCTTAACTGTGAACTTACTAGCCGAGATGGCCGAGCACGAAGAATAGAAGATTCTGCAGTGCCGATTAAAGATGATGATGGTATTATTATAGGCGGCATTATTGTATTCCATGATGTCAGTGAATCCGTCGCAATGGCGGTAAAAATGAGTCATTTGGCCAACCACGACCAACTTACCGATTTACCCAACCGTATTTTATTACATGACAGAGTATCTCAAGCCTGCAAAAGCTCATTCGCATCTTCCACAAAAGTCGCTTTGTTGCTGGTTGATATCGACCACTTTAAATACATCAATGATTCAATGGGTCACCACATAGGTGATTTAATCATTAAACAAGTCGCCTTGAGACTTGAGTCAATGGTAGAACCTAATACAACATTAGCCAGGATTGGCGGGGACGAGTTTGTCATTTTGTTATCACATGTCACATCTTCAAGTTTTATTGACTCACTGGCATCTAATATCGTACATACCATCAATCAACCATTCATAATTGCCGGTAACGAATACGCATTAACAGTAAGTCTGGGGATCAGCGTTAATCCGACTGACTCCCACAGCGCCGAAGAAATGATGACACATGCCGATACGGCTATGTACAAAGCCAAAGAGCAAGGCCGAAACCAATTTTGTTATTTCTCTGATGATTTAGAACTACAACTACGTCAACGTCAAAGCATTGAAAAACTGTTGCGTAGCTCTATTGAAAAAGACACTGTCGAAGTCTTCTACCAACCCAAACTGGAACTCACCTCTCAAAAACTGGTTGGCGCTGAAGCACTTGTGCGCTTACGTGATGAGCTTGGCAAAGTGGTGTCGCCATTAGATTTTATTGCTTTGGCAGAAGAAACAGGTTTGATCCATGCTATGGGCCACTGTGTACTTAAACAAAGCTGTTTGGCTGCAAAAAAATGGTGTGATATGGGCTTTCCACTGAAAGTAGCAGTTAACATTTCAGCCAAACAATTTTCTGATCCGCAATTTTGCCAAAGTGTTGCTCGAATAATTCAAGACACTGGTTTACCCAGTCACCTCCTTGAGTTGGAAGTCACAGAGAGTGCTCTTATGTACGACTTTGAGGAAACAAAAAAAATCCTCACCCAGTTATCAGCACTCGGTTTGTCCATTGCTATTGATGATTTTGGAACGGGCTACTCTAGTTTGTCCTATCTCAAATCATTCCCTGTCGATGTTTTAAAAATAGACCAATCGTTTGTAAGGGATATGATCAACGATAACCAGAGCCAAGATATTGTAAGGGCAATTGTTTATCTTGCACATTCGCTAAAGCTAAAGTTAGTTGGAGAAGGCATAGAAACTCAAGAACATTTGGACATGCTTATTGAATTAGGCTGCGAAGAAGGACAAGGTTATTTGTTTGACCGACCTATGCCGAAACAGGATTTCGAGCAATTATTAAGCGCTCACAAAGCGTAAGCGCTTGTTTAATCAGTTATTATTTGATGCGATGTGCAAGGGTTTATTATTCTTGGTGCGCATAACATCTATAACCGCCTGTATTCCTTCTTGGCGAATAATAGACGCAAATTCACTGCGTTTACTCGACAACAAACTGATCCCTTCAGCCACAAGATCATAGGTTTTCCACTCTTGGGTATTTTTGATTCTACGCAACTTAAAACTAATATTAATATCTGGGCGACCCGCTTCTCGAATAATGGCTTTAATCGTCATACTTTTTTGATTCTGTAGGTCATTAACAGGTTCAAATAACAATTCTTGTCCACCATAACCGGCTAACGCCAGCGCGAAATTAGAAATCAGATACTGCTTAAACTCACCCACAAACTCCGGAATTTTGTCTTTTGGAACGGATCTAAATTGGTTACCTAACACTTTGAATGCGGCAAACTTATGGTCAATATAAGGCATTAATTCTTGTTCGATTATGGCACGTAGATGATCTGGATTAGATTTAATGCTTTCTTGATCCAACTCAATTCGCTGAAAAGTGGCCTTAGTCACTTTCTCTAGTGTTACCTGAGGATTATTTAGGGCTGCATAACTAGGGTTTGCGATCGCTGCTGCCAATATCAGTAATAGTGATTGACTGACGTTTCTTATCGTTTTCGAAAATGTTGTATTCATTAGTGCCTGCTCTTTTTTTGATGAGGCAAGTATGGACACCAATTTAATATACATATAATTATATATTTATATATGACACATTTTATTTTGTGATGTATTGATAAATCATGATTAATTGGATGGAAAAGTTATGCGCCCACAAGAACTAAACCTATTAATGGTATTTGATGCCATAATGACTGAGCGTTCAATTACCCGTGCAGCTAATCGACTTTCTATGACACAACCTGCTGTTTCAAACGCAGTCAGCAGAATGCGAGTTGCATGGAAAGATGAATTATTTATTAAAGATGGGCGCAATATACAGCCAACTTTGCATGCACAAAATTTGTGGAATCAAATCCGTGTCCCTCTGATTGCACTTACCGAAGCCGTTGATCCTAAGAGTTTTGACCCTGCCACTGCTAAACGCACATTTCGAGTTGCTGTGGCAGATATTGTAGTGGATATGGCTTGGGCAGAATTACGCTGTGCTATAGAGAAAGAAGCACCGGGGGTCAATATTCATGCAATTCCTTATACCATAGTCAATTCAGATCAAGTGTTGGAAGATGCCGAAGTGGATATGGTGATTGGCAATTCAGGTGTCATTTCAAGTACCTTCAGGGCCGAATATTTGTTTTCACCTATGTATGTTTGCATCATGAACCACGATCATCCATTGGCAAAAGCAGATCTAACTCTCGAAGAGTTTGCCGCGGCGGATCACCTTTTAGTCTCTCTTTCCGGGGATATTACCGGCTATACAGACCAAGTATTGCTGCAACACGGCCTTTCCAGACGAGTTGCTGTCACCGTTAATCATTTTTCCTCAGCGGCCAACTTAATACAACGCAGTAATCTGATAAGTGTCATCCCAATTTCGGCCGTGGCCAAAGAGATTATTGCCGGGGACATTTCAGCCACCAAACCTCCATTAGAACTAATGCCACAACAAGTATCAGCCATTTGGCACAAACGCCAAGACAGAGACCAAGGATTAATTTGGTTACGGGAACATTTCAAACACATTATCAGCAAAAACGTAGAACTTGAAACAACTCAAGTTATGAATAGTTTGTGTAAAGATAATCCTTCAATGTGTGATAAAAGTTAGGCTCAAACTGATGGGTTAGGACGCGCCTTTGCTGGCACTCTCAACAGCTCACTTAAGACTGGAGCCCTATGCAGGTGTTGATATTTAGCACTGCTTTTGTTTACGCTGCAAAAACAAACTACAGCCATTTTTCTCACCTTTTACTTGATATGATTTACGCGTTAATCTTTAACCAATTAAAAATATAAAATAGAGATTGTTTTGCAAAATTTTCAAAACAAAGTCGTGATTATTACTGGTGCTTCAGCTGGCGTTGGCGCTGAGACAGCGAGAGCATTTGCTAAGCAAGGGGCCAAATTAGTACTAATCGCCCGAGGACAACAAGCACTAACCGCTATCTCAAATGAGCTAGATAAAGTGACTGAAGTATTGGGTTTTTCTGCAGACGTTTGCGATACCTCTCGTTATGCAGCAATACTCAAAGAAGCGGAAGCGCATTTTGGCGCGATCCATATTTTGGTAAACAATGCCGGTTATCACAAACGCGGGGATGTTGAACAAAACAAACCTTCTGATTTAGCAAAAATGGTCGAAGTTAACCTAAGTGCTCCCATCACTTTATCTGCGTTAACCTTACCCTATATTCAAAAACACAAGACTGGAGCCATTGTTAACGTCGGTTCTTTAGCTGGCAGAACACCACTGCAAGGCGCCGCAACTTACGCAGCCACAAAAGCCGGTTTACGGGCTTTTACCTACTCATTTGCAGATGAAATCAGCGACCCCAACATTCATATCGGTGTTGTTTCGCCTGGACCCATTGATACCGGTTTTATAATGTCTGAAATTGATGAGGTAGAAGATATCGTATTTTCTCAGCCTATGAGTTCGGCCCAGCAAGTGGCACAAGCAATACTTGACGTTGCGGCAGGTAAATCGGTTGAAATTTCACTGCCTAAAAGCGGAGGTCGTTTAACCATGCTCTCGTATTTGTTCCCTTGGTTAAGGCGAAAACTGCGTCCTGCACTGTATAAAAAAGGTAAAAAAGCGAAAGAGAATTACAGGCAACGAGAGATTAAAAAGTCGATTTAGTATTACTTAAAACCAGTAGACTGACTCGAACTTATCTGCAAACTCACAAGACTTCATTTTTCCCATATATATAATATTGATAAAACCTTGCTCTCAATTTAAATGAACTATAGTTGGAATTGGCTTGATGTCTTTTGGCGTACCCATTGCCGAAGTTTTTGCTTAACGTTCTACTTACTTTGAGGTGTTGAAAAATGACAATACAACAAAAGTTTTTCTATTCTGTTGCATCAACAATACTACTTTTTGCGATTATCTTAGCGTCTCTAAGTGGTGTTGAAAGAGCCGAGGGTACGCGAGATAGTGTTCACGACCAAATGTCTAAACAACAATCCCATATAATTGATGTATTACAAACAACTGACGCATTAATGGCAGAACGAGTACAAAATAGCATGCGTTTGTTAATGAAAATGGGAGCGGAATTAGGCTCCCCTAGAATCAATGGTGAAGTGACCGTTAATGACGTTACAGCAAACAATATTTATTTGGGAAATAGAGCGCAAGGTAATGACTTTGAATTAGTTGACGGGCTAACCACTATTATGGACGGTACTGCCACTATTTTTAGTAAAACAGGTTCAGACTATATAAGAATAAGTACCAACGTCATAAAAGAAAATAAAAGGGCCATTGGCACCAAACTAAGCCCCAATGGCAAAGCCATAAAAGCCATCAATCAAGGACAAGCTTATTTTGGTCAAGTTGAGATACTAGGTAACCCTTATTTAACGGGTTACGCGCCAATGACAGATGCTAATGGTGAAACAATTGGCATTTGGTATGTCGGTTATTCAGCTGATATTGCCAGCGTTTTAAAAACAATCGAAAGTAGTCGAATCTTAAATAATGGATTTATTGCTTTAGTAGACGCAAAAAATAATATCAGAGCTCATTCTGACCATATGTCTGACGAGCAAATTACCAAAGCCATTCAAAATCCTGAAGAGTGGGATATTACCCAAGTAGAATTTGAAAAATGGGGTTACAGAGTGGTTTTGGCGGCAGATACAAATGAAGTATCTAACATTGCATTCTCAAGTGTTGTTTGGGCCGTTAGTAAACAACTCCTTGCCGGTTTGGTCATTCTAATTACTGTATTTGTATTGTTGAAAAAGATTGTCGGCCAACCTATTGAGGACTATATCAAGTCGATCAGTGACATTGCCACTGGTAGCAGCGATTTAAGCGTGCGTTTTGATGCAAAGCAGGACGATGAATTCGGTCGAATGGGCAAAGAGCTCAACAAACTCTTCGGTAAGCTACAAAATACCATTCAAGACGTACAACAAACCGCCGACATTCTGATAAACAAGGCACTGGCTTTAAATAAACTGGCTACTAGTACACAAATTTCAGTAGAAAAGTTGACGTCTGAAGTGTCGTTAGTGACAAATTCAGCTTCAGTCTTAGAAGAACAAGCATTGGCCGTAGAAGCAAATACCAACAAAGCTGATTTGGCTGCAACCAGTGCCGACAAAGAAACCAACCTAAGCGTGCAAACCCTTAATAACACAATTTCTGACATTAAAAGCCAAGCAGATAAAACAGAAAGTTCTGTGTTAGTGATTGAAGAATTGGCGCGTTCTAGTGAAGAAATAAGCGGTGTTATGGAAGTCATACGCAATATTGCAGAGCAAACAAACTTACTAGCCCTAAATGCAGCAATAGAAGCAGCAAGAGCGGGTGAACAAGGAAGAGGATTTGCCGTTGTGGCAGATGAAGTCAGGTCCCTGGCGAGTAGAACTCAAAAATCAACTGAAGAAATTAAGATGATGATCGAAAAACTGCAGGCTGGCAGTAAACAGGCTTCAACCGCCATGGCCGCAAATAAAACGTCAGCGTTAGAAACCGTTGAATCGACCTCAAAAACAGGAGAGGTGTTACAACAAGCATTGGTTGCTGTAGATGAAATAGAAATATTAAACAGTGCCACGGCAAGTATGGCGAGTCAGCAAAAAGAAGTCTCTATGGACATCAAACATAAAATTGATGTGGTTAGTCTAATCAGTGTCGAAAACTCTACCAGCGCTAGCAAAATGAAATTAATGTCTGATGAATTATCAGGATTAGCGAATACTATGCGTGACAAACTAGTGAGTTACAATATGAAGCAGTAGTGCTCAAGCTACTTATTTACTATTCAGTTACGGGTGCAGTCGTTTATTTATTCTATAATCTCGTAGACTTTTAAATTGGCCCGGCCCCGCGAATTTCACAGAACTTTGTTAGCCTACAGATTCAATTGACATGGCTTCGATAACTTCTATCTTTAGTACACTGGTAAGCGTAAGAATTTTTAGATAAGGAAATCGAGTCTCGTTTTATCCTTCCTGCTTTGTCTTGTTTTACTTTTCTGCCACCGATTGTAACCAGCTAATTCAAATGCAACTTTACAATGAAACAGGACAAGAACATGCCAAATAAACAACAATACAAGGGCAGGATACTACCTTTGTTGTCAGATGGAATGGGCAGGGAATTATTTGTGTTTAACGCTAAAGATGAATTTTCAGTGGAGGATTTGTCTGACTATATCGGCACATTACTCGGAGAACTTGAAATCCAGCATTATGGAGCAAGCTTGCACTTGCGTTCACTGATGGCCGAACAGACGGATGATAATGAACCCTGGGAAGGGGATGGTGAAGTGGCGTTTTTGCTATATTTTTTGCATTATCCCCCAGTTCAATTAAGGCAAGAAATAGATGCCATTCCGGCGCTGAAACTGGTCTGGGATGCAATGGCCAGTGTCGCAGTAGCCCCTGCGTTTACTCAACAGCAGTTTACTGCCTTAACATCATCATTACCAAATACCTCCAACGTTAAATGCAATAAGTGGGGGGATATATACGGAACGCATAAATATGAACAGCTCGATCCGGGGTGGGCGTGGACACTAAAAAATGATTTATTAAATCATTTACCCAAGTGGCTAGGTAAGGGTTACGGTGTTGCCGATTTTCAAGCTCATGAATGGCGTCAGCCGTTTGCATTACAATCGTCTCACGACAATCAGGTACGAATTGCCATTATTGGTGATTGGGGTTCAGGAAAATATCCTTTGACTGGCTTAGCAAACCAAGATGGTCCTACTTGTGCGGTAATGGATAGCATTGCTCAACTTAGCCCCCCTCCCGATTACATTATTCATTTAGGCGATACCTATTATTCTGGCACCGGCGCACATCGTTCACCGGCAAACGAAGAGGCAGATAATTTAGTCGATATATTGAAGTTATACCCTAACCTGGCTCGCAAGGGGCGCTGTTTTACCCTCAACTCTAATCATGAAATGTACGGCGGGGCTTATGGTTATTATCAGCAGGCATTAACCGATCCGTTATTTTCTTCACAACAAAATTGCAGTTATTTTGCGCTAGAATTTGCTGACTGGATAATTGCAGGGATTGATTCTGCCTATTTTGATCCCTCCGTTTTGTATATGCAAGGTGGACTGGGTGATCATGCAAAAAATCCACAATATCAATTTTTGTCCAAATTAAGTACCCGCGGCAAAAAAGTGATTTTAATGTCGCACCATACCGGCCTGAGTAACGATGGAGACAGCGCATCAAAATATCTGTGGGATGATGTTAACCGTGTTATCACGCCAGATTATTGGTATTGGGGACATATTCACTTAGGCGCGGTTTACAGTCCGAATGCTTATTCTGGCTCAGTGAAAAGTCGATGTATTGGACATAGTGCTATGCCTTTTGCTATTCCACCGGGTATGGCCAACTGCCAGAATACAGTTGCATGGTATTCTGACGCACCACTAGATTCGGCTTCCAACCAGCAAGACCTGTTCTACTCCAGCCCAAGAGCGGCCAATGGTTTTGCGATGCTAACGCTAAGTGAAGATGGTATAAAAGAAGACATCTATCATATCGGCTGTACCACACCGGTTTGGTCAAATTGAGATTCAATGCCTGTCAGCACAATCCTTTTTTGTTTGAGGAATAGTAAATTTATAATCTAGTTCCAAATCGTCAAGGGATTCGAGTCAAAGCCTGCATGGATGCAGGTATCCGACAAGGTATGCTCTAGAACTTATCGGCAGAGCCAAATCAATTCATCAGGAACAGATACGAGTTAAACTCCAGACACAAAAAAACCGACATAAGTCGGTTTATTGTTATTTGCAAAGTGGTACCAGTGGGTTCAGTCAGCCTCTTTAGGAGCACCGCTCCGCCTGACTGAACATCTCGACAAGGACGTCGAGATTGGGTGCGGATCATCAGGGATGTGTAAATGACTACTCAAAAGATTTCCTATCAAACCCCAGAAACAAAAAAACCGACATAAGTCGGTTTATTGTTATTTGCGAAGTGGTACCAGTGGGCGGACTCGAACCGCCACTCCCGAAGAAACCAGATTTTGAATCTAGCGTGTCTACCAATTCCACCACACTGGCTTCGCAAATCCTTGAAGGTTGAATCAACCAATCGTCAAGAGGCGAGCATTATAGCGAGCAGCGCCTGCCTTGCAAGTTTTTTGTGACATTATCATGACTCATTGCTGACTTTTTAATCAGCAATGGCAATAGCGAGCTTTAATATGACATTTAGTCCGAAAACTGCCGGATCATATGGCCTAAGGTTTCTTTAGCGTCGCCAAATATCATTCGGCAGTTAGGTTTGAAAAACAATGGGTTGTCGATGCCAGCAAAACCAGAGGCCATACCACGTTTAAGCACAAACACGTTTTTCGCCAGATCTGCATTAATCACTGGCATACCATATATCGGACTGCCCTTCATTTCCCGAGCTGCTGGGTTCACAACATCGTTGGCACCAATGACCATAGCCACGTCAAAGTTTTGAATACGTTTATTGATTTCGTCCATTTCAAAAAGTTGCTCATACGACACGTCGGCTTCGGCTAACAACACGTTCATGTGCCCAGGCATTCTTCCCGCTACTGGGTGAATTGCATAGGCTACTTCAGCGCCGTTTTCTTCTAACAGTTGTTGTAGCTCTTTCATGGCATGTTGCGCTTGGGCCACTGCCATGCCGTAACCCGGGATGACCACCACAGATTGCGCTGCTTCGAGCACATAGTATGCGTCTTCAGCTGATAGTGGTTTCACTTCCCCTTCTATCACCATGTCGTTATTGGTCACTGGCATAAATCCACTGAACAACACATTACTTAACGAACGATTCATGGCTTTACACATGATATTAGTCAGGATAATACCGCTTGCACCAACGAGTGAGCCGGCTACTATCAAGATGTTGTTGTGTAGAGCAAAACCGGCGGCACAAGCGGCAAGTCCTGAGTATGAATTTAGCAGTGAAATAACCACTGGCATGTCTGCGCCGCCAATGGGTAATACCAGCATGATCCCAAATAACAAAGCTAAAGCCATAGCTGTATACAACACCACATTGAAGTCGATGCTCACGCCAGCTAGCATTGTGGGTTGTGCGACAAAAAGGTATGCAGTAAAAATAATCACTAACACCAGCAAGCTATTAAAAACTGCCTGCCCTGCGAAAGTGACTGAGCGACCAGTAATATGTTCACTGAGTTTTGCCCACGCAATCAGGCTGCCAGAAAAGGTCACTGCGCCAATTAACAAAGCTAAAAATGTAACTAGCATAGTAAATGCGGTAAATTCACTGTTAGTTTCAACTGTCGCCCAAGCAACAAATAAACTGGCAAGACCGCCGATACCGTTCAGTAAGGACACCATTTCAGGCATAGCAGTCATCGCAATCATCCTAGCGGCAAGCACACCCAGTATGCTGCCTGCTAACATAGCAATGGCTATCATTTGAAAACTAACAATGTTGTTGTCGAACATTGTGACAACAATCGCAATTAGCATCGCAATTGAGGAAAGTAAGTTACCTTTTCGAGCTGACGACGGATGACCCAGTAGCTTCAAACCAAAAATGAATAAAGCGGCAGCGAGAACATAACTAAAGTTGATCACAAGATCGGTTGTGGTAGTTTCTATCATCATATTTCTCTACTGCTTTTTCTTAAACATGGCGAGCATTCGGTCAGTAACCAAATACCCTCCCACGACGTTTATCGTCGCTAAAAAGACCGCGAAGGCACCAAGATAAGTGGAATATTCCCCCATGTTGTCACTTCCGGCCAAGGCCAACGCCCCCACAACGGTAATACCAGAAATGGCATTTGCGCCTGACATTAAAGGTGTATGTAGGGTTGCTGGTACTTTTTGGATAAGTTCAAAGCCAACAAAAATCGACAATAATAAAATAAATAGTAAATATACGCCGTCCATTAGGCTTCCCCTTTTTCGCTTGTGAGTGAATTATTAGCAGCATAGATAGACTTAAGCATGGCATTCACTACTAATCCTTGATGAGTAATGATGCAGCCAGACTGAACTTCGTCTTCAATATCCAAGTCAAAACGATTCTCTTCTTTGTGCCAAAATTCGCTGATTAAATTAAACAGGTTATTGGCATACATCTGCGTGGCATGTTTGGCGACACCATTCGCCCAATTACCTGTGCCAATAATGGTCACTCCCTTGTGTTTGATAATTTCACCAGAAACTGTGCCCTCTACATTTCCACCATTTTCGGCGGCCATGTCCACTATCACACTACCAGCTTGCATCGACTCAACTGTTTGTTGATCAATCAGCAGTGGTGGTTTACGTCCAAACAACTGGGCAGTGGTGATCACAATGTCAGACTCTGCAATACATTTGGCTTGTTCTCGTTGCTGAATTTGCATTTGTTCTGAGGTCAGAGCCTGAGCATAACCCTGCCCAGTCTCTCCGGTTTCACCTAAATCGATATGTAAGAATTTGGCACCTAGCGATTGCACCTGTTCGGCTACCACTGTGCGGGTATCAAACGCAGTCACACTGGCACCTAAACGCTTTGCAGTAGCAATAGCTTGCAGACCGGCCACACCAGCACCGATAACAAATACCTTGGCGGGTTTCAGCGTGCCAGCTGGTGTCATCATCATAGGTAAAACACTGTCGAGCTGATTGACTGCCTGCATCACCATTACGTAACCCGCCAAACTCGCTTGCGAACTAAGGGCATCCATCTTTTGACAGCGGCTAATACGTGGGATCATTTCCATGCTAATGCTGGTGATATTCTGGTCACACAGACTGCCTACAAATCCCTTTTCATTAAAGGGATCTAAGTAACTAACAATCATTGTGTTGGGTGTTAGGTGGTTTAAGTCATCTGTATTTAGCTTGTGTAAACTCGGTACAATGTCAGCGTTTGCCAAGAGTTCATCACGACTTGCAATAACATCTGCCCCAGCCGCGACATATTCTTCATCACTCACATGGATATGCTTACCGATACCAGCTTGCACTTGTACAGAAGCGCCTAATAATTTGTATGCCTTCACGTTTACTGGCAAAACAGCACAACGTTTTTCCTGTGATTTAAGCTCAGCAGGGAATCCAAGAATAGTCATAGAAACCTCTAAATATTTCGTAGGTGAATAAATATGACTTATTTAAGAATGGAATGAAAATTCATAGTATGAATGTTGAGTATGAAATTTCTGGTACCGCATGTGTGATGAAATGTGCCTTGTTGTTTTTGCAACAAGGCACTTCATTAAGATATTACACTCTACTTTTTAGTTAATATTGAATGCAGACTATCGAACGCGTCAGCTGGAGCAATAGCACCTGGGTGTTGGATCACAATGCCCGCAGCTGATGCAGCAAGGTTTATTGAGGTGGTAACATCCTTACCAGCCAATCTGGCGCCCAGATAAACACCATTAAACGAATCGCCTGCAGAAGTCGTGTCCACCACATTAGTGACTGGCGTAATAGCAACATGTGTAAGCTGACCATGCAACTGACAATAAACACTCTCAGGGCCATTTTTAAGCACCAGTTCTTCAATATCAAAGGGCTGACAAAAGGTTAGGATATCGTCTAGAGATTCGATAGCGTAAAGCTGTTTAAAATCATCAACACCCGGCAACATTATATCGCTAGCAGCGTAAGCCGTAGCAAATTCTGCTTTGGCTTCGTCAGTACTATTCCACAGACGAGGGCGATAATTGGGATCAAAACCAATTTTTACCCCCGCTTGTTTTAATTGCGCCAACATAGCCCAAAAAGCATCTCTGTCCTGCGGTTCTAGTATCGCAATTGAGATACCAGAGAAGAAAAATAAATCAGCCTTACACAGTTCAGCAATAGCCTGTTGATCGACATACTGCATCACTTGTTTGGCGGCTGATGTGTCACGCCAATATAAAAACGAACGTTCCCCGTGCTCATCAGTTTGCACCAAATAAATACCGGGGTTTCTATCACCATGAGCAAATACATGCTGATTGTTAAGATTTTCTGAGCTACATGCCGAGACCATTTGTTGACTAATGGAGTCTTGCCCAACTGCAGTCATAAAAGCGATATCTTGTTGAGCAAAAGTTCGCTTCATGTAGACAGCAGTATTGAAAGTATCGCCAGCAAAAGAATGGTTCATTACGCCGTCTTTTGCTTGGCGAAGTTCAAGCATACATTCACCCATTAATACTATTTTTTGCATCATAAACCTTGGATCTTATTCGCAAGCAATGACTTGCGAACCTATATTGAAATTGTCTTGTTACTTGTTACTTTTTAGTGGCTCTATTTTAGGGCAAAGGAATAAAATGCTCACCATTACAATAGAAGCCAACACGGCCCCAAGAATGAATACATTTTGGTAATTTGCGCCCGCAGTCAAAAATGGAACCATTGCAGTTAACCCTGCAGCTGAAATTTAGCTGCCATACCAGCGAAACCAGATAACGAACCAACGCTGCCTTTACCTAACATATCACTCGGTAATGTTTGAATACTACCAATTGACGTTTGGAAACCAAATAGTATCGCAGCCATAATAAGAACCGCGGTGTTAGCACTACCAGGGTTAGATAGCAGTAACAATGAAGGTAGCATTATTAAACAGCCAAGTACGATAACGGCTTTACGCGTTTTGTTAACGCTCCAGCCAGCTTTAATACGGTTTTGAGATAATAGACCACCAAACCAAGCGCCGAACATAGCACCTACATACGGAACCCAACCAATGATTGCTAAGCCTTTAACGTCCATACTGTAAACTTCTACTAGGTAGGTCGGTATCCAAACAATAAATAGCCACCAAATTGGGTCAATTGCAGCTGTAGCAATAATTACGCCCCAGCTTTCTTTACGGCGTAACATCTCACCGTAGGTTGGTACATACTCAGCTAGTTCTACTTCGCCTGTTTCAGTAGTAACCGCTTTTTGGCCTGATAAAATGTATTCGCGCTCTTCATCTGTTATCCAAGGATGCTTAATTGGTTGAGCTTTAACTAACACTAACCATGGAATTAGCCATAAAAGACCCACTAGACCTATTAAGACAAAAATAATCTTCCAACTAAAGAATAATGCTAAATATGCAATGAGTGGAACTGAAATAATACCACCAATTGCTGCGCCCGAATTAAAGATGCCTTTTGCTAAAGCACGCTCTTTACTTGGAAACCATTCAGCGTTAGCTTTTGCTGCACCAGGCCAGTTACCTGCTTCTGATATACCTAGAAGCGCACGGAAAATACTAAAGGTTAAAATGCCTTGAGCAAATGCATGTAATGCTGTTGCTAAAGACCATACACCAATGGATAAAACAAAACCTAAACGGGTGCCAATCCAATCAAAAATTTTGCCGAATACTGCCTGACCTATCGCATAAGAGAATAAAAATAC
>NZ_CAJWCF010000054.1 GCF_913020055.1 uncultured Paraglaciecola sp. | reverse complement strand
TCATTATTTTAATCTAAAACATATCGGTATATCTCGTCCTTCCATTTTGATCACCGGTGCCATTGGTATGATCATCATTGCAGGCTGGGTATCAATGCCTGTAGCCGTAAAAGAAGACACTGCAACCACAATAGCGGCACCAGTCATCGAATTGAATGTCCAGCAACAGGATGTATTTGAAGTGATGCAAACCCATTGCGCAAATTGTCATTCAGCTAAGCCTACAGATGAAATATTTGTTATTGCTCCTTTAGGGTTAATGTTTGATACATGGCAGCAAATAGAGCAACGGGCAGCAGTGATCCATAGGCGTGCTGTAGTCACTAAAGATATGCCTATGATGAATAAAACAGGCATGACTGAAAAAGACAGGCAAATTATAGCGACTTGGTTTGAGTCATTAAATCCATAGTAGTGACTCTTTTGCGAAACGCAGTTCACCGTCAATAGTGGCAACAATAATATGTTGTTTATTATCTAGGATAACCTGTCCAGCACGGTAATCGTGTTGGTAATGCTTTGCATTAGCCGATGTGACGACGCAGGTTTTTCCACTAATATCTGCATAAGTGCCTAAGCTACCAAAGGCACGTAATGTGGTTAATAGCTCGGCTGTGTGTTGTGTCCAATCCAGCGTTTGTTGTTGCCGTGTGATGCTTGGCCAATAACTGCCCTCACCTTGTGTTTGACTAGACTGGTAGTAGTTATCAAGTTCGGATAACAAGCTGAATAATAAGTCAGGTGTTTGTTGCCAGATTTTATTGCTCAAGCTATCAAAGGTTTCATCTTGTTCTAAGTTAATTGATTTTTGCAGAAGAAGATCACCCGAATCAAATTCATTAGTGAGTTTATGCAGTGTGATCCCAGCGTAAACTGACTGTTTTAGAATTAACTGGGGCAAAGGTGTCATGCCTCGCCCTTCTGGTAATAGTGTTGGATGAACATTGATGGCATATTTCAGGTCAGCTGGAACAGCTATTTTCCAAGGATATTCAGCGCTAAAAAACATCTCTATGCCCTGTTCAACTAATGTTTGCATCGCAGATAAAGTTGGTTTTTCATAACATAATTCAATATTATTATTAGATGCGAATTGAATCACCTTGTCAGAGAATCGACTACTGGTCCCAGTGTAAATAACGGCTAATTCATAGCCCTGTTGTAAAAACACGTCTAGGCATGAAGATAATGGGTCGTAACCAAAATATGCAACTTTCATTTTAACAAAAATTATCCAAATCTAACCCCAGTAAATAAATGTCAAAAATATTGCAATGCTAACAGCCATGCCAATTAGAAAAACTAGAGTACTTTTGTCCTTATTGTTTGAAGAAAGCAAAGAGTTTGGATACTTGCCAAACGTAAACACTTTACAAACAGCCCATCCGATCCAATAAAAAACACCATAAAAAAGAATCTCAATTATCAGAATTCTTACAAGCCAAAACAATAACCCAACAACTTCTTCCATGATATTAACTCATTTTTGTATATGAATTATATCTGGGGCTAATCAACTAAATCACAAGTTAACCGAAATCACTTGTTACATTAAGCCCCTAACCTAAAACTAAACTTAAATAATTGATACATATGCGCTTAATTATCTGTTTTAATTGTTAAAACCCAATTAGGTTAAGCTTTATGTTCGGTATTTTTAAACCCGCTCCACATATTCCATCAAAACCACAAGATCAAGTCGACAATGACTATAAAAAACTCCGTTGGCAGGTATTCATCGGTATTTTTGTAGGTTATGCAGGTTATTACTTAGTGCGTAAGAATTTCTCATTGGCCATGCCTTTCTTAATTGAAGAGCAAGGTTTTAGCAAAGGTGAGCTTGGTGTTGCGCTTTCAGCTGTGTCTATTGCCTATGGCTTAAGTAAATTTTTAATGGGTAGCGTATCCGACCGCAGTAACCCGCGCTTTTTTCTAATGACAGGACTACTGATTTCCGCAGGTGTGATGTTTATATTTGGGTTTACCTCTTGGGCAACACAAAGTATCGGATCTATTTTTATCTTGCTGTTTTTAAACGGTTGGGCACAAGGTATGGGCTGGCCTGCTTGTGGCCGTACAATGGTGCATTGGTTTTCAGGTAATGAACGGGGTAAAACCGTTTCTTTTTGGAATATTGCGCATAACGTCGGTGGTGGTTTAATTGGCCCCTTATCGATATTAGGCATGGCATGGTTCAATGAATGGCACAGCATATTTTATGTACCGGCTTTTGCCGCATCATTAATAGCCGTGTTTATCTTTTTCACTCTGCGAGATACACCACAATCATGCGGATTACCTCCTATCGAAGCACACCGTAGCGATTACCCTAGTAATTATGATGAAAGTCACGAACAAGAATTTAGCGCCAAAGAAATATTCCTCAAATATGTACTTAACAATAAATTACTTTGGTTTATCGCTGCGGCTAACGCGTTTGTTTATCTTATTCGATATGGCGTTTTAGATTGGGCCCCCACTTATCTATACGAAGTAAAAGACTTTTCATTCAACAAAAGCTCATGGGCATACTTCCTATACGAATGGGCTGGAATCCCCGGCACTCTGCTTTGTGGGTATATCAGTGATGCTTGGTTTAAAGGTCGAAGAGCACCAGCTGCCATATTATATATGGTGCTAGTATTGGTTGCCGTTTTAGTCTATTGGTTTAATCCAGCTGGCAACCCCACTATAGATATCATTGCACTTATGGCAATTGGTTTTCTTATTTACGGACCAGTGATGTTAATTGGCTTATTTGCTTTGGAACTAGTACCTAAAAAAGCGGCTGGCACGGCTGCTGGATTAACTGGCTTGTTTGGTTATTTAGGCGGTGCAGTCGTCGCTAATATTGTTCTAGGTTACACAGTTGATCACTTCGGATGGGACGGCGGTTTTATATTATTAGTAGGCGGTTGTATATGCGCAATAATACTCATAGCCATGACGTTAAAACACGAAGTGGCACATGAAAGCAATCAAGAACAAGTAAGCTAACTGATTCATTAAAAGTTGCAGATAAACTTACCACCAACCCCAAATGAAACAAAACGATAGGATTTGTCTCATTTGGGACGATTGTGTTATACTCAGGCTCACCAACTAAAATATTGAGGTAAGTCAGTGATGCAAGCCGCTAAAATAAAAGATGCTCAAACTATCGTCATGAAAGCTTATATAAATGCCTACAAAACGATGGGGATCTCTGACAATCAAGCAGCAAAGTTGATTGGTGTCGGTCGTTCTACGCTTTTACGCAAACCTAGCTTTGAAACAGAGTCTAAACAAAGTGAACTACAAATACTGTTTATCCGACTTTATCGGTCATTATTTGCCTTATTTGGTGGCGATCTAACATCTATGAAACATTGGTTCGAACATAAAAACAAACATGTTCGCGGTGTACCTAAAGAGTTGTGTTTTTCAGTCACTGGGCTAGTCAATGTAAATGCTTATTTGGATTCGTTAAGAGGCAAGGCTTGAATGTAACCAACGTTATTGAAGATGCTGGCGGATTAATCGCTTATGCTAATTCAGTTTGCAGAATGGTCGAAACACAAGAATATGCTGCAACCACTTCTTTGGTAGATGATCTCGAAGAACAGGCAATTTTAGAGCAAATTTTAGATGATTATAAACCTAGCTATGCAGACAATACGCAAGCTTTACATTATTTAATATCCACCCCCTTTCGTTACCCTCCGTTAAAATACGGATCACGTTTTGGTTCAATTACCGAGCCAAGTTACTTTTATGCCAGTGAGTCTATTCAGACTTGTCTAACAGAAGCGGCCTTCTATCGCTTTTATCTAATTGATGGCACTGAAACGCCATTTCCTAAAGTGATTCAGTCAGAACATTCTTTATTTTTTGTAAAGGTATTGAGTAGCAACACGTTAGATCTGACTCAAATTTCAGATGCAGATACTCAACAACAACTAACCGATCCACAATATTATTCGTTGACTCAAAAAGTAGGACAACATGCACGCCAAAATGGCGCTGATCTACTACGTTACTATTCAGCCCGTTGCCAAGAGCAAGGTGTCAATGTAGCCATTGATAACCATACAATCATTCAATCTGAGAAACCCGAAGATAAAGTGGAATATATCTGCCAACTCGACCCACAAACTGGCATATTAAGATTATCTAAACCAAGAACCTTCCCTGTTATGTTTACCAGGGACCAGTTTTTAGTTGATGGTGAATTACCATTTCTAAGTTAATTTGATTAGTCTCCACCTAGCGAATTAAATTGTTCATCAAGCAAGCCCGTGAGTAACACCTCACCTTGTATATTTAACCGAAAAACACCATACTGTGCATTTCTGTACAATGGCTCGTCCCCTTCATCGAAGAAAAATGCATTAGTAGCAAACTTAATTTGCGAATTTCGAAGTCTAAATTGTATTTTTCTCTGGTCATCTGTGATGGGCTGAGAATTATCTAGTCGCACAAATTGAGCAACTTTATTCAGGTCTTTTGCAATCACCACAAAACCATCTTTAGCAATAGGTAATTCGACATCCCACAGCTCGGGGATGAGATTTTCTTGTTGAGGTGGTCTCACACCAGACAGTGCTGTTTGTAATTTGTTACTAATAGCATATCGCAGAGCCATATAATCTCCTTGCATCAGAGAGCGAGGGTCAACGGGTGCTAATTCAAGATAAATCACTTCACCTTCACTAAGATGTATTTGTTTTTGCCAGATAGAAAGATTGACCAAAAGTAAAATAACCAATCCAGTAAACACCATTACAATATTAGTTTTCATGATGTGTACCCTGTTCAGATATTCGCTTGCTTAAAAAAGCCAGTATTAAACTTGCCCCGCCCAAACCACCTAAAATGAATGATTTGTTTAATAATGAAATATCCAGAAAATAGTAATACGAAGACAGATTTATAATTGCAGAGATAATTCCCAACCCCCACAAAATTTTGTTTTGAATGGCAAAACCTATAACGATAATCAAAATTCCAGAAACAATGCCATTAGCGAAAAACGTCCCCACACAAAGTAATAAAACAATACCTAAACCGAGCCACTTTTGTGAGTCATCTAATAGTATTTTTTTATGTTTGATTAGCAGATTCAAAATGAATAGAAGAACCAATACATTTAGCCCTTCGTCTACCCATTGATTCACACTAGGCAGTGACTCTAAGGCCCAAGTTTGCCCATGCTGGGCAAACAAAATGGAAGTCTTAAACTGTAATAGCCCAAATACAGCCCCATATGCTATGGATTGTAATTTGCGGATCTGCTGGCTAAAAGTAAATTCGTATAACCACATTAAGGCAACCACAAACAACACTATACTGCTGAATATGGAGGACAATTGTGCTTCAAACATAAAGAATGAGAAGCACAGAGTAGCAAAGTAAGCCGACATCACCCGGTGAATGTAACTAGGCATCAGCGAAGATAAAAAACAACACATCAGGGTCAATACAGCCCAAGAAAACAGCTCCATCGATTCACTATGGATAAAGATGGCAAACACTATTAGAGCCTGTCCGGCAAAACTCACAGCTAATCCAATGTGTTCTATGAACTCTGATTTTGCAGAGGATAGAATAAAGAAACTACCACCAATCATCAGTACACCAAGAACACTCAATCCAATCGGACTGTCAAACAAACTGGCAATTCCCATTCCCAAAAAGCCGAGGGTAAAAATAGCAGCGAGCCATCCACAAAAACCCATCAGAACTTTTATGTACCAAGGTGAAATCAGCTCTTCTGAATCGTTTAAATGTAAGGGATTAATTAATTCACTCTGTTTAAGAAACTCAATTAATTCAATAGAATTTTTCATGCTTGAGCTTCCTTAATTAACCCTTTTAACCAAACAGTTAAAAAGGTGCCAGCACCAATAGTAAGAAAGGTTAAAAGTAGAAACGAAAACGCATCAAAACTATTCGGCAGAACTCGTATCAGTAAAGCATTGGCGGCCACTAGAATCGAAAGTGACCAAACGGCCAACATAAATACATTCAATAACCACATGCGATAAACATAGAACATAGCAACCGCCCAAATACACCAAATCAATATACCTAGCGGCTTATCAAGAAATAATGCGTCCAGATATACCCATAGACCAAAATAGGCGCTTACCAATGCTAATAAATTGATGGTCCATGGCTTGTTTAACCAAGTATATTTTTTCGCACTTGTTTGCCAAACAACCAAAGCAAACGAATTGAGCAAAAATAGCGCCCAATTGGTATCGAGGTAACTACCAAAAGTCTGAGAAAATAGACTCAAAGACAAATTCAGTAGTGCGACCCAAATCAACCACATCACACTAAAACGACTAATCAGAACCCAAGGTATAGTGACTATTGCCCAGTTAAAGAATAACTGCCACGGATCAGCACCTGTCTGATAGGTTTGGCCAAACAAAGCCATCAAACCACCTACAAACAACATACTCACTACCAGACTGGCTTGTCTAATAATGTCATTTTTCTTAAATTTCACATAGGCGAACATGGCCAATAACATAGCCACTTCTATCAAAGCAAATTTAGACATTAGGCCGATTTCTTGCCAATTAGCAGCAATAAAGAAAATAAGACTAAATGCGAGTGCTATGCTGCCAAACCAAAAGAGCATAGTACCCATAAAGTTTTGCCACTGCTGTTCTGACCTGTAGATTTCAGCTATTGTTATTGCTTCAGGGACATCTTGTTCACTGAGAAGTTTATGTTCAATAAGATCAGCAAGGGTTTGCCGCGTTTCTGTTGCATTTGAATCAATCATGTAAGCCACAACTAAACAAAATAACAAGTAATACAATCTTAACTAGAATATTCATCCCCATTTTCCTCCTGAAAATTTACAATGCCGACTTAAACAAACGCCTTTCAAGTACAAACCCCATAATACCTGCACTAAACAATAAAACGCCAAACACCTGTAACCAAGCATTCACTTCACGTTTTACTTGTTTTTCTCTGATCAATCGATAGTGACGATAACCATCTTGTGTATCAAGTCGAAAGTAAGGCCCGGCGTGTTCAAAAACACTGATTGTTTTTTCATCCACCCTCTTTGCCATTTCCATTTCTTTTAACCCAAGAAGTTCTCGATCCTGCTTTTGCTCTCTGCTTAACAAATCTCGCCAACGAAAAAAACATTGGCAGGCTCTTCATTAAATATGACCCCTTCTGATTCATATTGAAACTGCACCTCTGAGAACAACTGCTTGCTAAACCCCACATAAAACAAAGTAGTGGCCAACACTATTAACAGGCTTGATAGGTATAAAAAACCGCGTTGATTGTTTTGGTTATGTCTTTTCTGACTAGAAAAATAATGGTCTACATCTGGAATTTGTCTTAGACGCTCTAATTCAGTGCCTTGACTAAAACCACTTACAAATTGTTCTAATGACAGGCTAAAAGCAACCAGCATATTGTTGAAAATATCATTTGAAGGGATAGATTTGTCATTTTCTAACTTAGACAAGTAAGACTGTTCGATACCAATTTTTTCTGCCAATTCTGGCTGACTAAGATTGTGTTCTGCTCGCAATGTTCTTATTTTTTTACCCAAGGTCATATACTGCTCCTTTATGTTTTACCTCCCATCACATACTGATGAGATAGGTTTAGTCTGATACTAATTCCAACAAAGAAGTGCTCACTCAGAAAGCCCCAGCCGATTTTGGGCGAGGCGTCACTACGCAGGAATGTCTATACCCATTCAAGTAGCGAGAACGCAGCACAAAACCGGTTGGGACTTTTCCGAAGGACGAGTTTTAAAGAAGCTTACTCTGCGTTGCATGAATTTGAAATAGGCCCGCTATTCCTGCATTCACGCGCCTTGATTAAGCTTCTTTAAATCTCGCTGAGCGGTCACTTCTTTATTGGAGTTAGTATTAATTATTCCTTTTGGACTAAAAAGATGAATATTGGCTACTATCGATGAATATTAGGAGTTTGGTTTAAGAGGAGCCAGCAGTAAATAGAAAATCCAAGCTAACCAAGATACAAAAATGATCAGTAATATCCAAGCAGCCTTTTCACCGCCTCGAGTCCGATTTGATTTTGCTACCAAAATAATTGGCGTGATCCAAATCACAAAAAAACATCAACACGAATAAAAAGCCGAACATGTCACACTCTCCTTAGCTCTGTTGTTTCTCTAAATGTAACGTCGATTCTCAGCCAAATAACCTAAAAGTAGGAAAACCATAAAAACCGCTAAGCCACGATACAAATATGGCACCCATAAAATTAGCTGTTTAACATATGGTGTGGCAAAAACAACCAGCAGCCCATAACCAAAGGCACAAATAAGTACAAATACAGCGGTGCGAATAACAAAGTGATAAGGACTGATCATACGTTTGATGTGTTTATTAAACACATCACCATATACCACTAAAATTGTAGCCAATATGGTTAAGGCAATTTCACTATAATAGGGTTGCATCCATTGAGTAACTTGATTCAGTGCAGATTGTATCCATTCCATCTAGACAGACGTCTCTAGCTCAGAAAATAAATCCAACATGTCTTGCTCACTCATAACCTTCACCCCCAATTCTTCTGCTTTTGCCAACTTAGAACCGGCCTTTTCACCTGCTACTACACAGCTGGTTTTAGCCGACACACTGCCCGCCACTTTAGCGCCTAAACCTTGAAGCGTGGCCTTAGCAGTATTTCTGTCCATTTGTGCTAAGGTGCCAGTTAATACAAAAGTTTGCCCTGCCAGTGGTAACGAAGACAGCTCAACTTTTTCAATTTTAGGCCAATGAATACCTGCTGCTAACAAGTCATCTATGACTTGCACGTTATGTTCTTCTGCAAAAAAGTTGACTAAGTGCTGTGCCACAATTGCGCCCACATCACTTACTTCTTGTAGGCTTTCCAAATCAGCTTGTTTAATTGCATCTAACTCACAGTAGTGAGCCGCCAAATTAGCTGCTGTAGCTTCCCCCACTTCTCGAATGCCCAACGAATACATAAACTTAGCAAGAGTTGTTTGTTTGCTATTTTCTAAGGATTGAATAAGGTTTGCGGCAGATTTTTCGCCCATACGCTCTAAGTTGGAGATTTGGATTAATTCCAATTTAAAAAAATCAGCAGCTGTTTTAACCAATTTTTGATCGACTAGCTGATCTATTATTTTGTCGCCCAATCCATCTATATCAAATGCTTTACGTGACGCAAAGTGTTTCATTGACTCTTTCAGTTGCGCGCCACAATAAAGACCGCCTGTACATCTGGCTACGGCCTCATCTTCTAGCTTTTCGATGGCTGAGTCACATATAGGACAGGTTTCTGGAAAGACGATGTCTCGCGCATCTGCTGGTCGTTTATCAACAATCACCGAGACGACTTGAGGGATAACATCCCCTGCCCGCCTGATAATGACCGTGTCACCTATTTTTAACCCCAGACGTTGGATTTCATCTTGATTATGCAAAGTAGCGTTAGACACAGTCACACCACCTACAAATACCGGCTCTAGTCTTGCCACAGGGGTAATGGCGCCCGTTCTTCCCACCTGAAATTCTACATCCTGCACAACCGTCATTTCTTCTTGTGCGGGGAACTTGTGGGCAATTGCCCAGCGCGGTGCTCTGGCTACAAACCCAAGTTCTTGTTGTAATTCAATGTTATCAGCTTTAAAAACAACGCCATCAATATCGTAATTAAGTGAATCGCGGATCTCACCAATATGTTGATAATAATCCAAACAGGCTTCCGCTCCTTGAGCAACGTCTAATTCTTTACTCAGTGGTAATCCCCACTCACTTAACTGTCTTAAACGCGCTGAATGGGTATCGGCTAATGGATACTGTTCATTTTCCACAAGGCCGAGTGAGTAAGTGAAAAACAGTAATGGACGTTTAGCGGTAATACGTGAGTCCAATTGACGTAAACTGCCTGCAGCAGCATTTCTGGGGTTGGCAAAGGCTTTTTTATCTTGTTCTAGTTGGGTTTTGTTGAGTTTGATAAAACCGTCTCTGGTCATTATCACTTCACCACGTACTTCCAAACGCTCAGGGTAATCCCTGCCTCTTAGTACCAATGGTATATTTTTAATAGTACGTACATTAGCCGTAATATTTTCACCGGTTCTGCCGTCACCGCGAGTAGCACCGCGTACCAACTTACCGTTTTCATATAATAAACTAACCGCAAGACCATCCAACTTAGGTTCACAGCTATAACTAATTTCGCTGTCATCTTTTATTCTGTCTTGCATACGTTTTTCAAACGCCAAAAATGAATCTCTATCAAAAGCATTATCCAAAGACAACATAGGTACTTCGTGTTCAACTTGCTTAAATTCAGGTAAGGGTATGTCCCCTACTTTTTGACTAGGCGAGTCATCTGTTAATAATTCTGGGTACTCTTGTTCGATGCTTTGTAAGGCTTGCATTTGCCTGTCATATTCAGCATCGGGCACACTAGGGTTGTCTAACACATAATATTGATAGTTATATTCTGCGATAGTGGTTTTAATTAATGCGAGTTGTTTAATAATATCTTGCGAGGCTGCCATAAAAGCATTCCAATAAAAAAGAGAGTTGAGCTTTGCCCTGAATAGTTATTCTAGGGCAAAATAGTTATTTGGGAGTTTAGTTGATCAGCCTTTTAGTAAGCGCTGACGTTCAAATTCACGAATTTTTTCGACGTATTGTTGCAAACTTTGTTTGGTTAACAATGTTCGTCTGCCATCGTATATTTGCGCTGAAAATTCTTCAGCAATTTTTCTGGCGGCATTGTGCATCATATTGAATACCTGATGGGGCTCACCTTCTATCGGTAAAATCATAAACAATGAAATACCTCCAGTAGTAAAGTTTTCTAGGTTATCAATATCAAAATTACCCGGTTTAAACATGTTAGCTAGGCTAAACAATACGGGTCCTTTGCCATTAGAATTAACGTGTCGATGAAATATATCTTGGTCACCAAATTTAAAGCCTAAAGTAAGCAGCATAGGTAACAAAGCAGAACCGGGAATTGGGTTATCATCTGCTGACTTAACATTCAGCACTAATACTTCTTGTGTTTGCTCAGCTTCGACAGCTTTAGCTTTTACGGCTTCTTTTGGTTTGGGCTCTGGAACGGGTTCTTCATCAAAATCGATACGCATTTGGTCTTCGGCCATTTTCGGCTCGCGACGTTTTCTAACGGTATCGGCTTTTTTACGTTTAACTAAATTACGAGCCTGTTCAGATAAACTTAATTTTTCTGCCAAGGTTGAATGAGGTTCTTCTTCGGTTACTGTTTGTTCAGTGGCAGCAGCTGGTTGAGTGACCTTGACTGGCTCTTTTGAACTTAAACTAGCAGCAACTGTTTCTTCTGGCTCTGGCGCTGATTTTTTTAGTAAAAATGGGGGTGGCTCTGGGGCTTGATAATTATCATTCGCGCTAAAAGTATTAGATGAAGCACTAGCAAGTGGTTGTGCTACCACTTTTTGTGCTCCTTGGTAATTGTTCGATGATTCTCTTTCCTGCTGTGAAATCGCCACCGTTTCTGCTGCTAGTGACGAATATTTAGCCGCATATTCAGGCTTAGGTTGAGTCACTACAGATGCATAGATTTTACTTGATGAAACTTCAGGTTCTGCTTGGCTATCTGTTGCTGGATTTTGTTCAGCTTGCGTATCTGTATCCACTTTAGCTTCACTGGATACAACTCTTACGGTACCTACACCTAAATCATCAAACTCATTTTCTGTTGTCGACTCGTCAACAAAGTCAGGAATATTATCTTCCATCGCAGTATCGAAGCTGAGGTCGCTATCCACCACAAAATCATTATTCGCTTCGTTTTCTGAATCGTCAAAATTGTCGTCATCGGACTGCCATCCAGAAGGTTGGTACTCCTGATCTTTTTTGTGTTTGCTGGTTTTTGTTTTGTTCTCACTATTTTTTCGGGATAGCCAAATACCATGAACGGCAAGCCCCACAATCACCAAACTACCAATTATTAATAACGACCAACGTAAACCATCTGCTTCCATTTAACTTACTCGTACTTCTTTATAATTCATTAAAAAGGGATGCGCTTAAGCTTGTGCAATCGCCACAGCTTCATCAACATCTACAGCAACCATACGTGACACACCTGGCTCAGCCATTGTCACACCGGTTAAATGTGTAGCCATTTCCATGGCTATTTTATTGTGCGTAATAAAAATAAACTGCACCGTTTTTGACATTTCCGAGACTAATTTACAAAAACGAACCACATTAGCGTCATCTAAAGGAGCATCAACTTCGTCTAACAAACAAAATGGTGCTGGATTGAGCCTAAAGATAGCAAATACCAATGATAAAGCGGTCAGCGCCTTTTCACCACCAGAAAGTAAATGAATCGTGCTGTTTTTCTTACCTGGTGGCCTGGCCATAATAGTCACGCCTGTTTCGAGTAAATCATCGTCAGTAAGTTCAAGATAAGCCATGCCACCACCAAACACTTTTGGAAATAACAATTTCAAGTCTTCGTTAACTTGGTCAAAGGTTTCTTTAAAACGAGTGCGGGTCTCTTTATCTATTTTACGAATAGCTTGTTCTAGTATATCTAGAGCAGACACTAAATCGTCATTTTGATCATCAAGATGTTGTTTACGCTCAGCTTGTATATCGTATTCCTCAACGGCAGCAAGGTTAACAGCTCCTAATCTAGCGACCGAAGCAGTGGTTTTATCGAGTAGATTTTGCCAACTTTTCTCTTCGGCTTCTTCTGGCAGTGTTTCTAACACGGACTTAAGATTTTGCTGCATCTCTTGAAGTTGTTCTAATACACCGTTTGCTCTGACACGATAGCCTTCACATTCAAGTTTAATGCTTTGTAATTCACTGAGCATAAGCTGAATTTTGTCAGTCACTCCTTGCTGACCTTTCTCAGCAATGGAAAGTTTTTCGTCTACTACCGCCAGATTGTCATTTAACGCTTGTAGTTGAATATCTAAGGTAGCCTTTTGTTCTAAAAACTGTTGCAGCGATTCTTGTTGTTCTTCTAGTGGCATGGCTAATTCAGTAAATTCGCTCTTTAGTGAAGCTAACTTCTCTTGCATATTATTTAGTAGTTGCGTTTCACGCTGCTGATTGTCTGATAGGCCTTGATATTGACTTTGTTTACTTTGTAACTGCAAGGCCAACTGATGTAATTTATTTTTAGCCAATTCTAACTGAGTACGATTATCTGCAATTTTTTGCTGATGTTGCTCTCGGTTTAACTCAAAAGATAATTGCTGCTCTTGCAAAACTTCTACCGCTTGTTCCAACTCTTCGGCCTGTACTGACAACTCTTCAAGCTGCTGTTGCTCTTCTTTTGAGGTTTCTTGTTGACGCTCTAACTCTTGTGACAGGCGGGTGTTGCGGCCCATATTTTGTTGTTGCTGTTGTTGCAACAATTGCGCCTGATGTTTTGTCTGCTGTAAGGTGAGTTTAAATTGGTCAGATTGCTGTTTGCCTGTTTCAGCATTTTGTTTTGCTGCTACAAGCTTATCCTCAGCCTCACTTACCGTTACTTCTACAGCCAAACTATTATTTTTAACCTGTTCAAGTTCGGTTTCTAGTTGTTTAATCTGGTTGGCGCGTTTTAACAAACCTGATTGTTGATCAGCACTACCTACTATCATCCAACCCTGCCCTAACCAACAACCATCTTGAGTCACAACACTTTGGTAACTTGGCAACTCGTTTAGCATGGCCAGCCCTTGCTTTAGGTCAGCAGCATACATCACCTGTGTTAACCAAGTAGGTACGTTGTGGTTGTTTAATTTTGTAGCGATACTTTGATTAGGTATTGTGGCGGTGTAGTTCTCTTCAAATATCCATGCTGAGCCAGACAACTCAAGCAACTTATCTTGGCTAATGTTGTTTTCCAACACGATAGCACTTTGCCATTGTTGGGTAATGGTTTCGAAGGCTTCTTCCCAACCATTTTCAATATCTAATGTTTGCCACCAAGATTGACTACTAAGCTGATGACTTTGAATAAACGCTTGTTTTGCCTCATCAAGATCACTGCTCAGTTGCAGCGCATTTAATGCAGCCAGTTGCGCTTCAAGACTTTGCAATTCACCTCTTACTTTAAGCTGACCTTGTTCGGTTTGTTTTAGCGTAAGTTGCGCACTTTGATGGATGGATAATGTTTGTTCTGCATTAACAGCGCTCTGCTTAGACTGTTCTTCAAGTATCAGTACTTCTTCTTGGCAAGCTTCTATTTGTTTAGTTAACTCATCATCTAAGACTTCGTTTAACTCATCTTTAAGTTCACTAATTCGTTGCTGTGTGCGTATTTGCATAGACATTAACGACTGAATTTTGCCATGACAACTTTGTGCTTGTTGCTTACGTTGATTAAATTCTAGTTCTTGATTACGCCATTGATTTTGTAGTTGAGAAAACTGCTCTTCTGCTTCAAGTAAAAAACTTTGAGTTTGTTCAACCTGATCTTCTGACAATTGTTTTTCTGGTTCAGCAAGTGCTAGTTGTTCTGACAACTGCTGAATTTTTTCACTATTTTGCTGATGATGCTGTTCGTTGTCAGTCATCGATTCTTGCAAAGTTAGTGATTCTTGCTCGATTTGTTGGCGTCTTTGTTTTGTATGGATTTGATTCTGTTCGATGCGAGTTATATCAGTGCTCACTCGAAACACTTGCTGCTGAATATCAGTCAGTTGTTGTTTTAAATTTTGCTGGGTTTGTTTAAATTCAGTAATGTCTTTTTCTTCATTACGCTGGGTAGCAACATAAGCTTCAACATCGGCATCTTTTTGGCTGATACTGGTTTCTAAAAGGCCTATTTTTTTACTGTGTTTTAACCATTTAATAGCCGCTAATTCCGCCTTATAACGACGTTCACTTTGTTTAAGTTCTTTATAACGTTTTGCGGCCGTGGCTTGGCGTTGCAACTTTTCTAATTGCTGGCCTAATTCACCGCGCACATCTTCAAGGCGTTCTAAATTTTCTTTGGTATGACGGATCCGTGTTTCGGTCTCTCTACGCCGTTCTTTGTATTTTGAAACGCCGGCAGCTTCTTCAATAAAGACTCTGAGTTCTTGAGGTTTAGACTCAATTAATCGAGAAATCATGCCTTGCTCGATTATTGCGTAACTGCGAGGACCTAAACCGGTACCCAGAAATAAGTCAGTCACATCACGACGACGACACTTAGTATTGTTAAGCAAATAACTTGATTGAGCATCTTTAGTGACAATACGTTTTACAGATAATTCGTTATAACCTGCATATTCGCCTTGAATACGCCCAGAGGAATTATCAAACACCAATTCAACACTACATTGGGAAACCGGCTTTCGCGCGGTAGAACCATTAAAAATAACATCTGTCATGGAATCGCCACGCAGGTTTTTAGCAGAACTTTCACCTAACACCCAGCGCACAGCATCAATCACATTGGATTTGCCACAGCCATTTGGCCCGACAACCGCAGTCATATCATCTGGAAAAGGGATGGTAGTTGGGTCAACAAAGGACTTAAACCCAGCCAACCTGATTTTTTTTAGGCGCATATAGAGATGGAATGGTTCCGAAAATTGTTATTATTTTTTTAGTTCAGGCAGTGAATGTATCAAAAGTCATCAAGTGTAACAATTGACGTTTTGATCCGATCTATGAGTTACGTATAATAACAGACACTATTTTCAGAAAAATCGCTGCAATTCATCTTATTAGGATGGATAAATCAGCAAGCAGTACAGGTGTGATATGGACTATTTTTTCCAAGGCTTTAGTTTAATTAGAACCAAGGGACTCAAACGTTTTGTGTTTTTCCCTTTAGCAATCAATCTTATTTTATTTTCCACCGCTTTTTATTTTTTATTCGGCGAAATTAGCGCAAGTATTATTTGGGTAACCGACCTGATACCGGATTGGGAATGGCTTAGTTGGCTAAAAGACGGCTTGAGTTATATTATTTGGCCGATTGCTGTGATCACTATACTATTAGTCTTTGCACTAATATTTGGTACCTTGGCGAATTGGATTGCCGCACCTTTTAATGGTTTGCTAGCGGAGAAAGTCGAACAACACCTGACTGGCCAGCCTATGGACGATACTGGCTTGATGGATGTATTCAAAGACATCCCACGCACCCTAGGGCGGGAATTATCAAAGCTCACTTATTACTTGCCACGGGCAATAGGGTTTTTATTGTTATTTTTTATTCTGCCAGTTGTGGGTCAAGTATTATGGTTTATGTTCTCAGCTTGGATGATGGCCATTCAATACTGTGACTACCCTTGTGATAACCACAAAATATCATTTGCAGATATGAAGCGAATTTTGCAGGCTAACCGCTCTCAAAGTTTTAGCTTTGGCATTGCTGTCAGTGTGTTTTCACTTATCCCAATCGTTAATTTTTTAGTTATGCCAGTGGCAGTATGCGGAGCAACAGCGCTTTGGGTAGGAGAACTAAAAGAACGAGTTTAGAAAACAAAATTTAGTATCAGAGTGCAGGATATTTGATAGAGCTAATTCGGTAATTAACAAGTAAAGCATGTTGATTACTAAAGAGCCTTAGTCAAAGGCTCTAATTTTAAAAATACAAATTACTAGTGTTGTGTTGTATATTTTAATGATCATAAAAACGCCAACACAAATAAGTCATTAAGCTATGAATATTCTAAGTGCTTTTATTATAAACATTGCTTTATATTCCGTTTTTCCTCTTTACTTAACCACAGTAAAACCCAAATCCAGAGCAACCGCCTTTTACATATATATCAGCGTTGTATTAGTTTTAGGTAGTCTTCTTGGTAGTATTTATTCGTTTAAATTAACAGACAACATTATTATTTCCGGTGGAAGTATCGCTTTTGGTGCTTTTATGATGAGTATTACTATGCTGCTAATCATTGAACGTAATGTCAGTGTTTTAAGTAATATAATGAAACTAGTTTTGCTGGTAAATACACTTACTTATCTGAGTTTTAAACTTTACAGTTGGTTGCTTGATTCAGACCTAATCTTGAATCACCTTAATATTTCTACAAACATATTCCAGACGTCGTTATCAGTGTTATTGATTGGCGGAGGTTTAATATTTGTAGAGTTATTATTCTTACTGTTTTTGTTTATTCAAGTTCGTAAATTCATCTTCAACATTTCGTTTCTTTCTATTATTTATACTTGTGCATTTATTTTAATTCTATGTCTGGATGGTTTGTTGTTTCCGTTATTTGCCATTGGTTACGATGAAAATTTAGGCCATATTATAATCGGTAATGTAACGGGTAAATTGATTTTAGCCCTTAGCTATAGCTTACCTATGTTACTTTTCTATTGGCTATTTAAACGACATTTAGTGCGATTTTTGAAATCACCTATACAGCTTCAAAATTTGATGACTGCACCTAGGAAAAAACTACTTGAAGAATTACACAAATATGAAATGCAGGATCAAAAATTACGTCAAACCAACTTAGAATTATTACAACAGTCTACCCATGACTCGCTTACTTCATTAGCGAATAGAAGAAAGTTTGATCAGACTCTCAATATCGAATGGAAACGTTGTGAACGTTGTGAGAAACCATTAACGTTAGTCATTGGTGATATAGACTTTTTCAAGCAATATAATGACCACTATGGTCACCTAAAGGGTGATCATTGTCTTAAAGCTATAGCGATTCTTTGGGGCAATTGTTTTAGTCGACCTGCCGACTTGGCTGCTCGAATAGGTGGAGAAGAATTTGCAATGATACTGCCCGAAACATTTGCCGCTGCATGTGTTGATGAGATAACTCTGTTTTTAGAAAAGTTGAAAATTGAAAATATCCCCCATGAAAAATCTTCGGTAGCAAATTACGTTAGTTTAAGCATTGGCATTGCTAGTGTTATCCCAAATAAAAACGCCTCTGAAAATGACTTGATTGAATTAGCGGATAAGAATCTATATCAAGCTAAAGAACAAGGAAGAAACCGTATTATTTATTCAAATAACTAAAGTGTTTAGGTTATTGAAGATTGAAAAATCGATAGTTAATTTAAGTATTGATAAAATGGTCAGTCTTTATGCCTGTCTAAATATTAATTAATAAGAGGAAAAAGAATTGAAAGCTTGGACATGGATATTTTGTTTAATTGCATTTCCATCATTAAATGCTTTTTCGCAAACATCAAAACCATTCACAATAACCTATATTGAGTATCCGAATATTGAAGGGTACGCCAAACTTTTTGAAGAGATTTATACCGAGTTGGGTTTTGAAACAACTTTAATCCCTACCCCCTCTTTACGTGGGTTGCGGCTTCTTGATCAGGGTGTGGTAGATGCTGACGTCGTGAGGTTAGCCATTGCAGCAAAATACCACCCTAATATAATTGTTATACAACCAGAATTAAATCGAGCAAACCTAACATTATTTTGTATTAAAGGCGTACCTTGCACAAAAGACATTTTAACAAATAAAAACATCACTATATTAGCCTCTGATAGCGCGTTAAACCTATTTTCACCAGGTGAGTTTAAAGCACAACAAGCCTATACTTATATGGATTGGCGTATTCCCGAAATGCTAAAGGCCGATCGTTATAAATATGCCGTTTTCATAATCGATGATTTAATGCAGGAACAATTCAACGCTGATTTTCAAATAGTCAGAATCAAAAGTATTGCGATAAACCATTTTATCAATAAAAAACACCGGGCCTTAGTGCCTCAAATAGAAGAAAAATTACGCAAAAATCTACCGGTTTTTTTAAGCAATCGTGAGATGCAAAAAGCACTCTGAAGTTAACCAATGTTTTTGGGGTGGTAATAGATTTATTAATCACACATGAACGTTTACGTAAATTATATCCGCAGAAACTATTTACGATGACTCAAACGATACGGCATGTACATTACGTAAATTAACATGTTTCTTAGCGTGCCAAAGATCATAACTCGCTTGCATTGCCAGCCAAGTTTCTGGTGGACGGCCTAAAGCCTTAGATAACCTTAAAGCCATTTCAGGGGTAATACCACTCTGCCCCTTAAGAATACGGTTTAGAGTAGATGATGCCACATCTAGCTGTTTAGCCAAATATCGGCAACTATAATCACAAGGTTCAAGATAAGTAGCTTTAATAAACTCACCGGGGTGAGGAGGGTTATACATGTTCATTAATGGTAGTCCTCTTTTACCAATCAACATAAAAATTGGTACTAGTTCAGAGCTGTATACCTTGCTCTGATGTTTAAACTGGAGTGGCCATATTTGTCGAGCGTCTTAACTGGTTTTTAAGTATACAAAGTACAGTATAGCAGTAACCATAGCGTGAGGCGCAAAACGCATCAATCAGTCAATATTAGTTAGAAAATAGCATATTACCGCTACAAACCATTTTTAGGAGAGACAGGCTGTTAATAAGAGTAATAGTGAAGAGATACTTAAAAAAAGCTGGGAATTACATAGTTTGGTAGAAACGAGCTATCTTAATAATCCAGCGACTAAAGGCGATGGCGAATGGCCTGAAAAACAGCGTATTCTTTTAGCTGATATGGCCATTCATTTATTACAAACAGCCCTCAATCCTGGATGTATTGAAAATGATAAGTTAAAAAACAATCCGCATTCTATTTTAACTATTTCAGATCAGTTTTTACCTAACCTAGGATTGAAAAAAGCAACTGATAAACTCTACGAATAATGGATAAAGCAGACACGTTATCAACGTTACTGTGATTAGTTTTAAGAAGTGCGTAAAAGAATAAACCTAAACATGCCCTATCGCTTAAACGACGATTGTTCTCTGAGTAAGTTGCCCAACTCCTGAAGAAACATTTTTACACTATTACTTTTTGTTGCGCCAACATTACGCTTAGCCTTGCTGCTAATTTCAATCGTCTTTCTGGTAATGATGCCATTTCTACTCACGATAACATTGGCAGCCAATGTTATCGGCGAGCCAGTTGAATCTTTTTGCGTAGCAAGGTTGATAAAATCTATATGTATTTTGGTTTGAGCTGAAGGTAATACACGAACATCAGATCTTTTTAGTGACTGAATTAATGAGTCACTAAAGTTATCTTTATCTTTGTCTGAAAAAAACCGCGAATTATTAGCAACTGCTATTGATTCTGGGTAGTTCACTGAAGCGATTTGGATAATTCTTAAGCCAGGGAATTTACCCATATCAACTGTTTGTACGCTGCTATTTATGTCATTCAATGAACAGCTACTAAAAATGACGAGTGTAAAAATAACTACAATCCAATATTTCATTTTTGTGTAACCCAAGCCAAAAGAGTCTCTGCAGCTATAGGTGGTCTCTGCTCAACGGGAACGTCTGCTTCGCTACTTAGTTGCCTAATTAACAAACTGATTTTCTCATTGGCAGGACAAACAATGTTTAAACCCTTTGCATGTTTTAAAATAGCGCCGTTTATGTGCTCTATTTCGGTAGGTTTCCCCTGTGAAACATCCCACCACATGGATGAACGAACGTTGGGGTCAATTTCTAACATTTTATTTGCAAGACGAGTAAAAATAAAATTTGGTAGCCCCAAGACCTTCGGGATTAAATGAGCTGGCAAAGCTGTAATCTTAGGCAATTTCAAACCTAAACCATCCGTAACAACTAATAACTCCTGCATCAGTAAAGCAATGACTTTACGATATGCCCGTTGCTCCAACATCGCTTTTACTGGGATATCGGCTAAAGCATTAACACTGTTACCAAGGTTTAATTGCAACTTAGCCCATAACAACCCGTGCATATCGTTGGTGGTTTTAATAGGTAACAATTCCGAGTTCAGTTTTGCCAAGAGTGAATTAACCAATTCAAAGGTACTGTCGGTGTGTTCAATAGTCATATCGCCCTCGGAACCACGATGATAATGTCCTGGTGACAACTCAACCACATTAAAAGGCACCATTACTCGCAAAACTATATTATCTGGAAAAGCTTGTTTTACACCCGCGTCTGACCCTAAACCGTTCTGACAACATAAAATCACTGTGCCTTTATTTACCCATGGAGTGATGTCGACAATAGCCTGTTCAATACCCGTGCATTTAACGGTAAGCCACAAGAAGTCCGCCTGTTTAATGGGCAAGACTTCAGTCGATGGTGATTCACTACTGATGGCATCTACCTTTAAGGCTTTTGTTTGACGATCCTGATAATCAGTTAATTTAATACCCGATTTCAGTTTACTTTTGACGCTAGGCCGACATACTAAACCAGTTGAAAAGCCTAGTGTTGTGAGCACACCACCCAAATAACATCCGATTAATCCGGCTCCAAATACAATGTGTTGTTCCGATGGGCGAGTATCTGTCATGTAAAGTGCTAGCGCTTTGTTCAAATTTGTTTAAAACACATTATCACAAAGACTTATACCGCTGGGTATTTTCACTTACAATAGCTGTCCTTTTAAACCTTTTGTAAAGTGAGTCTTGTAGTTGATCACTAAGATATCGCCCGTATTATATCGTTTAACCAACTTTTGTTGGTTGTTCCTGCCCACATTATTGTTTTTTAGTGCTTTGTTTGGTGCCTATTTTTTCTACACCACGTTATTTCAAAGTTGGTTAGTTAATCTTTGGTGGATGAGTTATGCCAGTTTGACTATTGCGGGAATTATTGCTTGGCAGTTTGGTCGAAGCCGCTTAGTTTACGCCTGTTTGCTAATGATGTTGATAGCTGCTGATAAACAACTGGCATTAACAGCTGAACTATTAGACATCAGATACGCGGGTATTTTGTGTGGTTTTGTATTTTTGCTGTATAGCCGAGACAAAGGTTTCTCCGCTATTAATTTATGTTTCAGCATAGCTGTTTTACTGCTGTTATTTGTATTCAGTTGGATAGCCATTCCCCTTCTACAAATAGCCAGCCAAACATGGTTGAGTTCCCTAGACAGTTTGTTATTTCAACTATCCCCGGATATTCGTTCCCTCGTTACCCCTTTCAATAGCCTGTTGTTAATTATGGGATTAGTAATTGGCTTGGTAAGGCTACTATTCAGAACCGATAACACTCATAACGCTTTGTTTTTTGCTTTGCTGTTAAGTGCATTAATGCAGATATACCCTGATGCCGACTTTACTTTAATCAGCATGCTTAGCTTAGCCAGCTTGTTCTGCTATTCAGTACTTAAAGACAGCTTTACCATGGCTTTTAAAGATGAGCTGACAGGTATCCCCTCTAGGCGAGCATTAATGCAATATGTGCAAACCCTTGGACGTAAATATACTGTGGTGATGTCTGATATTGACCATTTCAAAAAGTTTAACGATACCTATGGCCATGATGTAGGTGACGAAGTATTAAAACTGGTGGCGAGTAAGCTAAATAAAGTAACTGGAGGCGGTAAAACATTTCGATTTGGCGGCGAAGAATTTATTATCGTTTTCCCTCGAAAATCGGCTATCGAAGTCACACCATTTGTTGAGGTAGTGCGCCAAACCATTGCAGATTATGACATTGCCCTTAGAGCCAAACCGCGTCCACCAAAACCAAAAAACCAATCAGCTAAAAAGCCGGCAAAAGAAAAGATAGTCAAAGTCACCACGAGTTTTGGAGTGGCCCATAGAACAAAAGAACACTCAGACTTTGCCAGCATAATGAAACAAGCTGACATAGCCTTATATGCAGCCAAAAAAGGCGGTAGGAACTGTGTGAAGGTCGCCAAGCAGTGAGGTTTTTCTGGTGAAAACTAACAAAGTATTGGTATTAGGTTATGTCTGGCCAGAGCCCAATTCATCGGCTGCTGGCAGCCACATGTTGAGCTTACTCACTTTGTTTGTACAGCAAGGTTGGCAGGTCACTTTTGCAAGCCCTGCTCAACAAGGCGAACACAAAGTAGATTTAACAAACCTAGGCATTACTGAGCAAGCAGTAGCGCTTAATCGCAGTAGCTTTGATGAATTCATTAGTGAACTGAATCCTAATGTAGTGATGTTCGATCGCTTTATGCTTGAAGAGCAGTTTGCTTGGCGAGTAGCTAAACATTGCCCTGATGCTTTACGAATATTAGATACCGAAGATTTACACTCACTTCGCCACGCTAGACATCAAGTCTTAAAACAAAACAGAGCGTTAACCCCTGCAGATTTGAATAGTGATTTAGCTAAACGTGAAATTGCATCCATTTTTCGCTGTGACTTAAGTTTGATAATTTCAGAATATGAATTGGAATTACTCAAAAACCATTACGCTGTACCCGAACATATCTTACTGCACTGCCCTTTTATGTTAGATCTACAAAACATGATTCCGTCAGATATTGGTTATGCAGACAGGCAACATTTCATCAGTATTGGTAACTTTCGTCATGAACCAAACTGGGACGCAGTGCTGTATTTGAAACAAACCATTTGGCCGTTGATACGTAAACAATTACCCAAAGTAGAATTACATATTTACGGTGCCTATCCGCCGCCCAAAGCCACGCAATTACATAATCCCAAGCAAGGCTTTTTAGTCAAAGGTTGGGCAGAAGATGCCAAAAACGTTATGCAACAAGCTAAAGTGTGTTTAGCGCCATTGCGTTTTGGTGCTGGTATCAAAGGTAAACTAACGGAAGCTATGCTTTGTGGCACACCGAACGTCACTACAAACATAGGTACTGAAGGTATGGACATGGGGCAAGATTGGCCTGGGCTGACAACAGATTTGAGTGTTTTTAATAGTGATCAAGAAGCGGCCATACATTTTGCTAATCACGCAGTAAAGCTTTATCAAGAAGACGAGTTATGGCAGCAAAAACAACGGCAAGGTTATGATCTTATCAGAGCCAATTTTGACAAAGAGACTATCCAAGCCAAGTTGCTTGTTTGTATTGCTGATATACAAAACAACCTAAACAATCATCGCACTAACAACTTTATTGGCCAGATGCTGCAACATCACCAGCTTAAAAGCACGCAGTATATGTCGCAGTGGATTGAGGCAAAAAATCGCTAGCTAATAGTGTTACTTGGGTGCTGGTACACCCTGCTGCCAAACCGCCCAGTTTTTCACGACATGATCTGTCACCTTTGCACCCACTAATACAATATTTTCAACTGTTTCGGCAAAGCCACCTGCGGTTTCACCGGGTGCGGGATCTAGGTGTGCTAGGGTCGTTTCATTTGGGTTGCCTTGGTCAAAATTGACTGATCCACGTAAACTCAAAATCCGTTGTGTGCCATGAGTTCGACTAATCACTTGAGTGATAGCTGCTGCTTCCATTTCAGTCGCCACGTAATCATCCGCGCCATATAACTCTGTGATGTATTGCGCTTCTTTCGACAGCCCTGGCCCATGAAAAAACGTATCACCTGTCATATGTGTGCCTGTTAGCACTTTAGGCAATCGCCTGGCAGTGGCTTGCGGGTAACGCATACGGTAGCTTTGCGCTTGTGGTGAATCTTTGAGAGTGACATCACTCGTCAATGCCATACTCCAGTTAACCAATAACGGGTTAAGTTGATAACGGCGAATGTTTTCGTATCCTTTGCGGGGCATAAAAGTCGCCGCTCCCAGCTCTCCTTCTTCAGGTGCCCAACGATGGCCTAAGTCGTAATCAATTAACCAACTGCCCCAACTGACATCCCCAATAGTTCCTTGTGAAGGTGGTGTGCCAGCCACACCGCTTAGAATGAAATAACTGCTGGAAAAATCAAATTTGTTGTTAAGTAAAATGGCCTGCATAGAAGCGGATGACGCCACTTTGCCCATTCCTAACACAGCGCCGCATACACCATTGTTATTACAGTAAATTGGCTTAAGCGCACCTTTGACCGTAATTGACCGACTGTCTTTAAAATACCTTTGGTACCAATGCTGAAACTCACCCGCTTTATCACCTGAATTTGCGCCTATTTCAAACATGGCGGCGATAAATACTTTGACCAGCACCGGCTTAGTGCTGGCAGTGGTTTGGCTACTAAAGGTCATGACGAAAAGTATTACCCACGCTAATAAATTATAAATTTTCACAAATATTCCTAATAAAAGTTAAAACAAAACACTAGAGACTTGCATTAACAACCTTGGCCAATGTCGCCATAAAAGGTAAGGGTTGATAACTAACTGGTAACTGTACTAGTTTTTCACCGTCTGCATTTAGTACTAATAAAGTCGGAAAACCAGTGACTTGATAGTGTTGCATAAAGGTCTGCCCCGCTGCTGAATCGTATTCTATTCGGGCGTACACAAAATGTTGATTAATCCGCGTTTTAACTTGTTGGTCAGAGAACACTTGTTGGTCTAATTTACGACAGGATGGGCACCAAATAGCAGACATATCAGCTAATACTAATTTGTTTGAACCTTTCGCTAGCGCCAATGCTTGCTCTAAAGAACGTATCTCTAATCCAGTTTTATCTATGGCTTGTTGCCCTAAGTAACTCTGCACTGTTTTATTGCCGTAATAACCCAACACTGACAACAGTATAATGAGCACAACCACAGATAGGATTTTGCTAAGTGACAAAGGTTTTTGCTGACTCATTATTGCTATCTACCCTTGTTGATCTGACGAGTGAAGGCGGCAGAATTCAAATATTTTGTCGACTACCGCAGATAACCCGTTACCTCTAGACTGGCTTAGGTGTTTACCTAAATGTAATGTGTCTAGGTAATCAGCCAAATTAAAGGTTAATACTTGATCAGGTGTTTTACCTGACAAGGCTTCGAATATCACAGCTAATAAACCACGTACAATTTTACTTGCTGAATCACCTGCAATCATTAACTTATTGTCTTGAATAAGACAGCGTATCCAAACTTGGCTTTCACAGCCATGTACTGCGCTGTTATCCGTTTTAAATTGGTCTTGCAGCCTGTCTAAACCTTTACCCGCTAACATCAGTTGCCTGTAGGTTTGATCCCAGCTTTTTGCTTGTTTAATTGACAGAGCAAGCGGCGCCGATATGGTTTGCTCATCTAAGTATAAATTAGGGTTAACTTCTACTTCAGTGGCAGGCTCAGTTAACAAACTAATACATTCAATAAGCGCTGCAGCAAAAGTTTCAATGTCAGAATGGTTATTGTACACAGCCAAAGACACCCTAATGGTGCCATCAATTCCTAGTGCATGCATTAACGGCATAGCGCAGTGATGCCCTACCCTGACGGCAATATTGTGTTTATCTAACAACACAGCCAAGTCGTAATGACTCACGCCTTGTACCGTAAATGATTGCACACAAATGCTGTTAACCCTGTCACCCCACAACTTAACTTGCGGGATAGCTGACAAGGTCCCAAGCAATTGCTGATACAAGTCATGTTCGTGCTCAAACATGGCCGTTCTATTTTGTTGAATAAACTCAGCGGCCACTGCTATTCCCAACACACCCGCGATGTTTGGCGTGCCGGCTTCAAATTTTAACGGTGGTGGTTGAAAGGTTGTGCCTGCGAAACTGACTTTTTCAATCATCTCACCACCTAACTGATAAGGCGGTAATTGTTCAAGCAAAGCGTATTTACCGTATAAAACCCCAATGCCCGTTGGGCCAAACATTTTATGCCCGCTAAACACATAAAAATCGCAATCCAGCTGTTGCACATTCACCGCTAGGTGGCTGACGGCTTGAGTACCGTCTATTAGCGTTAACGCACGCACTTTTTTAGCTTTGTTAATAATCTCTAAAATTGGATTGATATTACCCAACGCATTAGACACATGCCCTACTGCAACCAAAGCAGTTGTAGAATCAATCAATGCTAATGATTCTTCTAGTTTCAGCACACCAGCAGCGTCAACCGGCATCACCTTAAGTAGCAGCTCATGTGTTTCTGCAATTTGCTGCCAAGGCACAATATTAGAGTGATGCTCAAGTGCAGAGATCAGAATACTGTCGCCGGATTTAAAGTGACTTTTAGCCAGTCCACTGGCCACAAGATTAATGCTTTCAGTGGCGCCTTTGGTCCACACAATTTCTTTGTGGCTGTTAGCGCCGATAAAGTGCTGAATAGTTGTGCGTGACTGTTCAAACTGCTCAGTCACACTGGCCGCTAACTGATGACTAGAGCGATGCACATTCGCTGTGCGCTCTTGATAGTACTGCTGGGTAACGTCGATAACCGACTGTAATTTTTGACTGGTAGCCGCGCTATCCAAATACACACTAGTGCGTGTGTTTGGACTGGCAAAGAAGGGAAAGTACTGACGTAAAATATTGCTTGATTTTGATTGCATTGATGATTTTATAAAACAATTTAATTTCTGCTGGTGATTGTTGTCAATCAACAGCAGATTAGCAAGGTATTTAAAATAGATTGGGTAATCTAATTAGTTCTTAATAAGCCCCACATATTTAAAAAGTAGTCGACTGACTTAAATAGGCGAAAAACAGATCATCGGGTGAACAAATCTAAATAACAGAATTATTGTAGAGTAAGGCCGTCAATCAAATGTACCGTCAATAAACACAGGTATAATGAAAATAATAAAGTAAAACGCGCTTTGCTTCCTACTATGTAAATTCTGTAGGTCTCGCTTTGTTGTTAGAAAAAAAGGTAAGTTACTCATTTAACTATGGAAAATATTTTTCACATAGTTTTTAATAGGAAGCATTAAAGTCGCGTTAAATTCTGGCTCCTTTTGTTTTTTGAACTTTCCGTTTTTTTGCGGAATCAGAAGTATAAAATACGTAATTAGATCAAAAGGTAAGCACTAAAAATAATGATAATAAAATACAATTCGAGCAGTTACATATACGACATACTCGATAATAAGCGTTGAACTAAGCCGCGTTGCGGAGCCTCCCCCCCCTTAAAATATGAACCACACTTATCGATGGGAATTGTCCCCCTTAATCGAAGGAGATAAGTGATGAACATCTTATTGCAACAACTCAGTGATGAAATTAATGCCAGAGGCTATTCGCAAAAGACCCTTTGCGCCTATTTGGCTGCGAATGATCATTTAATTCGCTATTTTGACCAACCCATTACCGCCATATCTGATGAAGCCCTTAGTGCCTATTTCAGACATCTCTCGTTAGACAAGAAACTATCAAGGGCAACCATCGCCTTAAAACTTAATGCAATCCATTTTCTATATGCCAATGTGCTGCACCGTGAGTTTGCCATCAAAGTAGGCTGGCCGAAGAAACAATACAAGATACCGGAGTTACTTTCGCGAGCGGAAGTACAGAGCATTATCCAACACTGCACACCAGAAAAATACCGTGTGATGTTATCCGTACTTTACGGTTGTGGGCTTCGCATTAGTGAGCTTTTGAATCTAAAAGTGCAAGATATTGATGGGGAACGCCGCACGTTTAAGATCAGGCAAGGGAAAGGTAACAAAGATCGCTTTGTGGTCATTCCCCCTTCGCTGATCCAGCAGTTAAGGCGCTATTGGTGTCATGCTCATCCTAGAGACTGGTTGTTTCCGACCAGCTTTCGAGGGAATTACCCTATAGGCGCTTCGTCACTTAGAAAGAAACTAAAAGCTACCCTACAGATCGCGGGAATTGACAAACGATGCAGCCCACACAGCTTCCGACATGCTTACGCTACCCATCAATTAGAAGCGGGGATGCCATTGCATCAATTACAGCATCAACTCGGACACAACGATGTACGCACGACATCAAGGTATTTACATTGGTTACCCGAACTCTCCAATCAAGGGCGCGACCTCTTAGCTGGATGGGAGGTGTGAAATGGTTAAGCGATATCATGTGTCGGATATACTGGCGCAGTTTCTGCCAGCGTATAGACAGCAGCATGCCTTAAGTTATCAACAAGCAAAGAGCTGCCAACATATTATGGACTGTCGCACCGCCAAACTAGGCACCCAACAATGGCAGTGTAATCGTTGCGATTATGAACAAATACATTATTGCTCTTGTCGGGATCGTCACTGCCCCCGATGCCAAGGGCAAAAAACGCAGCAATGGGTAGAGGATCAGAAAGCCCAAGTGATTAACACGCGGTATTTTCACTTAGTGTTCACCTTGCCCCATGAATTAAATGTCATCACCCATTATGCACAATCTGAGCTGTACAGTGCACTGTTTGAGGCTGTTTCAAAGACGTTAGATAAGTTTGCCCATAACCGTAAACGCCTTAAGGGCCAATTAGGGATAACGATGGTGTTACATACGTGGGGGCAAACTTTAAGCCAGCATATTCATATGCATTGTCTGGTGCCAGGAGGCGTATTAGATGCGGCTAACCATTGGCAGTCAGTGAAAACCGATTACCTGTTTCCGGTGAAAGCCTTGTCACGTGTGTTTAAAGCAAAAATGTTTGAGGCATTAAGGTCGCGTAAGGTCAGTATTCCAGACGCGGATAAGCTGATGTCTATGCCTTGGTGCGTGTACAGCAAGGCATGTCTAACCAAGCCCGAAACGGTCATTAAGTATTTATCCCGTTATACGCAAAAAGGGATGCTCAGTGAGACCCGCTTGCGCAGTGTTGATGAGCAAAGCGTCACGTTTTATTACAGAGACTATCGGCAACTTAAAGGACTGAAGACGATGACGTTAAGTGGGATTGAGTTTGTTCGGCGTTATCTAAGCCATATCCTGCCCAAGGGGTTTATGCGAGTAAGGCACTATGGGTTTTTATCCAATTGTTGTCGGGGCAAGAAACTCACACTCATTCAGGAACAAACACAGGGTGACACACCAAATAAAAAGGACTCACCACCCGAACCTTGTAGCCATCATTGGGCATGCCCTAAATGTAAACAAGGGGAATTATTGTTGGTGGGATTGAATGCATTACCGGCTCATCTACACAACACAGGAGAGGTCTATCGTTTAACCGGCTGATTCAATTTAACAGAGCACATGATGGCTGATTTAATACCGAAAATGTTATTCGGTGGATGACTTGTTGTCTGAATTGCCAGTTGGCTATAATACAGATTAAAAAGGGCCCACAATCGACGTGAGAAATAGAAAATAATGAATAAAAAAACAGGTGATCGTAAACATTTTCCACAAATTAGTCGCTCACCTCACCTTTGCAAAAATTACAAATTCCTATAGCATAAATCAAACCAACAATTAGAGACGCGGTATACAACCCGTTCAACACAGGTTTATACGGCAAAAGCACGCCGTACAAACACTAAAGCGTTAGGTATTTTCTTGAATATGGAGAGTTTTTAAAATGGAAAATCGATACCAGCCTTCCGGTTGGGCTTTAAGTATCTATGGTGTATTTAATGTACTTGGTCTTATTTTGTCATACGCTTATGTGATTAAATTTTTCACCTCACTATCAGGCATATCACTGCTTGCACTTATTTTTGTTAACTTACTTATTGCTATAGGCTTTTTGGCATTTTTGTGTGGTATATATTTGCTTAAAAATAATGATGCGGTGCATAAATTTGCGTTACCCGTTTCTGTTGTAATATTGCTTAGTTTTCCAACGGGTACTTTGGCTGGGGCGTTATATTTGTGGCAACGAAATCAAAATACCTAACAAAACAATAAACAACATTCGCTTCACTCACTGGGAAATAACCTCGCTATCGCTCAGTTTTTCCCGTTATTGTAGGCGTTAGGTGCTACCGGAATAGTTCACTGTGGGAGCCTATTCTAGCTAATTTAAGAGTCTCACTTTCAATTTTAAAAATTAAAACTAAGTCAGGTTTTACGTGACAATCACGATAGTTTGACCAATTTCCAGTCAGCGCATGATCAACGTATTTTTTTGCTAATGATTTACCTTGTTGCAGAGTCGTAATAACGTGACCAACTTCAATCACATCAGGTATTGATAGCTTAGTTATTTTCTTAAAGTCCTTCTTGAATTGGGTCGAATATTCTAATTTATACATTTAAGTATTATTGGCTCCCAACTCTTTAAATAGTTGTTCGACGTCGTTGACGATTTTACCACTTCCACTTTCTAGCTCTTGTATAGCTTCGAGTGTTTTAGAGTTAGGAGTTTTCGAACGCAACTCAAATGGTATACCACCATAATTAATTACAGCTTTAGCAAACAATTTTATTGCCTGCGACGGGCTTAAGCCAACCTCATCACAAACATGTGTAAAAGCCAATTTGGTATCATGATCAATGCGTGTACTTAACATTTCTGTTTTCATTTGGCATCCTTTGTTATACATAGTAATACAATCATAACAAATTGCACCTAACAAGCAAATCAACAAAGACTAAAAATGTTTGGCTCGGCTCACTTCGTTCGCTAGTATAGCCAAACGTTTTTAGCCTGTTATTTGGGCGTTATGTGCCGTAGTGGTAGCGCAGTTGAGCAATTAGAATTGTATCATCTTGCTGTTTGTATACGATGCGATGTTCATCATTAATTCGACGAGACCAATACCCTGATAACCCGTGTTTTAAAGGTTCAGGTTTTCCAATACCCTCATTTGGTGTTCTTTGGATATCTTTAATTAGCAAATTGATTCGTTTAAGTATTTTTTTGTCTGCTGTCTGCCAGTATAGATATTGTTCCCATGCCTTAGTTGAAAAGGTAAGTTTCACTCGATAAGCTCTCTTTGGGTTCCATTGCCTGCTTCAAGTTCGGCAATAGAGTCAAGCAAGCTTCTAGCATTAGCTGGAGATCTGAGTAGATATGTGGTTTCTTGCATTGCGTTATAGTCTTCTAGAGACATCATCACAACAGGAGCTTCACTTTTACGAGTTATAATAACAGGCGCATGGTCATTACAAACATGCGCCATTGTGTTTGCTAAATTTGCTCTAGCTGCTGTATAGCTTATTGCATCCATATTGGACTCCAAAGTATTCATGTACGTTTATTTGTACAGTATAGCGTGATGGCACATAACAATCCAATTAATCTGACCTCAACTCGCTGCGCTCTTTTCGTCGGCTTATTGGGGCGTTAGTTTGATTAAGGAAGATCGTATGAAATATATAACATTTTTATTATCACAAAATAAATAAGACATATATGGACGCTCCCGATATGTCAACGCAATACCTGTCTCTTCTTGCTGATTTCAGCACGAATTACGTTCTT